>NZ_VISM01000001.1:2155833-2467916 GCF_007827455.1 Lutibacter sp. Hel_I_33_5
AAAAGCAGCCTTAGATTCATGTCTTGCAGAATCCCAAGCATCTTTTAAATCCTCAGCTTTCCAAACAGCACGCATTCCTTTTCCACCACCACCAGCAGATGCTTTAAGCATTACTGGATATCCAGTTTCAATAGCAAGTTTTTCACACTCTTCAAAATTTTCAATAACACCTTCACTACCAGGAACACAAGGGACTCCAGCAGCTTTCATAGTAGATTTTGCATTTGCTTTATCTCCCATTTGGTCAATCATTTCTGCAGAAGCACCAATAAATTTAATATCATGCTCTTCACATAATTTAGAAAATTTAGCGTTTTCAGATAAAAATCCATAACCAGGATGAATAGCATCAGCATTTGTGATTTCTGCTGCCGCAATAATATTTGACATTTTCAAATAAGATTCACTACTCGGTGGTGGGCCAATACAAACAGCTTCATCTGCAAACTTTACATGTAAACTTTCTTCATCTGCTTTAGAATAAACAGCTACAGTCTTTATGCCCATTTCTTTACAGGTTCTAATTACACGTAATGCAATTTCACCTCTATTGGCAATTAATATTTTTTTAAACATATCTTTTTAGTTTATTCGTTTGTTTAGTTATTTAGGAGTTTAAGGAATAGCTAATGAGCTTCTAAACTTCTAAACTTTTAAACTTTTAAACTTAATGTTATGATGGATCTACTAAGAATAATGGTTGGTCAAATTCTACCGGAGAAGAATCGTCTACTAAAACTTTAACAATTTTACCTGAAATTTCAGATTCAATTTCGTTAAATAACTTCATTGCTTCAATAACACAAACCGTATCGCCTGTATTAATTGTGCTACCAACTTCTACAAACATAGGTTTGTCTGGAGAAGGTTTTCTGTAAAATGTACCAATGATTGGCGATTTTATAGTAATGTATTTAGCATCTTCAGGCGAACTTTCTGAGTTCGTTGTTTCTGCAATTGGCTGAGCTACGGCAATAGGAGCTGGTGCAGCTTGTGGTATTTGTGCTATAGGAGCAGCTTGTACAATGGTAGTTTCTGTTTTTTCAGAACCAGTTTTTATTGTAATCTTTATATCTTCCATTTCTAACTTTACCTCGCTAGCGCCAGATTTAGCTACAAATTTTATAAGACTTTGAATTTCTTTAATATCCATATTCTTAGTTTTAAAAGTTTTTTAGTTGATTTTATGAATTATATGCCCATTTTAGATAAATAGCTCCCCAAGTGAAACCGCCACCAAATGCTGCAAAAATTAAATTGTCTCCTTTTTTCAATACTTTTTCATAATCTGCAAGTAATAATGGTAAAGTTGCAGAAGTTGTGTTTCCGTATTTATGGATGTTCACCATTACTTTTTCTGATTCTAAACCAACTCTATTAGCAGTAGCTTCAATAATTCTATTGTTAGCTTGATGAGGAACTAACCAATCAACATCGTTTTTGGTTAAATTATTTCTATTCAGTATTTTTTCTGATACATCTGCCATATTAGAAACTGCATATTTAAATACAGTTCTTCCTTCTTGTTGAATAAAGTGTCTGCGATTTTTCACAGTTTCTTCAGTTGGTGGCATAATTGAACCACCCGCTTCAATCTTTAAGAATTCTCTTCCAACTCCATCACTTCTTAAATATTCATCTTGCAATCCTAATCCTTCTGTATTTGGTTCAAAAAGAGCAGCACCAGCTCCATCACCAAAAATGATACATGTTGCTCTGTCTGTATAATCTAAAATAGAAGACATTTTATCGGCTCCAATTAATAATACTTTTTTGTATCTACCAGATTCTATATAGCTACTGGCTGTTGACATTCCGTATAAAAAACTAGAACATGCTGCTTGTAAATCGTAAGAAAAAGCATTTACGGCACCAATTTCTGTTGCAACATATGCTGCAGTAGCTGCGACCATTAAATCTGGTGTAGCAGTAGCAACAATAACCATGTCTATTTCTTCTGGATTTAAGTTTGATTTTTGAAGTAAATCTTCTGCGGCTTTAATAGCTAAAAAAGAAGTTCCTTTGCCTTCTTCTTTTAAGATTCTTCTTTCTTTTATTCCTGTTCTGGTAGTAATCCACTCATCGTTAGTATCTACCAAAGTTTCTAACTCTTTATTTGTTAATACGTATTCTGGCACGTATTTTCCTACTGCGGTAATCGCTGCAGTGATTTTAGTCATAATAGTTGTTTAGTGTCCAATAAATTGGATTTCAAAGAAATGAAATTTATTTCACATTTTGGTCAAAAAAAGACGAAAAACGTTCAATTTTGATTAAAAAACGCAAAAAATCCTTCAAAAGTGAAGGATTTTTAATTTTTTATAAAGTTGTATTTTATGCTTCTGCGTTATCAGATGCATCTAATACTATTTGACCTCTATAGTATAATTTACCTTCACTCCAGTGTGCTCTATGGTATAAATGAGCCTCACCAGTTGTTGGGTCTTTTGCTATTTGTTGAGTTGAAGCTTTATAATGTGTTCTCCTTTTATCTCTTCTAGTTTTGGATATTTTTCTTTTAGGATGCGCCATCTTACTTATTTTTTTCTGTTAATAAATCTTTTAATTTATCCCACCTTGGGTCTGTTTTTTCAACAGTTTTACTTTCTTTTATTTCTAATTGTTTTAATCTTTTTAAAGCTTCTGATTCTAGTGTTCCATCAATTACTTTTGGATGCACTCTTTTTGTAGGTACAGCAAGCACTATCATTTCATAAATATATTGCGCTACATTTATCTCATAAGAGCCATGTGCAACAATAATTAATTCTTCATTATCATCATTATATTCCTCTCCAAACTTTATTAATAATGGTAATTTTCCATCTATTATTAAGTCAAAAGGTTCATTAGTTATATCGCAAGGAACATTTATGGTTCCATTTACTGTAAATGATAATTCTAATAGTGTTGGTTTCTTTACAAAATTTATTTGAACATTTAGGTTTGAATCTAAATACTCATCAAAATTAAAAGCTTCAAAGAACGTATTGTCAATTTGGTATTCAAATAAATGACTTCCTTCTTTTAATCCGACAAACTGAATGTTGAATTTTTTCAAGTCTTTCATTATCAATCTATAATTGAGCGTGCAAAGATATGAAAAAAGTTATGTAACATGGTAAAAAAAGAAAAAATATAAAGATTTTAATTACTTGACTACCAAAGGCTTTTTAGTAAGTTCTTTATGTTGGTTTCTAGTTTTAAAAATTTTGATAGCTGTAAAGAGCGCTTCTTTAAACGATGTTTCATTTGCAACACCTTTACCTGCAATATCAAAACCTGTTCCGTGATCTGGAGAAGTCCTAATTTTATTGAGTCCAGAAGTGAAATTCACACCATTTCCAAATGATAGAGCTTTAAAAGGTGCTAAACCTTGATCGTGATACATGGCTAAAACGCCATCAAATTGTTGATAGGTTTTAGAACCGAAAAAACCATCTGCGGCATAGGGACCAAAAACTATTTTTCCAGACTCTTTTATTTCTTCAACTGTCGGTTTTATAATTTCTTCATCTTCTTTACCAATAACACCTTTATCGCCGCAATGAGGATTTAATCCTAAAACAGCAATTTTTGGTTTGTTAATGGCGAAATCTTCTTTTAAAGATGCATGCATAATAGCTACTTTCTTTTTTATTAAGTCTGGCGTTATGGTTTCTGCAATTTTTGATACTGGAATATGACCAGTTATAAGCCCGATTCTTAAATTATCAGACATTAATATCATTAGACTTTCTCCTTCTAATTTATCTTCTAAATATTCGGTGTGTCCAGGGAAATTAAAACTTTCTGACTGTATGTTTTCCTTGTCAATTGGAGCTGTTAAAAGCACATCAATAGCACCTTCATTTAAATTTGTAACGGCAACTTCTAGAGAGTTAGCTGCATATTTCCCAGAAGTTTCTGTTGGATTGCCGATTTCTATTTTAATGTCTTCTTTCCAGATATTAAGCAAGTTAATTTTATTATGCGCTAGTTGATTAATATTATTTATTCCATTAACAGGAATTTCTAAATTCAGTGCTTTTTTATGATAAGAAATAACTTTTGTTGAACCAAAAATTACTGGAGTACAAAATTCTAACATTCTTTTATCTCTAAATGTTTTTAAGATGATCTCAATTCCAATTCCATTTAAATCTCCTATTGAAATACCTACAATAATTTTGTTAGTTTTGTCCATATTAACTCTTGTATAATTCCTATTTTTGAATATACAAAAGTAACTAATTTTTAATGATATGTTTACAGGAATAATTGAAGTACTTGGTAAAGTTGTAGAAATTACAAAAGAGAAAGAGAATCTTCACCTTACTATAGAAAGCAATATTACACCTGAGTTAAAAATTGACCAAAGTGTTGCGCATAACGGTGTTTGTTTAACAGTTGTTAATATTAACAAAAATCAATATACTGTTACTGCAATAAAAGAAACCATAGATAAAACGAATGTAGGAGAATTAGTTGTTGATGATTTTGTGAATCTGGAGCGAGCTATGAAGCTTGGAGATCGTTTAGATGGGCATATTGTTCAAGGACATGTTGATGAAACTGCTTTATGTACTAAAATTAAAGATGATAATGGAAGTACAATATTTAGTTTTTCTTATACTTCTGATAAAAATAATGTGACCATAGAAAAAGGGTCTATTACTATTAATGGTGTTAGTTTAACGGTGGTAAATTCATTTAAAAATGAATTCAGCGTAGCAATAATACCTTATACAAAAGAACATACGACATTTTCTCAACTTAAAGTTGGAAACAAAGTTAACTTAGAATTTGATGTAATTGGTAAATATGTGCAACGTTTAATGAGTAATTAAAACTTCCTTTTAATCTTTTTTACACCGTAAAATAAACCTGCAATTAAAAGGAAAATTGACCCACTATCTATAGGTATGCCAGGAGGTGGAGGTGGAGGAACAGGCGGAGGAACAATCTGAGAATGTCCCATAAATACAACTGTTACCACTAAAAAAAGCAGTATGTAGTTTCGTTTCTTCATTTTATATCCCCCCAGATTAAAACTTTGAAATTCAAAAGCTTCGAAAAACAAATATATTGTATTTAATAATATAAATACAAGTTTTGTTTAATAATCATATAATTTGTGGACCCACCAGGGCTCGAACCTGGGACCCTCTGATTATGAGTCAGATGCTCTAACCAACTGAGCTATGGGTCCTTTTTATAGTTGGCAAATGTACTATTATTTTTAAAAAAACTACTATTTATAAGAGAAATTTTACACTTCTCTATTCATTAAATTTAGACCAAAATCTTTTAATTTAAATTTGTTTTCTTCTGAGATATTTAAATTATCTAAAGATTGAAACGCAAGGTCTGTATAGCTTTTAATTAATTCTTTTATCAATTCAGGAATTTTATTAGCTAAAAATATATTTTTAACTTCTTCAATCTTAGTGGTATTATCTTCTAACTTTTGATTGAAAAAACTTTTAAGTTTATTTTTATCTTCAGGTGTAGATATTTCTAATGCTTTTAAATATAAATACGTTTTTTTATTTTCTATAATATCTCCACCAACTTGTTTCCCAAAAGTTTCTGGATTCCCGAAAGTATCTAAATAATCATCTTGAAGCTGAAAAGCAATACCAAGGTTAATACCAAAATTATAAATTTCATTTAAATTTTCTTCCGATGTTTTTGCTACAATTGCTCCCATTTGCAAAGCAGCACCAACTAAAACGGATGTTTTTAAACGAATCATATTAATATATTCGTCAATTGTTACATCATTTCTAGTTTCAAAATCAATATCTAATTGTTGTCCTTCACAAACTTCTAGTGCAGTTTTGCTAAAAAGTTTTGCTAAATTTTGAAAAACTTCAGGTTCATAATTTTCAAAATATTGATATGCTAAAATTAATGTAGCATCACCAGAAAGAATACCAGTATTGATGTCCCACTTTTCATGTACGGTTTTATTACCACGTCTTAATGGAGCATCATCCATTATGTCATCATGAACTAAAGTGAAATTATGAAAGACTTCTACTGCTAATGCAGCTGGAAGTGCTTTTTTATATTCTCCTGAAAAAATTTCAGCCGCCATTAATGTTAAAACCGGTCTAATGCGTTTTCCTCCTAAACCTAAAATATATTTTATTGGCAGGTATAAGTTTTTGGGTTCTTTAACCCATTTTTTACTTTCTAAATACTCTAAAAAGTCGTTTTGATAAGTAAGAATATCCAAATTTAAATTTTTTGTAAAAATACGCCAAAGAAGTTTTTTAGTCTAATAGAAATGTTAAAAAAACATTAAAACTTAGGAAACTTTTTTTGTTTCTAAAGTTTCCTGTTGTACATTTGCATCATATTATGAGAGATAAAATTTTAGAGAAATCGACAGAAATGTTCTTAAACTTAGGATTTAAGAGCGTTACAATGGATGATATTGCTGCTGCTTTAGGTGTTTCTAAAAAAACCATTTATAATCATTTTAGTAATAAAACAGATTTAGTACAAGAAGTTACTTCTACCGTTTTTGAATTTATTTGTACAGGAATAGATTTTATTCATGAGCAACAACAAAATCCAATAAAGGAGTTATATGAAGTAAAACGTTTTATAATGCATTACTTGAAAGATGAAAAATCTTCTCCCCAATATCAACTTCAAAAATATTATCCAGAAATATTTTCATCTTTAAAACATAAGCAATTTGAGTTTATGCAAGAATGTATTCAAGAAAATTTAATAAGAGGAATTAAACAAGGGCTGTTTAGAAAAGAAATTGATACTGATTTTACTGCTCGCTTATATTTTAATGGAATGTTAGGGATTAAAAATCCAGAGTTATTTCCGTTACAACAATTTTCTATGAATGATTTAATGAATTATTATTTAGAATATCATTTGAGAGGAATAGCTACTGTAAAAGGAATACAAGAATTAGAAAAACAA
Source organism: Lutibacter sp. Hel_I_33_5 (assembly GCF_007827455.1). Lineage (NCBI taxonomy): Bacteria > Pseudomonadati > Bacteroidota > Flavobacteriia > Flavobacteriales > Flavobacteriaceae > Lutibacter > Lutibacter sp. Hel_I_33_5. The sequence continues at coordinate 2,162,767 of NZ_VISM01000001.1, forward strand.
TTAAAAGAGAAATAATCATAAAATGAAAAAGTATATATATGCATTCTTAACCCTACTTTTTTTGAGCACATTTCAAGCTCAAGAGAAAACGGCAAGTTTGTCTTTAAAAGAGGCTGTTGATTTTGCAATTGCCAACAATTACAATAATCAAATTGCTGAAAATGATATTAAAGCCGCTGAAAAAAGAAAATGGGAAACAACAACTTTGGGGTTGCCACAAATTAATGCACAAGTAGATTATCAAAATTGGTTAAAACAACAGGTATCATTATTGCCTGCAAAAATTTTAGATCCAAATGCGGCAGAAGGAGATTTTACACCTGTTACTTTTGGAACTCAACAAAACTTAAATGCTAGTGTAACATTATCACAATTATTATTTGATGGTTCTTATTTAATTGGTTTGCAATCGGCAAAAACATATTTAAAAATTTCTAATCAAGCTAAAGAGAAAACAGAATTACTTACTCGTGAAGCTGTAATTAATGCTTACGGAAATGTTTTGGTGGCGGAAAAAATGATTGAAATTTTAAAGAGGAACAAAAAAACTAATGATCGACTTTTAAGAGGCGCAAGAATAGCCAACAAAAATGGTTTAGCAGAATTAGAAGATGTAGAGCAGTTTGAAATTACTGAAGGTACTATTAAAAGTAGTATTAGAAATGCAGAAAGAATGCAAGAAATTGCATATAAGATGTTAAACCTATCAATAGGAAAAGAAATACATACTAAACTTAATTTAACTGATAGTTTAGGTGCTTTAACGTTAACAAATACGGATTTAAATTTATTGTCCTCATCTTTTGATTTAAGTAATCATATAGATTTTAAAATTGCAGAAAACGCCAGAGAGAGTAATCGATTATTAATGAAATACGAACAAAGTAAAGCATTACCGAGTTTAAGTGCTTTTGTAAACTACGGAACAATGGCAAATTCTGATACATTTTCGTTTTTTAATAATAATCAACAATGGTTTAATTCTTCATTATTAGGAGTTAGTTTAAAAGTCCCAATTTTTAGTAGTTTAAGAAGAAGTGCTAAAACTGCGCAGGCAAAAATTGCATTGCAAAATTCTGATATACAATTGGAAGAAACTAAACAACGATTAAATCTTGAAGTAGAAACTGCGAAAAGCAACTATCAATTAAGTATAGAAAATTTAGCAACCGCAAAAAAGAATTTAGAATTATCTGAAAGAATAGAGAAAAAACAACAAATAAAATTTGACGAAGGTGTTTCTAGTAGTTTCGAATTACTACAAGCGCAACAACAATTGTACGCGCAACAAAACAATTATGTGCAATCAATGTTAAACATTATTGCGAATAAAGCCAAATTAGAAAACGCATTAAACGTACCCATAAAATAAAATAACGATGAGAAGAATTTATTCATTAATACTAGTAACTGTATTTTTAATCTCTTGTGGAGGTGAAAAAAAACAATCTGTTAGTGATGTAATTGCAACTAAAGATATAAAGCAAATACAGACAAAAAAAGCAGCATTAGATAAACAACAACAAGAAGTTTCTGCTGAAATTAAATTATTAATTGACGCAATTGATAAATTAGATACTAATAAAAAAATGCCTTTAGTTTCTACCTTTAAAACTGTTGAAAAAGAATTTACACATTATCTTGAATTACAAGGAAATGTACAAACTAAAAAGAACGTTTTAATATCGCCAGAAATGAATGGTTTGCTAAAAGCTATTTATGTAAAAGAAGGTCAATATGTAAAAAAAGGACAAGTTCTAGCAAAAGTAGATGATAACGGAATGTCTAATCAATTAGCGCAAGTTGAAGCTCAGGCAGCATTAGCAAAAACTACTTTTGAACGTCAAAAACGTTTATGGGATCAAAAAATTGGATCAGAAATTCAGTTTTTACAAACCAAGACAAATTACGAAGCTCAGAAAAATGCTGTTTCTCAACTTAGAAAAACATTAGCCAAAACTAGTATTACTGCGCCTTTTTCAGGTGTAATTGATGATGTAATTATAGAACAAGGGAATTTAGTTGGTCCAGGAATGGGAGTTTTTAGAATTGTTAATCTAAGTAATATGTATATTGAAACAGATGTTCCAGAAAGCTATATTCCGAATGTAACTAAAGGAAAATCCGTGATTGTAGAATTTCCAGTTTTAGGCACAAAAATGATTTCAGCAATTCGTCAAACAGGTAATTTTATCAATCCAGCAAACAGAACATTTAAGATTGAAGTTGCTGTTCCAAATAAAGATGGAAATATCAAGCCAAATTTATCAGCAAAGCTTAAAATCAATGATTATACAAATGAAAAAGCTGTTTTGATTCCACAAAGTATCATTTCCGAAAATGGGAAAGGACAACAGTATGTTTATATCGTAGAAAACTTAAAAGATAAAATTGGTGTTGCGAAACAAGCTTTTATTTCTACAGGTAAAACGAATGGAGATGATATTGAGGTGTTATCAGGGTTGACCAATGGAGTTGAAGTGATTAGTGAAGGTGCTAGAAGTGTAAAAAATGAACAAAAAGTTGAAGTTTTAAACAATTCTAGTCTGTAGTTTTTAGACTTTAGTAATTAGCTATGGAAGAAATAAAGTTCAAATTCGAAGATTTAAAAGTATATCAAAAATCACTTGATTTTATTAATTTGATATATAAAACTTGTGAAAAGTTTCCTAAAGAAGAGAATTACAGATTGACCTCTCAATTTATTAGAGCTGCAAATTCAATAGCTTTAAATATAGCAGAAGGTTCTGGAGATACAAATTTACAATTTAATAGATTTTTGCAAATAGCAATAGGTTCTGTGAAAGAATGTGTAGTATGTGCTACAATTGCTAAAAATCAAAAGTATATATCTTTTTCAGAAGAAAAAATAATAAGAAGTTATTTAGAAGAATTATCAAAAATGATAACGAGTCTTCAAAAATACCTTAAAAGCAACACTAATGACTAAATACTAGTGACAAATGACTAATAATAAAGTAGATAAAGAGTTTGGTTTATCCTCCTGGGCGATAAATAACAAAACAACCATGTATGTGTTAATGGTTTTAATCTTAACACTAGGTATGTCGGCATTTTTTAATATGCCAAGAGAAAATTTTCCTGAGATTAGAGAAACTAAAATCTACATTAGCTCTATTTTCCCAGGGAATACAGGAGAGGATGTTGAAAAACTGATTACGGATCCATTAGAAGATAAGCTTAAAACGGTAAGTGGTGTTGTGAAAATCACATCAACTTCACAAGAAGATTATTCTATGATAATTGTTGAATTTGATGAAAGTTTATCGGTTGAATCAGCAAAGCAAAAAGTAAAAGATGAGGTTGATACAAAAACTTCTGGAGAAGATTGGCCAACATTTAACGGCGCAAAAGTAGAGCCTAATATTTTCGAATTAAGTATGTCCGAAGAAATTCCGATACTTAATATTAATATTTCTGGTGATTATCCGGTTGATAAATTAAAAGAGTTTGGAGAATATTTACAAGACGAAATAGAAGATTTACCACAAATTAAGAAAGTAGATATTCGTGGCGCACAAGATAAAGAAGTAGAGGTTGCTGTAGATATCTATAAAATGATGGCTGCAAAAGTTAGCTTTCATGATATTATTGGCGCCATTAATAATGGTAATATGACGCTTTCTGCTGGTAGTTTAATTGCCAGCGGTCAACGTAGAACTATAAGAATTGTTGGAGAAATTACAGACCCTAAGCAGTTAGAAAGTTTTGTTGTAAAGTCAGAAAGAGGGAGTTCTATTTATTTAAGAGACGTTGCAAACGTAACGTTTAAAGATAAAGAGAAAACTACCTACGCAAGAGAATATGATGTTGTTCTAGGAAAAGGAGCGCCTGTTGTTATGCTAGATGTTAAAAAGCGTTCTGGTAAAAATATGGTTGTGGCTGCTGATAAAATTCTAGAAATAGTTAAAGATGCAAAAGCCAATGTTTTTCCAACAAATTTAAAAGTAACGATTGCAAATGATCAATCTTCTAAAACGATTGGTCAAGTAGATGATTTGGTAAATAATATCATTTTCGGAGTTATTTTAGTAGTAACTGTTTTAATGTTTTTCTTAGGATTTAAAAACGCATTATTTGTTGGTTTTGCTATTCCAATGTCCATGTTTATGTCTTTAATGATATTAAGCCTATTGGGATACACCATGAATACCATGATTCTTTTCGGGCTCATAATGGGTCTCGGGATGCTGGTAGATAACGGAATTGTCGTCGTCGAGAACGCATATCGACTCATGGAAGACGAAGGTTTATCTAGTGTTGAAGCAGCTAAAAAAGGAATTGGAGAAATAGCTTTTCCAATTATTATTTCAACCTTAACAACGGTAGCAGCATTTGTTCCACTTGGATTATGGCCAGGCGTTATGGGGCAATTCATGAAATACTTTCCAATAACATTATCTGTTGTTTTAGGATCTTCTCTTTTTGTTGCAATTTTCTTCAACTCAGTAATGGTATCTCAATTTATGAACATTGAGGATAAAAACATGCCATTAAAAAGATTGACAATAATTACATCAATTTTAGGGATTATTGGTTTATTGATTTTATTCTTTGGAGGAGATTATAGAGCATTAGGAACTTTAATGGTTTTTGCCGCAGTTAATTTTTGGGTGTACAGATATATTTTACGTCCGTTAGCAAATGGGTTTCAAAACAATGTGTTACCACGTTGGGAACAATTTTATGAGAAAATTTTATCATCAGCTTTAAGAGGATGGAAACCAATTATAATCACGTTTGGAACTTTTATTTTGTTGTTTTTAGCCTTCGGTGGATTTGGTGCTTCGATTGCTAGTCAACGAACAAAAATTGAATTTTTCCCAGATAACGAACCAAACCAGATTATTGTTTATATAGAGTATCCACAAGGAACTGATATAGAAAAAACTAATAAAGTTACTTTAGATATAGAAAAGCGTGTTTATAAAATTTTAAATGCCCCAGAAAATATCGATAATGGTTATAATTTCTTAGTAGAAAGTGCGGTTTCGCAAGTTGGAGCAGGAGCAGGAAACCCTCAAACTGACGGTGGATCTGCAGCGGATATGCCACATAGAGGGAAAATAACTGCTTCTATGCGAGAGTATAAATTTAGAAGAGGAGCGGAGTCTAAAGATTTGCAGAAAAAAGTTCAGGAAGCGTTACAAGGAATTTATCCTGGAATTTCTATTTCTGTTGAAAAAGACGCAAATGGGCCACCACAAGGCTACCCAATTAATATAGAATTAGAAGGAAATGATTATGCTGAATTGATAGAAACTGCAGAAAAAATGCGTGATTTTATCAATACAAAAAGTATTGCTGGAATCGATCAATTAAAAATTGATGTGAACAAATCGAAACCTTCTATGTTGGTGAAAGTTGATAGAAAAAAGGCTGGAGAATTAGGAGTTAGTACAGGTCAAGTTGGTCAACAATTACGTAATTCTGTGTTTGGTGCAAAAGCAGGAATCTATAAAGATGATGGTGAAGATTATGATATCTATGTTCGTTTTAATGAAGAGAATAGATATAATTCAAACGCAATTTTTAATCAGAAATTAACTTTTAGAGATCAAGCTTCTGGTAAAGTAAAAGCCATTCCTGTTTCTGCAGTTGCATCTCAAGCGAATACTTCTGGTTTTAGTGCAATTAAACATAAGAGAGTTAATAGGGTAGTGACTGTTTATTCCGCTTTAGCTCCAGGTTATACAGATGCGGCGGCAATTGTTTCTCAAGTTCAAAAAGAAATGGAAACATTTACTCAGAAACCAAATGACGTTAAAATTGATTATACAGGTCAGATTGAAGAGCAAAACAAACAAATGACTTTTTTAATGGGTGCATTTTTTACTGGTTTAGGATTAATCTTTTTTATATTGATTTTCCAGTTTAATTCAGTTTCAAAACCAGCTATCATAATGCTAGCTATTTTCTTAAGTCTAATAGGAGTTTTTGGTGGATTAGTAGCAACTGGAGCGCCGTTTGTTATTATGATGACAATGATGGGGATTATCTCGTTAGCAGGTATTGTGGTAAATAATGGAGTGGTATTATTAGATTATACCCAGCTTTTAATAGATAGAAGTAAAATTGATCACTATATTGATGAAAATGCTTTTGTACCTGTGGATATATTAACAGAATCTATTATTAAAGGAGGAAAGGCACGTTTAAGACCTGTTTTATTAACAGCAATAACCACTATTTTAGGACTTATTCCTTTGGCAATTGGTTTTAATATTAACTTCTTTACGTTGTTTAGCGAGTTTAATGCGAATATTTATATTGGTGGTGATAATGTGATTTTCTGGGGACCTTTAGCTAAAACAGTAATTTACGGATTAATCATAGCTACTTTCTTAACATTAATAGTTGTGCCAATTTTATATTATTTAGTTACTAGATTTAAAATGTGGTTACGTACAGTTTTATAATTTGAATGAGCAATAAAAGAATTGAAGGGTTGAAATTATTTTCAACCCTTTTTATATTTTAGCACAATGGATAAAAAAGTGTTTACTGTTAATGAAATAAAACGAAAGTTAGAGCAGTATTGCGTTTATAGAGATCGTTGTCATAAAGAAGTGGAGCAGAAAATGAAGGAGTATAAATTAATTCCTGAAGCAAGAGAAATGATTCTTTTAAGTTTAATGCAAGATAATTTTCTAAACGAAGAACGTTTTGCAAAAAGTTTTGCAAGAGGAAAATTTAGAATAAAACATTGGGGTAAAAATAGAATTGTTAGAGAATTGAAGTTTAGAAATATTTCAGCCTATATTATGAAAACTGCCCTTAAAGAGATTGATGAAACTGAATATTCTGAAAAATTAATACAAATTGCTGTTAAAAGAAATGAAATCATAACAGAAACCAACCACTATAAAAGACGAAAAAAATTAGCTGATTACCTTTTTAGAAAAGGCTTTGAGTCAGATTTGATTTATAAAGTATTGAAAGAAGTACTAAACTAAAAAACCTCGCAATTGCGAGGTTTTTTAATAACAAGTATTTCTAAATTTTTATTTTAAAATAAGCTTTTTAGTTGCTTGTTTTCCATCACTATTAATTTTAGCAAAATATAATCCTTTACTAAAATTATTCATAGTTAATTTATATGAATTCGTTTTAATGTTTTTCTTTTGATGAATTAGTTTACCTGTATAATCAAAAATAGAAATTGTTGCTTTTTCTGTCCCATTCCAATTAAAATTAAATGTATCATTAGAAGGGTTTGGATATACATTAAAAGTATTCTCTAATACAATGTCTTTTGTAGATAATATTCCATTGATTACAAAATCATCTATAGCAACACCTTCTTCATTTGTATAAGCATCGGCAATAAATTTAAATCGAAAGGTAATGTTAGATTCATTAGTAAAAGCAGCTAAATCATACGAATAATCATGATAATCTGCATTTTTTCCTCCACCAGCATGACTAGATTCTCCAAAACCAGTCCATTGTTTTCCAGGTAGGGAAGATTGATTTGTATCATTAGTAGTTGCCGCACTATTATACCAATTAGGATCGTTTGCAGTTCCTAAGATATTCCATTTTTCATCTTGGTTGGTTCTATATTCTACAACTAAATGATCCCAATCTAGCTCTATATCAAAAGCCATCTTAAATGCCATAATAGGATTAACAACTTTAGTTAAATCATAACAATTGGTGTATAGAAAACCTGTTGTTGCATCAGGATGATTCCCTCTAAGTTTTGTTACATATACTTTGTCACCTGATGATGCTGAATTTAATAAAGTTTTAGTTGGAGTTCCTAGCTCCCACATTGTTATTCCAGTTGATTGAATTAAAAGTTCGTCTCCAGAATTTTCAAAAGAATTTAAAGTCGTTGGTGTTGTACTAGTTTTATTTATAGAAAAAGAAGATGATGCAGTATTATTTATAGGATATGCATCTCCATTAATTTGTGTTTCAACATTTAGTGTATAACTGCCAGGTGTTAAATTTATAGTTGGAATATTTATTGTTTCTATTTGTTCTGAATTTAATACTCCTGTCCAGTTATATGTTTCTGAATTTCCATTATTAAAATTATAATTTACGGTTATAGAGTTAATAACATTTTTACCTTGATTTGAAACTTTGAGACTAGGAGATAAAGATGTTGAACAACTTATATTTTTAGGAGTATTTTCTAAAGCTAATAGTCGTAAATCATTTTGAGGTAACTCTCTTGGAATATCTGTAACAAATGCACCTCTTCCATAGGTTGCTGCAAATAGTTTAGAATCCTCTTCATTTATTTCTAAATCTCGTACAGCAACATTAGGTAAATTGATATCAAAAACCTCCCAATTACCATTAGAAGTATCGTTTAGTGTATAAACTCCCAAGGTTGTACCTACATAAATTGAATTATTCCCACTCCTTTCGTGATGTTTAACTACCAACTTAGAATCTGATGGTAAATTATTAGAAATATCAGAAAATGTTGGTGAAGTACTTAATATATTTTCAGTTTTGTAGATGCCTGAATTTGTTACAATCCAAGCAATGTTTGAGTCTAAATTGCTAATTTCAATTCCGTTTATACTTCCATTCTTATAACTGAATAATTGGATAAAAGTTACACCAGCGTCAATACTTCTATAGATTTTATCCGCTTGCGAAACATAAATATTGTTGTCGTTTTTAGGGTCAATTTCGATATGGGATATATCTCCAAACAAAAATAAACTAGATTGTTTTACCCACGCACTATTAACAAGTTTATATAAATTTTTATATCCTGCATAAATTTCTCCCTTACTATTTGATGCCATGGGTGTAACCCAAGCACCACCGCTATCATTACCACTTCTTTCAGCAGCAGGTGCTGCAGTAACATATGAGCTTGTTCTACCACCATTAGTAGTTTTATTTAAGCTTCCGCCATATTGAGTAAAACCATAATGAGTATCTGGATTGGTAGGATCTGCTATTCCTTCCATACCATCACCACCATGATAATTCCTCCAAAGTTCATCATTTAATGCAAAACCACCGTTGTCTTGTAATCCTCCGACAACATTATTAGAGTTTTGTGCAGCCACAGAAATTTTGTAAAATTGACTAATAGCTAAGTTTTTTGTTAAATCTTTAAATTTAACCCCTTCGTCTTCTGATACATAAATTCCACCATCTGTTCCAGCATAAAATTTTCCATTAATAAATCTCATGAAATGGATATCTGCATGCGTATAAGAAGGTTGATTAGGATTTGCCCAATCATTTAATTTAGTAAAATCATTCCCCCCATCTGTAGATTTCCAAATATCTAACACACCAACATAAACAATATCTGCATTTTTAGAAGATACTGTTAAGGCAAGATCATACCATGCTTGTGAACTCTTGAAAATATCGCTAATTTCACTCGTTTTGGTAAATGTAGTAGCGCTGTCTGTAGATTTAAAAACACCATTAAATTTATATCCAGGAGCAGCACCAGCACTTACTACATAAACATATTCTGGATTTGCTTGTGTAACATCTAAAGTTAATCTAGTAGATGTACCTAGATTAGGTAATGTTATCTCGGTAAAAGAATCTCCGCCATCTGTAGATTTATAGAATGTTCTATTTTTAACGGCATACCATATATTAGGGTCCCCTGGTTTCATCTTTAAGTCTAAAATATTAGCACTTAAAGAGTTTGACCATTTAGCACCCCCATCTATAGATTTAAAAATCCCTCTATTAGTAGCAACCAATATGGTTTCTGTAGCAGTTGGATGAATGTAAATTTCATTCATCGAATTTGGGTTTCCTGCCATATTACCCGTATTATTCCAACTTAGTCCCCCATCTATAGATTTCCATACTCCAACAGAATATGAATCTGAAGCATCATCATCACCAGTAGAAATATATATGATATTTGAGTCTGTTGGGTGTATAGCAATACCAGATACACCAATTTGTGGTAAGTAATCAGTTAAAGGATTCCAGTTTACACCATTATCTGTTGATTTCCAAATACCTCCAGCAGGGGCACCAATATATATAGTATTAGGATTACTCGGATCAACAGCAATAGCATTAACTCTTCCTTGTCCTGTTTGTTGAAAATTAGAGGCATTAAATGTATTAGAGTTGTTGTAAGGACCCAAAGCTTTCCAATTACTTTGGTTTATTTTTTTTGATACTCTTTTTAGTTGGTTTTTTTGCTCCCATGCTTTCCATAAATCTTTTGCAGGGAGAATGGTACCATTTTCTTTTGTGTAATAGTTCCAATGATATTTCCATCTTTCATAGGGTTTTAATCCACTACCTTTTTTATTTACTTCTAATGTGCTAAAATATTCTTTAGCTGCTTTGTCAATTTCATTAATTGTAATAATATCAGAATTAATGGTTCTTTGGTTTGATTTAGCCTTGGAATTCATCCAAGGAGCAACATTTTGAAACTGAGAATACAATATAGAACAGGTTAAGAAAAATAATATTGATACTAATTTTTTCATGATATTTTATTTGAGGATATTTTTTTAATTGATGATTAATTTCTTAGAATATTTATTGTTTTTTTTATCAATTAAATTAATAAGATACATTCCTTTGGTAAGATTGTTAATATTAATTTTATGTTTTTCGTTATTGTTAAAGTCTATTTTTGAATTATAAACTTCTTTACCATTTAAATCTATTACGGAAACTTTAGAGTTTCCTAAATCTCTTTTTGCAAATAAGGTGAAGTTTCCATTGTTTACCGTTGGGTATATTGTGAAATTTAATTTGTCTTTATTTACCTCTTCGACGGATGCTGGTGCATCAGTAAACTTAGCAGAAAAAACACCTCTACCATAAGTAGCAGCAAATACTGTATTGTCATTTCTTAGATCTAAATCTGTAACTTTTACATTGCTCATTCCATTAAAAGACTGAAACCAGCTAGGGGATTCATCATTAAAATTAGCGGTTCTCCAAACACCTAATTCTGTTCCAACAATTACTTCATTTGTATTTAATGGGTTTCTTAAGATTGTTTTAACAGGTATATCTGGTAAGTTCCCTTCTTTGCCTTTCCAAGTTGTCCCTCCATCGTTGGTATACCAAATATTTTCTACGCCATAATTATGCATTGTTACAAAAATTTCATTTTCATTAACACCAAATTCAATATCTGAGACAGAACCTATAAAATCTGGCCCCGCAATATCACTATAAGACGGATTATCTGGGAATTCTGCGTATGTATCTGCTACTTTTATTAGCTTACCATTTCTTAAGCCAACATATAAATTAGATTTTTTATCTTCAAAAGGTGATGTCTTTAATGCAGTTGGAGTTGCGTCCATATTTCGCCACAATATTTTTTTAATACCAATAGTTCCTGATTTTATGTTAGAATATGCTCTTATTGAAATGCCAGATGCATTTGAATAGTTAGAGTATAAAATATCTAAATTAGAATCTAAAGTTTGTGGGTTAATAAATGATCCATTATTACCATCTTCGGAACTATCTCTATTTATTGTTCTGGATGTATTATTTCCATAATTAAATAGTACTGTTGATCCATTCCATTGTGTATTTACAATGTAGTATTTATCAGTTCCGTCAATATCAAAATGACAATATGCTCCATCACCACCTTGTGCTTGAGTAGAACTATTAACCCCAGCGTTTCCATTTTCGACTAATTGACTACCATTATCTTGAGCACCAGCAACAAAATAATCTGAAGTTGTTAAACCTTTTGGGGCAACAGCAACTGTGTAAAATTGTAAGGTATTATACCCTTTGTTTCTGGCTTGAATTGTAGTGCCGCTGTCATTAGAAAAATAAACTCCACCATCATTTCCAAAGACCATTCTTGAAGAAGAAGAAAAAGCAATACCATGTTGATCTGGATGAACTTGTGAAGTATTGTTATTACCATAATAATAAGAAATTTGATTCCAACTATCTCCACTATTTATAGATTTAAAAATATCAATTCCACCAGTATATAAATTATTATCGTTATTAGGGTCTACATAAATATATAGATCATACCAAGATTGTCCATTAGTAAAATCATTTGCAGGTAAACCTCCGTTAGCAATAGGTAATGTTAAAGTTTTTATCGATTTGAAATTATCAGTTGTTTTATATAATCTTACTGGATTTGTTCCTGTTTGAGAGGCAAGAATATAAACTGTATTTGCATTTTGTTTAGAGGGAGCAATCTCAATTCTTCTACCATTTTGGAATGTATGTTTTAGAATAAAAGTATTTCCATCTGTAGAATGAAATATTGCTCCACCTCCTCTATTAAAAGAATCGTCTGTTGTAGAAACAAAAATAGAATTATCCGCTCCTAAGCGTATTTTATTTGGTTCATATTCAGAATTACTACTTGTTTTTGGGATATTTAATTTTGAGAAGTTTGCGCCATCTATAGATTTATAAATGCCTATTTCATTAACACCTAAAAGTGTTAAGGGGCTTGATCCACCATATATAGCTTCACCCGCAGCAACATATACTTCTGAGACACCATTATTATTTCTTACAAGAACATCATTTATATGTTGTATTCCAGGAGAGATATTTGAGCCAGCAGTTAATGATCCTAACTTTAATGTACCATTAACTCCATTTGTTAATTCAGCAACAATTTTATTCCCGTCAGCCATAGAAACCATTGCAGATGGAATTGTAATGTTTAAAGCAGTTTCAGGTGTATCACCTTCAAAACCTAAGCCATCACCTCCCATGGAAATTGGAGCTGTAGCAACATTGTTAATTACAATAACGGCAATTGCACCTGCGTCTTGAGCTCTTTTAACTTTGTCATCAAAATTACAAGAACCTCTTCTAAGTAACGCTATTTTCCCACTTAATTCTGTAAGATTACCTATTGTAGTACACGCATCATCAGTAGGTGCACTATTATCAATTACTAGTGAAAGATTAGCAGTTATGTCTGATGTTAAATCACCTCCAAAAGCAGTAGTTAAAACAAAATCATAATCACCTACAGCTTTACTAGAATTAATTACTAATCTAGATTTTGGAGAATTATCTATGGTAGAAGAGCCGGTAACCCCACCAAAAATCTTATTCCAAGTTGTTCCACCATCAATAGATTTCCATAACCCATTACCAACTTCTGCATTTGTATAAGATTCTCCAGTTCCAACATACCAAATCATAGAGTTATTTGGATCAATAGCAATAGAAGACACAGCAAGGTTTTCTGAAATTCCAACTCTTGTCCAAACAGAATTTGGATCGGAAATTTTTGTGTTTTTCCATAAACCGCCACTTACACCACCTGCAAAAACTGTCTCTTGTGTAGTATCATTAGGATCAAAAATTAAAGCTCTTGTTCTACCTCCAACATTATCTGGCCCTCTTTCTACCCAAGCATTGTCTGATTTATCTCCTGGAACTCTTAATAATGTTCTTTTTTTATTTAACTTTTCTTGAAGTTTAAAGAGTTCTTTTTTATGAGTTCTTCCCGTAGTTGGATTCATCTCATTTAAGTATTCTTGTTCAAAATATGCATTAGGAGGTAACCCTAAAGATTTTCTTTTTTTTCTAGAAATTTTCATCGTTTTATTAAAAGGATGATTTTCAACAAAAGATATATGCTTTTCACGCAATTTTTCTGTCTCTGTTTTTTGAGTATTACAGCTGTAGAATATAATTAAACTAAGAATTGTAAGTATTGAAAATTGTACTTTTTTACTCATAATTTATTTTTTTGTATTTGAATAATTATTTAAAAATATTGAATCTTTTTCTTTTTTTATGTTAATGATTTCTTTTACATCATCGTTAGGTATTGTAATTGATAGTACATAATGTTTTATTTTCCATTCGGTATTTGTTTTTTCTAAAACACCAGATCCTCTACAGGTTCCCATCCAAGTGTTTAGCAATTCGTCAAACCAAACAGTGTTGTTGGTCTTATTAATATAAATATTTCTTTCTAAAGCTGTAAAACTCCAAGCTTTTCCTTTATCAAAATAGGGTTTACTAAATTCAGAAAATTGTGCCTTGGTCCAATTTTCAGATGCATCTGTACCTATATAAACAGAATTACTGTCTAATACCCTAAAATAATTTTCATAATTTGCTTCAGATGCAGCTTTATGCCAATCGTCTAGTACAGTATTAATTGTTTTTTTAATTTCTGTTGGATTAACAACTGTAGTACTGTTCTTCTGTTTACAAGCAAAAAACATTCCAAAAAAGAAAAAAAGTAAGATCACTTTTTTCATAGGTTACTTTTTTTTAAAGGTGTTATTTCCTCTATTTTAATCTCTTGCTCTTGTTTTTTAATTGTTTTTAATGATATACTGTCAATTTTAGTCGAGTCTATGCCTATAAAACTTTCATCAAGAGTTAAATTTTCTTCAAACTTTTTTTGCTCTAAAACAGCATTTATTTTAGCATTAAGACCAGAATAACAATTTAATATTTTAGCAACTTGCGTATTCACTTCTGTAGCTTTAATAGCAGAAATATAGGTCATGTCCTTTAATCTTAAAGCTTCATTTTGTAAAATATTTACTCTAGTATTAAAAGCTGGATTATCTAAAAAGGTAGGTTTTACACTATCCTTAACTATTTTGATAATATCATTTAACTCCAGAGCATTACTTAAGGCTATATCTGGAGATGTGTTTTTAAATTTAGAAATAAATTCTTTTAACGAATGATATTCCTCCCAACCTTTAAGTTGATCCTTAAAATTATAATTAACAGTAGTGTGTTTTTCATGTTTTTGTAAAACACTATTTATGTCCTTAGAAGTTGTCGCTAAAGTTTTTTTCTGCTTTTTTTCTCCGCAAGAAATAATCAAAATACAGGCTACTATTATTTGCAATAACTTTTTAATCAACTTTTATTAAAGTTTAAGAACGTAAAAATAAGTAATAAAGGAATAATAATATTAATTTTTAATAAAAAAAAGACCTCTAAAAGGTGTTAATTTTTGAATTCATTAAATTTTAAGTGATAAATGTTTTAAAATCGTAAAAATTACTCTTAAAAAAGGGTTCTATCGATTCTTTTTATTAAATAAGGATAGCGGTTTAGTTTTTCTAAAAAAAGAAATCATAATTACGAATAATAAAAAATATATAATTTGTTTTTACGAATATCAAAAATAAGTATCTTTGTATTGGGTAATAATTTTAATATTCGTAAAAATTGAAAAACAATATTCTTATTCTAGGTGCTAGCGGTCAAATTGGAACCGAATTAACTCAAAAATTAAGAGTTTTATATGGGGATAATCATGTAATCGCATCAGACATTAAAAAAGGAAATAGTACTGTATTAAATACTGGACCATTTGAAATTTTAGACGCAACTGATAAAGAATCAATTTTAAGAATTGTAAAAAAATATAAGATAAATCAAGTGTATTTAATGGCGGCAATGTTGTCTGCAACTGCAGAAAAACTCCCGCAAAAAGCTTGGAATCTTAACATAAGTTCTTTGCTTGCTGTTTTAGATTTAGCAAAAGAAAAACATATTCAACAAGTATTTTGGCCTAGTTCTATGGCTGTTTTCGGGACTACTTCTCCTAAAATTAATACACCACAACAAACCATAATGGAACCTTCTACCGTGTATGGAATTAGTAAAGTTGCTGGCGAGCATTGGTGTAATTATTACCATGAAAATTATGGAGTTGATGTAAGAAGCATTCGTTATCCAGGAATTATTAGTTGGAAAACAAAACCAGGAGGAGGTACCACAGATTATGCAGTTGACGTCTATTTTGATGCACTTGAAAAAGGTAATTATGAATGTTTTTTATCTGAAAACACACAACTTCCTATGATGTATATGGATGATGCAATTAAAGCAACAGTTCAAATAATGCAAGCAGAAGAATCAAACATTAACATTAGAACATCTTATAATTTATCTGCGATAAGTTTTACACCTCAAGAAATTGCTTTAGAAATAAAAAAACACATTCCAAATTTTAAAATTAGTTATAACCCAGATTTTAGACAAAAAATTGCTGATTCTTGGCCAAATTCTATTGATGATTCTTTTGCAAGAAAAGATTGGGATTGGAAGCATGACTTTGATTTATCATCTATGACAAAAGATATTATTAGAAATCTTAAGGCTAATAAAAACATGTTTTTTAAAGCAGTGTAAGTTTATTACAGATAATTCGTCAAAATTGAAAAATGAAAGAATTAATCATGAGTAAACATATTCAAAAAAGCTTAGACAAAACATATACCTATCAAGAATATAGAGATTTGGTAGCAAGTTTAGTTACAGAAGGGAAGTCTACTGGTCCAAATCAATCGGAAGCATTATCAAATTATAGTATGCTAAATGATAAACGTATGAAACGTTTAGATAAAACTATTAAGTTGTCTGAAAATACTATTTCGAAAGCTAAAAAAGTTGATGATAAACAAACGTGGATTGTATTAACAGAAAGCTGGTGTGGTGATGCTGCCCAAACAATGCCTGTTATTAATAAAATAGCGAACGAAAACGAACATATTGAGTTTAAAGTAGCTTTACGTGATGAAAATCTAGAGTTAATGGATGAGTTTTTAACGAATGGAGGAAGGTCAATTCCGAAGTTAATAGTTTTAGATTCAGGAAATAATGTAGTTAATTCTTGGGGGCCAAGACCAGCGATTGCAACAAAAATGGTTGCAGATTATAAGGCAGAACATGGAAGTTTAGATCCTCAGTTTAAACAAGACTTACAAGTTTGGTATAATAAAGACAAAGGTAAAAGTACGCAAGAAGACTTTTTAAGTCTTTTGCAATAAAATATAATTTAATATTGATTTAAAACCGTTTAGAATTATGAATCTAAACGGTTTTTCTTTTGGCTATATTTGCAGCGTTAAAAATTAAACATGTTTGTAGATTTTAATAGTTTGCCTGAAAATGCTAAAGTTTGGATTTATCCATCTAGTAGAAAGTTTTATCCTAATGAAATTACTGCCATGGAAGAGAAGCTTAAAAACTTTATTGAAACGTGGAAAAAAGAGGATGAAAACTTTAAAGCAACTTATCAATTTTTATATAATCGATTTATAGTTTTTATAGCAGATGTTGAAGGTTCTTCATTAACAAATACAGATATTGATGCATCAGTTTCTTTTATTTTAGAGCTACAGGAAACGTATGATGTACAACTTTTAGATAAGATGAATGTTTGTTTTAAGCAAGGTGAATATGTTCAGTATAAAGATTTAAAAGATTTTAAAAAACTATTAAAAAACAAAGCAGTGACAGCTAAAACAATAGTTTTTGATAATTTGATTACGACAAAACAAGATTTTGAAAATTATTGGGAAGTATCAATTGAAGAAAGTTGGTACAATAGGTATTTACCTTCTAAAAAAAAGTAAAACCAAACCCAATTGAAATACTATCTAGGTTGCCATTTTTGAAACCCGCTATTTTTTTTCTATTGATATCTACTCTAAAAGTTCCTTTCCATCTATTATCACTAAAAGATAGTCCGCCAAAACCAACTCCATAATAATTACCATTCCCAAAGTTCGAAACTGTTCTCCACATTTTTCCATAATTAGCTTCAATAAAGTAAGCTTCAGAAGAATTTACAGCAATATTGTACCGTAAACTACCATATGTTGGAATTGCAACGATATCATATTTAAAATGATAATCAAAACCAATATTTAAGCCTACTGCCCATCTTTTAGTTAGTTGATGACCAACACCAAATCTTAATAAAAAAGCTGAAGGTAAAATTAAAGGTTCACCATCATCTAGTTCTATTGTATAATGTTCATTAATACCAAAAACAATGTTTGCAGTACCTGTTAAATATGGTTTATGAACTTTTATTTGAGAATGTAAGTTTTGAATTACAATAAATAAAAAAGAAAAAAGTAATAGTTTTTTCATGGAATAGTTTTTGTTTCGATTAACGAAACAAAAACTATTCCACTTCTAAATCTTTAATAAAATTTTCTATTGATATTGCTTTTTTAACATCATAGTCACCAATTTTTGTTCTTCTTAAAGTTGATAAATGTGCACCAGAACTAAGTGCTTTACCGTAATCAAAAGCCAAAGATCTAATGTAAGTTCCTTTGCTACATATTACTCGAAAATCTACTTTTGGTAAATCTATTTTCGTAATTTCAAAAACAGAAATTTCTACTTCCCGAGATTTTATCTCAGTTGTTTCTCCTTTTCTAGCTAATTCGTACAGCCGTTTTCCATCTTTTTTTATTGCTGAAAAAATAGGTGGTTTTTGCTGAATTTTACCAATAAATTGTTTTGTGGTTTCGTTTAGCAGTTCTTTAGAAATATGTTCTGTAGGAAATGTTTGGTCAACTTCAGTTTCCAAATCATAACTAGGTGTAGTTGCCCCTAAAGTGAACGTTCCAGTATATTCTTTTATTTGACCTTGGTATTCATTAATTTGTTTTGTCTGTTTACCTGTGCAAATAATTAATAACCCAGTAGCTAATGGATCTAACGTTCCGGCATGACCAACCTTAATTTTTTTTATATCAAAGCGTTGTCTAATATGCCAGCGTAATTTATTTACAACCTGAAAAGAAGTCCATTCAAGTGGTTTGTCTATCAGTAATACTTGACCGTTTTTGTAATCTTCTCCAGTCATTTTATTGCATCAAAGAATAACCAATTGCAATAATTCCTACAATAGCGCAGTAAATAGAAAAGTAAATTAATTTACTATTTTTTACTAATGCAATCATCCATTTACAAGCTAATAAACCTGCAACAAATGCAGCAATAAATCCCGCTGAAAGTGGAATAACTTCTGAACTATCAAAATTAATATCACCTCCTAAAAGATCTTTAGCAACTTTACCAAAAATTAATGGTACAACCATTAAAAATGAAAATTTTGCGGCTTTTGTTCTATCAATTCCTAGTAATACTGAGGTTGAAATTGTTGCTCCAGAACGTGATATTCCTGGTAACATGGCAATTGCTTGAGAAATTCCTACAATCAAAGCATTTTTAAATGAAACTTCTTTTGTGGTATTTTTAGCTTTATCGGCTAATAAAAGTAAAATGGCTGTTACTAAAAGCATTAAACCTACTAATAATATTTTCCCTCCAAAAAAAGATTCTAATTGTTCTTCAAATAATAAACCAACAATTACAGCGGGAATCATTGAAATGATAATTTTTACTGAGAATTTAGCTTCATCATTCCATTTGAATTGAAACAATCCTTTAAATATTTCTGCAACTTCTTTTCTGAAAATTACTAAGGTGCTTAATGCGGTTGCGGCGTGTAAAACTACAGTAAATGTCAAGCTTTCTTCGGGTACAGAAGTATCGCCTAAAATAGCTTTTGCTAATTCTAAATGTCCGCTAGAAGAAACTGGTAAAAATTCTGTTAATCCTTGGATGATTCCAAGAACAATGGCTTCTAAAGTATCCATACTTATTTGTTAGGATTTAATAAAATAGCATAAATCTCAATTCCTAACCCAATAATAACAAGTGTTGGCGCTAAACGGATTCTTCGCCAATTATAAATTTCTTCGTTAAAAACATTTGGATTATCGCTTCCACCTCCTGCCATTAAGATAAAACCTAAGGCAATTACAGCAATACCGATAATCATAAATAGGTAGTTCTTTTTTCCAAAAAGAAACTCAGGTTTTGTATTTTTTTTCTTTGAACTCATATTTAATAATATAATTCGTCTGTTTGTAAATTTAAAAATCGTTGTGTAGCAAAATAAGTGCTTAGCCAGGTAATAATAAAAGCTGCAATTAATACGCCACCAACCAAATATCCTAAAGTGATATAATCTTTAATTAAATCTAAAGCTGGCAAATATGCATCTACATAATAAATTAAGCCTGCTAAACTTAATAAAGCTACAAAAGCACCTAAAAAACCTAGCTTTATACTTTGCCAAATAAAAGGTTTTCTAAT
The DNA here is from genome assembly GCF_007827455.1 of Lutibacter sp. Hel_I_33_5. NCBI lineage: Bacteria > Pseudomonadati > Bacteroidota > Flavobacteriia > Flavobacteriales > Flavobacteriaceae > Lutibacter > Lutibacter sp. Hel_I_33_5. The sequence goes on from NZ_VISM01000001.1 coordinate 2,182,672, forward strand.
GAAGCGTTTAGTTGCTCCAACCATTTGCATGGTTTTTATATTAAATCTTTTTGAATAAATTGACAGTCTTATTGAACTATTGATTAAAATAATGGCAACTAAACCAAAAAAGCCACTTAATACTAATAACCAAAAACTGATTCGTTTAATGTTTTTAGTTAATAATTGTATTAGTGGTTTATCATAAGAGACTTCCGAAACAAAAGCGTTTTTACTGAACTCATTTTCCAATTCAGTCATTTTTTTTGGTGTCACAAAATCTGCATTTATATAAATATCGATGCCATTTTTAAGTGGATTTTTTCCTAGAAACTTCAAAAAGTCTTCGCCAATATCTTTAGAATATGCTTTAGCGGCTTCTTTTTTGGTAATGTAAATTACTTTTTTTGTGAAAGGCTCTTTTATTAAAGATGCTCTAAATCCCTCTAGTTGTTTTTTGGTAACATCATCTTTTAAAAACAATGTCATAGCTACTTTTTCTTTAAAATGATTGGCGACTTTGGTCGATTTTAATACGACTAAACCTAAAACACCAACCATAAATAAAACTAAGGCAATACTAATTACCACCGACACATAAGACGATTGTAATCTGCGTTTTTGATAAGAATCAAAAGATGATGCCATGAATGTAGTAGCTAATTTAAGTTGGCAAGATACTAATTACTGTTCAGTTGGTAAATAGTGTTAGCAGTATTTTAACTATTCAATTTCTTGACATAGCTCTATTAAAACTCCATTGGTAGATTTTGGGTGTAAAAAAGTGACTAATTTATTGTCTGCTCCTTTTTTTGGAGTGTCATTTAATACGGTAAATCCTTCTTTCTTAAGTCGTTTGATTTCTTTTTTAATATCAGTCACTGTAAAAGCAATATGATGAATTCCTTCCCCTTTTTTTTCGATGAATTTTGCAATAGGACTATTTGGATTGGTGGCTTCTAATAATTCAATTTTATTAGGACCATTTTTAAAGAATGATGTTTTAACACCTTCAGAAAGTACCTCTTCAATTTTGTAATGAGGTTTTCCAAACAGCGAAGCAAATAATTGATTAGATTTTTCTAAATCTTTTACAGCAATACCAATGTGTTCTATTTTTTTTATCATAATATTTACAGTAATTCAAAAATAAGCATTCTTTTACTAATTATGTGTAAATTTGCCACATGGAAGAAACCAATAGGCAAAGAAAGATAGCGGGTGTGTTGCAAAAAGATCTAGTAGATGTTTTGCAAAAAGCAGCGCAAGATGGAATGAAAGGAATTTTAATTTCTGTTTCTAAAGTTTTTGTTACTTCAGATTTAGGAATAGCAAAAGTGTATCTAAGTGTTTTTCCTTCAGATAAAAGAGAGGAGTTATTAAAAGGCGTACAATCTAATACACAGTTAATTCGTTATGAAATGGCAAAACGTACTAGAAATCAACTACGTAGAATGCCAGAATTACTATTTTTTGGAGATGATTCTTTAGATTATATAGAAGAAATTGACAAGTCTTTAAAAGGGAATGATGCAGACCCAATAAAAAATCCTGATGTACTTCCAAGACGTCAAAAAAGATAATTATTTTATAATGTCATATCGAGCGGAGTCGAGATATCTTAAAAATTTAAAACATTAAATTTCCTTTCTACATAGCAAAAAGATACTTATTTACTAAAACAAGTAACAACGCTATAAATATTATCACAATAATTGCTTCTTTTGGAGTTATTATAGGTTCTCTCGCTTTATTTATCATCCTTTCAGGTTTTTCTGGATTACGTACTTTTAGCAATACGTTGTTAAACGTTTCCGATCCAGATATTAAGATTTCGGCAGTAAAAGGGAAAACTTTTTTGTATACGGATAAGATCCAGCAAGTCTTAAAAAAAGATGCTGATATTAAATCATTTTCTAAAGTAATTGAAGAACGTGCATTTTTAAAATTTAAAGAAAAAGAAGAGATTGCTTTTATTAAAGGGGTAGATTCAAATTACAATAAAATTACGGGTATAGATTCTACCTTATATTTAGGTAATTGGTTAGATACTGACTATAAAAACACTGCGGTAGTGGGATATGGGATATCCTATAAGCTTTCTACGGGAGTTTTAAATCTCAATGAAAATTTAGAAGTTTATGTTCCTAAAAAAGGTAAAGGTTTATTAAACCCAGCAAATGCTTTTAATAGAATTAATTTACAGATAACAGGTATTTATTCTGGTAACGAAGACTTTGTTAATAAATTTGTTTTTGTCGATATTTCTAAAGCAACTGAATTATTGAAGTTGAAAAAAAATGAATTAACTGGGATAGAACTCAAGCTAAAGAATAATGACGATGCAAGTACAATTGCAGAAAAGTTACAGAATAAATTTGGAACTCATTTAAAAGTCGAAACAAGAGCAGAGTTGAATGCGCTTTACTTTAGAGTGATGAATACAGAGAATTTTGTAGTGTATTTAATTTTCACGTTGATTGTGATTATTGCATTATTTAATGTGATTGGAGCCATCATTATGATGATAATTGATAAAAAACGAAACCTTAAAACTTTGTTTAATTTAGGAACAACATTAAAAGAGTTAAAAAAGATATTTGTACTTCAAGGATTTTTATTGACTCTTTTTGGAATGTTAATTGGATTAAGTATTGGTGTAGCTTTAGTATTTCTCCAAAAACAATTTGGATGGTTTATGATTACACAAACACTTCCTTATCCTGTAGAATTACAATTAAAAAATGTATTAATAGTTATTGTTACTATTACTGTTTTAGGGTTTATCGCTTCAAAAATTGCAAGCAGTAGAATTTCTAAAGAATTTATTGATAAATAACAATTGATGTCACCTCGAGCGAAGTTGAGAGGTCTTTATATTTGAGGAATAATAGTGTTCCCAAATTTTTCTTCCACTTCATTAAAAGCAGCAAAAACATCTTTTGGATCATCTGAAGTAACCATTTTTAAACGATGTTCCTTAAAATGAGGAATTCCTTTAAAATAATTAGTGTAATGTCTTCTAGTTTCTACCACACCTAAACGCTCTCCTTTCCAATCTATTGACATTTGTAAATGTCTTCTAGCCATTTCTGTTCGTTGTGCAATAGTTGGTTTTGGTAAATATTCACCCGTTTCAAAAAAGTGTTTTACTTCATTAAAAAACCAAGGATAACCAATAGAAGCTCTTCCAATCATAGCACCATCTAATCCATAAATATCACGCATTTCCATGGCTTTTTCTGGCGTTGTAATATCACCATTTCCGAAAACTGGAATATGCATTCTTTGGTTATTTTTTACTTCGGCAATAGGTTTCCAATCAGCATTTCCTTTATACATTTGTGCTCTTGTTCTTCCATGAATAGCAATGGCTTTACAGCCCACATCTTGTAATCGTTCTGCTACTTCTATAATTCTAATAGAATCATGATCCCAGCCTAAACGAGTTTTAACAGTTATAGGTAAATCTGTATGTTTTACCATAGCTTCTGTTAGAGAAACCATTAAATCGATGTCTTTTAAAATTCCTGCGCCAGCACCTTTAGATACTACTTTTTTTACAGGACAACCAAAGTTGATGTCAATAATGTCGGGTTTAGATTTCTCTACAATTTCGATTGTTTTTAACATCGAATCTAAATTGGCACCAAAAATTTGAATTCCAACAGGGCGTTCTTTTTCGTAAATATCTAGTTTGATAACGCTTTTAGCCGCATCACGAATTAATCCTTCTGAAGAAATAAATTCAGTGTACACAACATCAGCACCATTTTCTTTGCATAATGCTCTAAATGGAGGATCAGAAACATCTTCCATAGGCGCTAATAAAAGCGGAAAATCGGGAAGTTCTATGTTGCCTATTTTTACCACGGGACAAAGGTAGTTTTTTCTTTAAAAATAGCATAGTTAACTTACGAATATGTCATTCCTGCGAAAGCAGGAATCTCAAAACTGTAAAGAATTAATGATAAAATAAGATTCCTGCTTTCGCAGGAATGACAGTTAATAGTTTAAAAAACTCTCACAACATTAAATCCGAATAAAATGTCACCTTCGGCATTATTAATAAATCCAGGCTCATTAGTAGATTGTGCATTTGTAAATAATAACTGAAATACATGTCCGCCAGTTTCAATATCTAAACCAAATGCATAAGAATCGCTAAATGGATTATTTTTAACTCTAGAGGTATTATATACATATTCTGCATTAAAACTCACACGTTTACTCAACTTATATCGCCCTCCAAAACCAACAGCAAATTGATTGTGTTTTGCTTCTGAAAGCACATTAAGATTTTGAAGGTTTTCTCTTACATATGTTGGTGCAACTTGAAAAGAAAATTTTTCAGAAAAACGTTTCGATATTAATAATTGATGTGCAAAACTATTTCTGTCTGCACTTTGTAATGCTGGAAAAGCCGTTTCATCCACTAAAGTATTGATGTTCATTGTTGAATAGCCAACAATATTAAATGGAAACTTTGCAGATTGTCTAGCTAATCTATATTTAACAGCGGCAGCAAAGGTTCTGTTGTATGATTCTCTACTTACAGAAAATTGAATTCCATCCCAAAAACTATATAATAATTGAATTTTAGTATTGGCTTCATCTAGTCCGAAGAACGTATCTAGTCCTTCTTTTAAAGCACCAAATCTATGTGAAACAATTAAATATAAATCACCTTGATCAGCAATTTTAGTGGATTGTAAATTACCAATCTTCATGGCTTTAAAGGCAGGTAATTCGTATGAAGAATCTGTTGCTTCGTTATCTAATTCACCTAATAAATCGTCTTGAGAAAATAATAGTGATGTGCATAAAAATGCAGCGGTTAGTAGTAGGTATTTTTTAATCATAGTTAGTTTGGTTGTTATTTAATAATGCATTGATCTAATTTTAATTCTTCTAGTAAATCATCATAGCCAATTACACGTCCTTTTAATGTTAATTGTTGGTTGTTTTCTAAAGCAGAAAAATTTACATCTTCTCTAAATTGACAATAAATTTGATTGCTTAAGGTGATTCCTTTTTCGTCTTTAGAAGTTATAGTTCCAGTAAGTTCTACAACTTTATCTTGCCAAATTGTAGCATTTTCTTGAATTTTAGTCAAAAACACATCAGAAGTTCCAATAAAATCTACAGCTTTTGTTTCAATTTTTGCTGGCGCTTTCATCATATATTTAAATCCGAAAAATCCAACTAGAAAAGCAAGTATTAAAAATAGAATTAGTGTTTTATTTTTTTTCGACAAGCTCATAATCTAAGTTTATGTTAATGCTTTTTGCAATTTTTTTACGAACCACACTCGGTATATCAATCTCAAAATCTTGAGGTTTTACTGAGAAATTAGCTTTCAATAAAATTTTATCTCCAGATTTAGAAAAAGTAGCATCGGCTTCAATTTCTTTTTTTACACCTCTAATAGTAAGTGTTCCTTTAATTTTTTTGTTGTTATTAATATTGTCAATATCATAATCAACAATTTTTCCTCTAAAAGTTGCTTTTGGATGTTTATTAGAATCCATATAATTTTCATTAAAATGCTCTTGCATTAATGCGACTCTAAAACGAAAAGCTTTCATAAATAAAAGAGCTGCAATTTCGCCTGTATCGGTTTTTAAAACTACAGAAGTACTTTTATTAGTTGCCTCTACAGCTTCAAAAGCTTCTACTGAAGCTTTAAATTGTGTTGTTCCAGTTTTAGTAAAGAATTTTTGAGCACTTACGCTCATGCTTACTAAGAAAAGTAAAGAGAATAGTATTTTTTTCATCACTAAGTATATTTAGGTTAATTTTCTAGAAAACCATCAGTTTTCCATTGTTCAATTAATGCTATGGATTCAGGACTCATAGGTCCTGTAATAGGAGGCATTGTTCCGTTTTTAATTCTAGCAATAACATTGCCGTTTTCAGTTGCATTTCTTAACGCTGCATAATTAGATAAATTTAATCCTGCGTCTAATTGAGTTGACGGGCTATGGCAAGTTATAGTGCAGTTTGTTGTAATTATTGCCTTAATATCAGTAGTGTAATTTATTGTTTTTGTAATTTCAATTTTTTCAATAACTGCGTCAGAACAACTGGTTAACAAAGCAAAACAAATTGCTGCTGGGAGAATAATTTTTTTCATTGTGTAGTAGATAGTTTGAATCATAAATATACAAAAAAACTTCAAAAAGTATTTTTTTAGGAATATGTGATATAATTTTTTTAATTGTAACACTATTTTTTTATCTAAAAACTTAGACTAATTAAAGTATATTTGCAGACTAGTTTTAGAAAATAAATTTAACAGATGAAGAATATTAGAAACTTTTGCATTATCGCACATATAGATCATGGAAAAAGTACGTTGGCAGATAGATTGTTAGATTTTACGGGTGCAGTAACAGAGCGTGAAAAGAAAGCTCAGTTATTGGATAATATGGATTTGGAGCGTGAACGTGGTATCACTATTAAATCGCACGCAATTCAAATGGATTATGTACATGAAGGTGAAGATTATATTCTAAATTTAATTGATACTCCTGGTCACGTTGATTTTTCTTACGAAGTTTCTAGATCAATTGCAGCCTGCGAAGGCGCTTTATTAATTGTTGATGCTGCACAAAGTATACAAGCACAAACAATATCTAATCTATACCTTGCTTTAGAGAATGATTTGGAAATTATTCCAATTTTAAATAAAGTTGATTTGCCTTCTGCAAACCCAGAAGAGGTAACTGATGATATTGTTGATTTATTAGGGTGTGATCCTGAAGAGGTAATTCACGCAAGTGGAAAAACAGGTTTTGGAGTAGATAATATTTTAGAAGCAATTATTGATAGAGTTCCAGCTCCAAAAGGAGATCCAGAAGCCCCATTACAAGCTTTAATTTTTGATTCTGTTTATAATTCTTATAGAGGAATTGAAACGTATTTTAGAGTTTTAAATGGTGAGATTAAAAAAGGTCAGGAAATTAAATTTATGGCAACTGGCAAAAATTATTTTGCTGATGAAGTAGGTACGCTAAAATTAGAGCAAGTTGTAAAAAAATCTGTAAAAACAGGTGATGTTGGGTATTTAATTACAGGTATTAAAACAGCAAAAGAAGTAAAAGTAGGAGATACTATTACGGATGCTGCAACACCAACAACAGAAACTATTGATGGTTTTGAAGATGTAAAACCAATGGTTTTTGCTGGTATTTATCCTGTTGATACAGAAGATTATGAAGAGTTGCGTTATTCTATGGAAAAACTGCAATTAAACGATGCTTCTTTAGTTTTTCAGCCAGAAAGTTCTGCTGCTTTAGGTTTTGGATTCCGTTGTGGATTCTTAGGAATGTTGCACATGGAAATTATTCAAGAACGTTTAGAACGTGAGTTTAATATGACGGTGATTACTACGGTGCCAAACGTTTCTTATCACGCTTACACCAAGAAAAATCCTGAAGAAATTATATTATTAAATAATCCAACTGATTTACCAGATCCTTCTAGATTAGAGAAAGTTGAAGAGCCTTTTATTAAGGCTTCTATTATTACAAAATCTGATTTTGTAGGGCAGGTAATGAGTTTGTGTATCGAAAAACGTGGGCAAATTGTAAATCAAACCTATTTAACAACACAACGGGTTGAGTTAATTTTTGAAATGCCTTTAGCAGAAATAGTCTTCGATTTTTATGATCGTTTAAAAACTGTTTCTAAAGGTTACGCTTCTTTTGACTATCATCCAATAGGAATGAAAGAATCTAAATTAGTAAGAGTAGATATTTTACTAAACGGACAACCAGTAGATGCGCTTTCTGCACTTTTGCATGCTGATAATGCCTATACAATTGGGAAGAAAATAGTTGAAAAATTAAAGACTTTAATCCCAAGACAACAGTTCGATATTCCTATTCAAGCTGCCATTGGTGCAAAAATTATTGCTAGAGAAACTACCAAAGCGTTGCGTAAAGATGTTACTGCAAAATGTTATGGTGGTGATATTTCAAGAAAGCGTAAACTGTTAGAAAAGCAGAAAAAAGGAAAGAAAAGAATGCGTCAAGTTGGAAATGTAGAAATACCACAAGAAGCATTTATGGCTGTTTTAAAGTTGAATGATTAAAAAAAATCAGATGAAAATTCCATCTGATCTTTTGTTAAATTGTAATTAATCTTTAAGAGCAATTTAGACCATCAACAACACCTTGAGTTGATATTACTGCAGCTCCTTCCAAACAGCCATTATCTAATAATTTTTGCATGGCAGCTTTATAAGCTCTACAGTTTTCATCAGATTTTTCTGTTCCCCATGTAGTTCCTTTATCTAAAGCGTCTTTAGATAAAGATGTGCAATCTTCATCATTTGTGTCATTATCATCGCTACAAGAAATAAATAGGATGCTAAAAGCTAAAACAATTGGAATAATAATTTTTTTCATAAAATTAAAATTTAGGGGTTTATATTAAGATAATATCTTTATCAAAGAATATGCCAAGAACTTTGAATTAAAATAAGTATTTACTGCTCTAACCACTTTCTAAAGTCAGAAGTTGTAGAAGAGCTGGTCATTACTTTTTCTTTTGTGCCAGTTGTAGTAATTAATAGTCGGTTTTTAAAATGACTTTCTATGTTTTCAATAAAGTCAATATTTACAATTTCACTTCTATTGATTTTAAAGAATTTTACAGGATTCAATTGCTGAAAAATGCTTCCTAAAGTTTGTGAAATTGTATGTCTTTTTCCTGAACTATCTGTAGCAATACAAAAATCTCCAGAAGCTTCAATTAAACTAATTTCAATAACGTTTAAAAGTTGAATCCCTTTCGCTTTTTTAATTACAAATCGTTTTTTATAAGAAGTATTTTCTTCTTTAAGTGCCGATTTTAAATTAGATAGAGTATCAGAATTTAATGCGTTATAGTTTCCTTGAGTAAACAAAGATTGATATTTTTCTATTGCTTTATTAAAGTCTGATTTAGAATAGGGTTTTAAAATGTAGGCAATTCCGTTTGTGTTAAACGCTTTAAAGAGATATTCATCGTGAGCAGAGCAAAAAATAATTGGACAATCTATTGAAACATCATCAAATAAATCGAAAGAAATTCCATCTAATAGTTGAATGTCTGATAATATAAAATCATATTTATTTTGCGCGAGTAATACTTTTCCATCTTTATTTGAACGGGCGATATCATGAGATACTTCTTTACCAAAAAAATTAGTTAAATAACTTACTAATTTTTGATATGCTGGAATTTCGTCTTCGAGAATTAAAATTTTCATAACGCTAGTTTTCTTCACTCAATTTTATAATCGGAATAGAAACAACAAAAGTGTTATTTGCATTTTTGATTTCAACTTTTTTATCAGACAACAATTGATAACGCGTCTGTAAATTTTGTAAGCCTGTTCCTAGACTATCTTTAGTAGGGTTTGTTGTTTTGGAATTGTTAACCGTTAGCCAATCATTTTTTATTGTAATTCTGGTTTTTATTGGTGTATTATTAGCTTTATTGTGTTTTACAACATTTTCTAACAAAGCTTGTAAAGCACCAGTTGGTATAAATTTATCTTTAGTATTTACATTTTTTTCGATAGTAAATTCATAATCATTTCCAAATCGGGTTTCAATTAAAAAAATATAATTTTCTGCAAATTGTAACTCCTTAGAAAGTTCCATAACTTCTGCATCTTTGGTCTGGATTAAATATCTGTAAATTAATGATAATCGATTAATATATTCTTTTGCTTTTTCTGCATTAGAATCTATTAAACTATCTAATGTGTTTAAATTATTAAATAAAAAATGTGGGTCTATTTGAGAGCGTAATAACTTCAGTTCGTTCTCTTTTTGTTCTTTTTCAATTTTTGAAATTTGCGTTTGTGATTCGTAAAACTTCTTAGTTAGTAAAACGCCTAAAGGAAACCCGATAGAATCAGAGCCATTAAAAATAGAATAGAGTATTAAATTAAATGCAGAAGGGAATTTGTCCCAACTATTGCCGCCAGAAATAAACCCCACTACTCTTTCTATAATTCCAATAAAAAGGACTACTAATAAACCCCAAAAAGCGAATTGAATATATTTTTTTTGCTCAACAAGAAATTTTGGAATGATAAAGTACATGAATATTAAAACACCTATATAAGAAGTAACAATAAACATAGGGATATCAACTAAAAATTCTATTAGCTCATTATTTTGATTATAATAATCTAAAAAGTTTAATGCAGCACTTATTACATAAAAGATAACAAGTATAATATAATCCGACTTTTTAAGCTTGGTATTCATTTTTTTGTTTTTTATAAAAAATAACTCCAAAACCAATTGCAGTAATTAAATATACATAAATTAATCTATGAGGTATAAATCTACCAAGGAAGACAATTAAGGTTGCTAGAACAATTAAAGAAACACCAAGTTTATGTTTTTTGAAATAATTGAAACTCAAAATTAATAACCCTACGTTTAAAAAATTAGGGCCATATTTTATAAATGGGTTCCAAATTGAAGGTATTTTAGATATTTGTCCAGCAAATTCACTTCTAACTTCTTGGTTTGGCTGACTCCACCAAATAAAATCTAAAACACACATTCCGATGATGCAAACAATCCCAATTATTATTGTTGGAACACCTAGATATGTGAAAATCGATTTAGGAAATTGCCCAATTTGGGGTGTTAATAAAGCTGCTCCTAAAAATAAAGACCAATGTGCAAAATCAATTGGTTTTAAAGCATAAACAAAATCATTTCCCTGAGCTAATAAAAGTTGCCCGATGGCTTCAAAAATCAGTCCTAAAATAAATATTGGTTTATAATTCATATTAATTATTTTATAGGTACATGTTTTTTTAAAATGTAAATACCGTAAATTAAACAAGGTAAGGTTAGTACTATTGTTAATATGGCGCTTTCTAAATCCATAAGATCATAAACGAATTTCTTTACAGGTTTATTAATTGCATCTAATTTTGCAGCAAAGTCTATTATTGCATGAATAATAATTAAAGGATAAATTCTTTTAATAACTAGAAGTAAATACCCAAACATAAGGCCTATAAAAGTTGCGAAAAATACTTGAGAAATTTCACCATATAAACCTTTGTCAAATTTTATTAAATGTAATAATCCAAAGATTAATGACGATATCAGTACCGCTTTTATTTGTGCCTTTCTATCGTTTCCAAAATATTTAGAAATTAAAGGCAGTAAAACACTTCGGATGCTTAATTCTTCAGAAATCCCAATACTCAAACAATAAATTGCAAGTAAACTTATATTTAAAGTAGTAAAATTCGGAATTGTATCTAAAAATAAAACATTCAATACTACTAGAAATGCTAGCGGAAAAATTATGAGAACTAGTTTTTGAGGTTTTCTATCTGATAAGCCGCCAACGTCTATTAAATCTAACTTTTTTGCCACAAGAAATGATACGACTCCAAAAATACAATTACTTAAGATTTTAAATGTAAGGTGAATGTTATAATCAAATATATCATTGTTGATTAAGTAGGTTTTAATTCCGTTATTAGCTAGTAAGATTAACCCAATAAAAAGAGTGAAAAAAATAATTTGTACTAAGGTTGGTTTGCTTTTCATTTGAATTAGTTATTATCTTGAATTCTATTTTCTTCATCTCTAGAAGAGTTTCTGCTAGATTTTTTCTTGCCAAATTTAGATCCAAAACTATAGACTAACCGTAACTGAATATTTTGTCTTGAACCGTTACTTTCTACTTTAGCGGTACCATTTCCATAATCGATAGTTCCATTAAAACCTCTGTTGAGCATTTTATTAAAGCCTAAGTTAACTTTTAGTTTATCGTCTAAAAACTTTTTACCAAAAGAAAAATCTAACCCTGCCAACCAATCAACTTCAATTTGCCCTTCTAAAGCACCAGTTCCGTAATTTCCACTCATCTCAAAATTAACTCCCCAAGGTAATTTATAGCTTGCTTGGATAAACCAAAAAGTTGCCCATTTAGATAAGTTTACTCCATGAATTGCAGAGGTGTAGCTATTTTTATTGACAATAAAACCTGTATAACCTTCAACTCCTTTTATAAAACTTAACGGTCCAAATATTCTAAAATTCCAATTGGTGTAATCTTCAACATTTACTGCTTGTTGTCTAATTTGAGCTGTAGTATTATCTTGTTTAATTAAATCAAAGATAACATCATTTGTATTGCTATAACCAACAGTAAAAAAGGGTTGGCCTTCATAGGTTAAATTAAATTGATAGTTATTGGTAAATGCAGGTTTTAAATTTGGATTTCCTTCTTCAGCAGAAAATGGATCTAAGAATTCTTGAAAAGAATTTAAACTATTGTAGGATGGTCTTCTAATTCTGTAACTATAAGAAACACTTGCGCCTAATTGTTCATTGAGCTTTCTGCTAACAGAAGCACTTGGAAATATTTTTTTAATAGGTCGTTTTTTTACTTCCTCAACCATTTTTCCGTTTTTAAGAAAAACAGAAGTTCCATCTGTATTACTGTTTTCATAGCGCAATCCACCAGAAAAAGACCATTTTCCAGAAGTGGCGTTTACTTTAGAGTAGGCTGCAAAAATAGTTTCATCAACTAAAAACTGACTACTGCTTGCTTGATCTAAATCGAAACCATTTGCATTATTCTCTAGAAAAGATTGTAAATCACTATCTGTTTTTACCATGGCATATTTACTACCAAAACTAAATTTAAAATTGTCTGAAAATGTTTTAGAATAATCTGCTTTATATGTTTTAATAGTATATTCTCCATTTTGGTTATACTTTCTGTCTATAAAAGGTAGTGTGCTTCCAGTAACATCAGACAAGGTATTGGTGTTATCATTTTTATAATCTATATAATTAAAGTCAATCACTAATTTATCGGTATCAGATTTGTATTCGTAATAAGGATTGATATTAAAGTTATCTCTATCTCTTTCAAAATTGTTTTCAGAAAACAATGTGTTTGTTGTGTTTAAATCTGAAATAATTGTTCTACTACTTGTAATCCTATCAGATTTTCTGGTATTCCATCGTCCACCAATTCCTATAGAATTGTTGTCATTAATATAATAATCAATATTCCCACTTACTCTAAAATTTGTTGGATCGTAAGGTGATTTTGTAATTTGATCATAGGTTTCGCTACCAACCGTTCTTACTAAAAACAAATCGTCTCTCCAAGTTGGTTCAGAGTATCCAATACTAGTTTGCCAATTTAATTTATTCTTATAGCTAGCAATAGACGCTCTAGTTCCGTATTCAAAACCTTCATCTTCGCCAACCCAACCTGTTATGCTTCCATGAGTTCCTAATCGTACATTTTTCTTTAAAATAATATTGATAATTGCTCCAGAACCAGAAGCTTCATATTCTGCGCCAGGTTGTTCTACTACTTCTATTTTTGCGATATTGTCTGCAGGAAAATCACGTAATAAAGTTTCAACGTCCATATATTCTGTGGTTTTTCCGTTGATTAAAATTCGTACACCACCTTTTCCAGCAATTGTAATTCCGTTATTGGTAACTAAAACACCAGGAACTTTTCGCATAACATCTTGTAAATTAGAATTTAACATTTCTGTTTTTTCTAAATCTACAATTAATTTTTCTGCAGTTTGTTTGATGACAGGTCGTGTAGATTTTACAACGACTTCATCTAATTTCTGACTTTCTTCTTTTAAAACAATGTTGACTGTTTTATTTGCTGATAGTTTAAATTCTTTAATCTTTTCAGTTTTAAAACCTAACATAGAAACTTCTATCTTATAAGTTCCGTTAGCAATATTTTCTATAAAATAATTTCCATCATCATCAGAAACTGTTCCTTTAGGAGTTTTTTTACTACCAATTTCATATAAAATAACATTTGCAAATGGTAGGGGTTGATTTTGTTCATCAACAACTTTTCCGCTTATTTTGTTTTGAGAAAAGGAGGATAAAATTCCGAATAGTAAGATAAATAATGTAGTAGTTAATTTTTTCATTACAGATTGTTTTTTTAATAACACTTCAAAAGTGCTCATTTTGTTACAGTAGAAAAATAGAAATCTGCCGAATTGGGATAATTTTCCGATGAACAGATCTTCTTCTCCATTAAATTAAGACGCGATCTAAAGCAATAAAGTTTCCTGTAAAAAAAAATACTCTTAAATTGTAATTAAGAGTATTTAGAATAAATTATATGATACTAGTGTTAATCTCGACCACCTAAAATTTGTAATCCCCAATATAATAACATAGCTAAAGATCCTAGCGCAGCTACTAAATATGTTCTTGCAGCCCATTTAAGTGCGTCTTTAGACCCAGCAAACTCTTCTCTAGAAACCATGTTTTTGTTTTTTAACCAAGCCAAAGCTCTATTGCTTGCGTCATATTCTACAGGTAAAGTAATAAAGCTAAATACTGTTCCCATAGCCATAAGCCCTAAACCAGCAATAGCAATATAAAGACCAATTCCTGCAGCTCCAGAAGCTGCTCCCATAATTAATCCCCCAAAAATTAAATATTGAGAAAATTTAGAAGAAATACTTACAACTGGGACTAATTTAGAACGCATTGTTAGCCATTGGTATGCTTTTGCATGTTGCACAGCGTGTCCAACTTCATGAGCTGCAACTGCTGCTGCTGCTGCATTTCTTTGATTGTAAACACTTTCGCTAAGATTAACAGTTTTATTTTTTGGATTATAATGATCTGTCAACATTCCGGGTGTAGAAATTACTTTTACGTCAGAAATTCCATGATCAGCAAGCATTTTCTCTGCAATTTCTGCTCCGCTCATTCCATTTCTTAACTGAATTTTGGAGTATTTTTTAAATTTTCTTTTTAGTGTATTACTTATTAACCAGCTCACTAAAGAAATTGCACCGATTAAAATATAAAATCCCATCATATTATCTATTGTTTAAAATTTTTTAATCAAATTTGTTTGATAAATTTACAACATAAATTATTCCAAACTGGTTTTGGATTAAAAAAATGTCAAAATGGCAAAGAAACTTACAATTTTACTTGTATATACTGGTGGAACGATTGGTATGATTAAAGATTATAAAACGGGTGCGTTAAAGGCATTTGATTTTAATCAGATTTTAAAGAAGATTCCAGAATTAAAACAGTTGAACTGTGAAA
Source organism: Lutibacter sp. Hel_I_33_5 (assembly GCF_007827455.1). NCBI lineage: Bacteria > Pseudomonadati > Bacteroidota > Flavobacteriia > Flavobacteriales > Flavobacteriaceae > Lutibacter > Lutibacter sp. Hel_I_33_5. The sequence continues at coordinate 2,197,764 of NZ_VISM01000001.1, forward strand.
TTTCTACTATTTCTTTTGATGAGCCTATAGATTCATCAAACATGAATACCGATTATTATGTTAAAATAGCAGAAATAATAGAAGAGAATTACAGTCAATTTGATGGTTTTGTTGTGTTAACTGGTTCGGACACCATGTCTTATACGTCTTCTGTGATTAGTTTTATGTTTGAGAATTTACAGAAACCAGTAATTTTTACTGGATCTCAATTACCAATAGGGGAATTAAGAACTGATGCAAAGGAAAATTTAATTACTTCTATTGAGGTTGCATCAGCTAGAGAAAATGGCCAACCAATTGTTTCTGAAGTCTGTTTGTATTTTGAATATAAATTATACAGAGCTAATAGAACCACGAAAGTAAACGCAGAGCAGTTTGAAGCATTTGCTTCGATGAATTATCCACCTTTGGCAGAGAGTGGTGTGCATTTATATTTTAATGAACATTTGTTATTTAAATCGGAAGATAAAAATCAACAATTAGTTGTTAGAAAAAAGTTGGACACTAATATTGTAATTCTAAAGTTATATCCAGGGATTACCAAAAAAGTAGTTCAAAGTATTGTAGGAATACCGAACCTAAAAGGTATCGTGTTAGAAACTTATGGCGCTGGTAATGCGCCAACGGAAAAGTGGTTTTTGGAGTTATTAGAAAAAACGATTAGTAAAGATGTTAACGTTGTAAATGTTACACAATGTGCAGGAGGAAGTGTAATTATGGGGCATTATGAAACTAGTATTGAGCTTCAAAAAATAGGTTTGGTTAACGGAAAAGATATTACAACAGAGTCCGCAGTTGCCAAATTAATGTATTTATTAGGTGAAAAACTGACTAAAAAAGAGTTTAAATATCATTTTGAAAAATCTTTACGAGGTGAAATTTCTGATACTAATAAAGTATAAATTGTTAATTTTTAACCCTTAATCTTATCGAATTGCAATTTTTAAAGGTTAAATTTTATAAATCTTGCATAAATTCCTTCCATTTTTTTTTAATGGCTCAACATTTTTTTGTTACTTGGCACTCTCAATAAAACAAAAGGAGATTTCTTAATAAATCACATTTGATATTTTTGTTTTGTTGAAAGTAAAATTTATATCTTTAACCCGTTAACTATTAAAATTTAATTATAACAAAGATGAAAAAAGTAGTAAATATCCTTACTGTAACAGGATTTATGTTTTTTGGAGCTATTCAATCAACTTTCGCACAAGAAGCAGTAGAAGCAGAAACATTTCACCAAATCTTAAAACAACGTTTTATAGAAGGTGGACCAATGTTTATGGGAATTGTATTAGTAGCCTTAATATTAGGATTAGCTATTGCCATAGAAAGAATTATTTATTTAAACATGGCAACTACCAACACTAAGAAATTAGTAGCAAGTGTAGATGATGCTTTAAGTTCTGGTGGAATAGAAGCTGCTAAAGAAGTATGTAGAAATGCAAAAGGACCTGTAGCGTCTATCTTTTACCAAGGTTTAGATAGAGCAGATGAAGGTGTTGAAGCGGCTGAAAAAGCAGTTGTTGGATACGGTGGAGTACAAATGGGATTATTAGAGAAAAACATTTCTTGGTTATCTTTATTTATTGCCTTAGCACCAATGCTTGGGTTTATGGGTACAGTAATTGGTATGATTGATGCGTTTGATTCTATTCAAGTTGCAAATGATATTTCTCCAGCAGTAGTTGCTGGTGGTATTAAAGTAGCATTATTAACTACAGTATTTGGTTTAGTTGTAGCAATTATATTACAGATTTTCTATAATTATATTGTATCTAAAGTAGATAGTATCGTAAACAATATGGAAGATGCTTCAATATCATTAATTGACCTTTTGGTTAAGTATAAAAAATAATAATAAGAATGAATATATCTAAAATATTAACCATTTTAGTTGCAGTCATAGCAGTCATAGGTATCGTCCTATTTGCTAATGTATCTGCAGCTGGTGAAGATGCAGAAGCCCTAAGTGGCGCTGTAGCTCCATTGGTAGGGTTTTCTACGTTGCTATTATATGCAGCAATAGGTGTAACAATAATTCTATCTTTATTAAGTTTAATAAAGAATCCAGAAAATTTAAAGAAAACATTAATGGGATTAGTAGCTTTGGCTGTTGTCTTATTAATTGCATATTTCTTAGGAGATAGTAATGCCGTTTTAAATGCACAAGGTGGTGTAATTGAAGGCGGAGAAGCTGGAGCAGCGTCTAATAAATGGGCAAGTACTGGTATATGGTTTGCAACGTTATTAGGTGTCGTTGGCGCAGGATTTTTTGTTGTAGATTTAGTAAAAGGAATTATAAAATCATAAGTAGTCATGGCAAGAAAAGAAACACCAGAAATTAATGCAGGATCTATGGCAGATATTGCTTTCTTGCTACTTATCTTTTTCTTAGTAACTACAACAATGGATGTAGATTCGGGTATTTCTAAAAGATTATCTGAAAAACCACCAAAAGATTACGTTCCGCCTATTATTAAACAAAAAAATATTTTTGAAGTAAATATCAATAGAAACAACGCGTTATTAGTTGAAGGTAGTGATATGGATGTTAAAGATATTAAAGAGGCGGCAATAAAATTTATTGATAATGGTGGAGGTTTAGGAAAACCAGGAGAAGATGGTACACCGGGATTACCGTGTGATTATTGTAAAGGTGAACGAAGTGCAGAATCTTCAGATCACCCGAATAAAGCTATTATTTCTGTGCAGTCTGATAGAGGAACTGAGTTTGGTACATATATTGAAGTACAGAATGAGTTGCTTAAAGCGTATAGAGAGTTAAGAAATAGATTATGTCAAGAGCGTAACGGAATGTCTTTTACTGAGCTTGAAAAAGCTTATAAAGATAAAAAGACAGATGAGTCGTTGAAGAAAAAAATTGATGCTATAAAAAAAGCATATCCTCAAATTATTTCTGATGCTGAACCTACATCATCTAATTAATTTTTAATATTTAACAATATGTCTAAATTTAAAAAGAAGAAAAAAGGATTACCTGCTGTAAATACATCAGCGTTACCGGATATCGTTTTTATGTTATTGTTCTTTTTTATGGTTACAACCGTAATGAGAGAAACTGAATTGAAAATTGAAAACCCAAAGTTGCCTAATGCTACTGAGATTAAAAAACTTGAGCATAAAAGCTTAGTTAGTACAATCTATGTTGGTAAAGCAAAAGATAAAACTATTGGAGGTGGAGATAAAATTCAGTTAAACGATAAAATTGCAACAGCAAAAGAAGTACCTAGCTTTATTTTTAATGCTAGAACTAAAGTTTCTGAAGCTGAAGTGCCTTATATGACAACATCTATTAAAGCAGATGTAGAATCAAGTGTTGGTACTATTACGGATATTCGTATACAATTAAGAGATGTGAATGCTTTAAAAATAAGTTATTCTGCTAGACAAGCAGCGGAAAACTAAAAATAAAGTTTTTTAAAAATATAAAAAGGTAATTCATTTTTGAGTTACCTTTTTTTGTGTAAAAAAAGTATCTTTACAAGATAAAAGATAATATGAAAAAAGTTCTTTGCTTTTTATTTCTTATGATATCACTTTTGAGTTATTCTCAAAAAGATTCCTTGCAATTAGGAGATAGATATGCAGACGATCAATTGTATTTGTCTGTAACGTATAATCAATTATATAGTCAACCAACTGGTGTGAAAGGAAGTGGGTTTTCTTACGGATTTTCTGGTGGAATTTTACAAGACATTATTCTAAATAAAAAAGGAAGTTTTTCTGTTGCTTTAGGATTAGGGTATAATTACGATTTTTTAAATCAGGCGTTAAAAATTGAGGAAATTAATAATACTCCTACCTTTTCTATTGATGAAAATTTAAAATTAAATGAGTTCAGGTTACACGCAATTGAATTTCCAGTAGAGTTTAGATTACGTACTTCGGATGCTAATAAATACAAGTTTTGGCGTTTATACGCAGGTGTTAAGTTTTCTTATAACCTACATAATAAGTTTAATTTTACTGATGAAAATGATGCTTCTTTCGAATTCTCTAACATCACAGGTTTTAACAAATTCCAGTATGGAATAACGTTGTCTGCTGGATATGATTTAGTGACTTTTCATGTCTATTATGGTTTAAAGCCATTATTTAAAAATGGATTTATTGGTGCAGAAAGTGTAAATACGAAGCTCTTAAAAATGGGGTTGATTTTTTATATTTTATAAAAAAGCATTCACAAAGTAAGGGCATAAAAAACCAATTATAAATCCTGAATAAACTTCAAAAGGTGTGTGTGCTTTTAAATGTAGTCTTGCACTTCCTAACAATCCAGAAAATAAAATTGAAACTGCAATGATTGGAAAAAAAGAGATTCCATAATTATTCTGTATTAATAGAAAAAAACCAACAGCAATTCCCATAGAAAGTAAATGCAAGCTTGTTTTTAACTTCGTTAAAAAAAGAACGTAGACTAATACTATTCCTAAAGATGTTGCATAAAATAAGATTCCCAAATCACTTACACTACGTAGTTTTATTAATGTACTACCAAGGAGATAAAAAAGCACCATCATAAACGCTAAAGGTATTTTACGCTCTTTTATGGTAGTTACATGATAAGATTCTATAGATCCAATAGCTTTTAAAACAGCTAATAATAATACAGGTATTAGATAAGTAACTACAAAAACTAACCCCAGTATTGTTAATTGTAATTGCTTTTGAATCGTATTAGGCACTAATAAAAAATAGAGTAAAACACCAATTGTTGGAATTACGATTGGGTGTAAAATTACCGATATGATTTTATGAAAACGCACTAAATTTCTTTACGCAATCTAGCTACAGAAATATCTAATTGCTCTCTATATTTTGCTACAGTTCTTCTGGCAATTGGATACCCTTTCTCTTTAAGAAGTTTCGATAGCTTATCATCAGTTAACGGTTTTTTCTTGTTCTCTTCAGAAATTACAGTCTCTAAAATCTTTTTAATTTCTCTAGTTGAAACATCTTCTCCTTGATCGTTTTTCATAGATTCAGAAAAGAATTCTTTAATCAACTTTGTGCCGTAAGGAGTAGAAACGTATTTACTGTTTGCTACACGTGAAACGGTAGAAATATCCATCTTAATTTTGTCTGCAATATCTTTTAAGATCATTGGTTTTAGCTTGCGCTCATCACCAGTTAAAAAATAATCATATTGATACTGCATAATAGTGCTCATAGTGATCATTAAAGTTTGTTGACGTTGTTTTATAGCATCAATAAACCATTTTGCAGCATCTAATTTTTGCTTAATAAAAAATACTGCATCTTTTTGAGACTTACTTTTTTTAGTAGATTCTTGATACCCTTTAAGCATATTATTATACTCTCTAGAAACATGTAATTCGGGAGCGTTTCTAGAATTTAAAGTCAAATCTAGTTCACCATCTAAAATTTTTATTGAAAAATCAGGAACAATTTGTTCTGCTATTTTATTGTTTCCAGCATAAGAACTTCCAGGTTTCGGATTTAACTTTCCAATTTCGGTATTAATCTCTTTTAATTTATTTTCTGAAAGATTAAATTTCTCAATTAACTTTTTGTAATGTTTTTTTACAAAATGATCAAATGAGTTTTCAAGAATATTAATAGCTAAACTTCTAATCTCAGTTTCAGATTTTGCTTTTAATTGAATGATTAGGCATTCTCTTAAATCTCTTGCACCAACACCAATAGGATCTAATCTATGAACAACAGATTTAAGAATTTCAATTACTTTTTCTTCAGTTGTAAATATATTTGCAGTAAATGCTAAATCATCTACCAAATCAATAATTTCTCTTCTAATATATCCACTGTCATCAATACTACCAACTAAAAACTCTGCAATTGCACGTTCTTCTTCGTTGATTCTAAATGTATTTAATTGATTTTTTAAAGACTGATGGAAACTTGTTCCAGCTGCATAAGGAACATTTTTTTCTTCATCATCTGATGAATAATTATTAGCTTGAGTTTTATAACTAGGATACTCATCATCACTTAGATATTCATCAATATTAATATCTTCAGTTTCAATTTTTTCTGTTCCTGTATCGTCATATTCATCAGCTAAAGAATCTTCAAAATTTTCAGGTTCTTCTTTACCAGTGTCTAGGGCAGGGTTCTCTTCAATTTCTTGTTTTAAACGTTCTTCAAAAGCTTGCGTAGGCAATTGAATTAACTTCATCAACTGAATTTGTTGTGGAGATAATTTTTGAAGTAATTTATAATGTAAGCTTTGTTTTAACATAAACAGAAATCAAAGTAATATTATTTACATATATTGTATATGGAAAGTAAAAGTAATGATTAAAAAAAATGTATTATAAAAAAATAAGAAATTATTTATCATCTTTTCTCTTCCTTAGTTTTATCAATCAAAATATCATTTATTAATAAAATCATAATTCAAGTTGATAAAAACATGTATTAATAACGGTTTTAAAATAGTAATAATAATTTTATTTTATTATTGCTTTGAAAAATTGACCTTGAATCTCGGTAGGTTAATTTTTAACTATTTAGATACTGTTTTTAAAATTATAGAAAATGATTATACTGTAATTTATAGAATTTTTATAGATACATTTTTAGTAATTATCGTAATAAGTTCGTTGCAATATTTAGTTAATAAAATTAAAAGACAAGATTCGAGGTATACTTCTTTTTTATTAGCAATTATACTTGCTCCATTATTTTATGAAATATCATTTCAAAGAATTTCATGCGTTGGTTGGTTTAATGAAAATTCAGTATGGTTTATTCCTCTTAGATTACATATGTTTTTGATGGTAATTTATTTTTTATATAAAAAGCATAAAATGTTCAACCTCAATAATTATATACTAGCTATAGTGTCAGGTTTTTTATATGTTATTACTATGTGGTTGATTTAAACTACTAATTATTTAAAATTCAGCATTTTGAGGTGTTCTTGGAAATGGAATAACGTCTCTAATATTCCCCATTCCAGTTGTAAATTGAACTAAACGTTCAAAACCTAATCCAAAACCAGAATGAACAGCTGTTCCAAATTTTCTTAGGTCTAAATACCACCAAAGTTCTTTTTCGTCAATATTTAAAGCCTTCATTTTTTGAACTAAAACATCATAACGTTCTTCACGTTGTGCGCCACCAACCATTTCTCCAATACCAGGGAATAAAACATCCATAGCACGTACCGTTTTTCCATCTTCATTTAAACGCATATAAAATGCCTTAATATCGGCAGGATAATCGAATAAAATCACGGGGCATTTAAAATGTTTTTCAACTAAATAACGCTCGTGTTCAGATTGTAAATCCGCACCCCATTCGTTAATTAAAAATTGAAATTTCTTCTTCTTATTTGGTTTGCAATTTCTAAGAATATCGATAGCTTCTGTATAAGAAACACGTTTAAAATTATTGTCAGCTACAAATTTTAGTTTTTCAACTAAACTCATTTCACTTCGCTGCGCTTGTGGTTTTGTTTTTTCTTCTTGTGTAAGTCTATTATCTAAAAAAGCTAAATCGTCTTTACAATTTTCTAAAACATGTGTTAAAACCGATTTTATAAAATCTTCCGCTAAATCCATATTACCATCCAAATCCATAAAAGCAACTTCGGGTTCAATCATCCAGAATTCTGCTAAATGACGTGTAGTATTAGAATTTTCTGCCCTAAAAGTAGGGCCAAAAGTATAGACTTTTCCTAATGCCATTGCATAGGTCTCTGCTTCTAATTGACCAGAAACTGTTAAGTTGGTTTCTTTACCAAAAAAATCTTGACTGTAATCTATCTTTCCATCTTCTGTTAAAGGTGCTTTATTTTCTTCAAAAGTTGTCACCTTAAACATTTCTCCTGCACCTTCAGCATCAGAACCTGTAACAATTGGTGTGTTTACATAGTTAAATCCGTTTTCTTGAAAATACTTGTGTACTGCATAAGATAGTAAAGAACGCACACGCATTACAGCACTAAATGTATTTGTTCTTACACGTAAATGTGCATTTTCTCTCAAAAATTCGAAACTGTGTTTTTTAGGCTGAATAGGATATTCATCAGGATTTGAGTCACCCAAAATTTCTAATTCAGAAACTTGAACTTCCATAGTTTGTCCTTTCCCTTGACTTTCTATTAATGTTCCTTTTATACTAACAGCAGCTCCAGTAGTAATTCTTCTTAACGTTTCTTCATTGGTGTTTTCAAAATCAACAACACATTGAATGTTTTTAATGGTTGAACCATCATTTAAAGCAATAAAACGATTACTTCTAAATGTTCTTACCCAGCCTTTAAGTTGTACTTCTTGTAAAAAAGTTTCTGATTTTAAAATTTCTGCAACGCTACTTTTCTTCATCTTCTTATTTGGTGTTAAAAAAGTAAAGATACTTTTTTGTTAGAAGATGAGCAATAGTATTATAGTGAAGAAAAGCTTAAATTTATTCTTCTATTTTTTCTTCTTTTGGAGGCAAAATTCTCATTGCAGGTTCTTTAAATACTTTTTGATTGGCAATTTTTTTCTCGAAAGTAAGTAATAAAGAAGGTAATAAAAGTAAATTAGAAACCATTGCTAATAACAATGTTACAGAAACCAGTCCTCCTAAGGCTATTGTTCCTCCAAAACTAGAAACTGTAAATACTAAAAAGCCAAAAAATAATACAATTGATGTGTAAAACATACTTACACCTGTTTCTCTTAGAGCGGCATAAACCGACGGTTTAATTTTCCATTTATTAGCAATCAATTCTTGCCTATATTTCGCTAAAAAGTGAATGGTATCATCTACGGAAATACCAAATGCAATACTAAATACTAAAATAGTTGAAGGTTTTATAGGGATGCCAAAAAAGCCCATTAATCCTGCCGTAATTAATAATGGCAGCATGTTAGGTATCAACGAAATTAAAATCATTTGTGGTGATCTAAACATCCATGCCATAAATAAGGCTATTAAAAACACTGCTAATGATAAAGAAATCACTAAGTTTTTAATTAAGTAATTTGTTCCCTTTATAAATACTAAAGCTTTTCCAGTTAATGAAACGGTATAACGTTCTTCTGGAAATTCTTTTTTAATCACAGCTCTTAATCGTTCTTGAATGACATCCATTTTATCGGTACCAATGTCTTTCATAAAGGTTGTAATTCTTGCGTATCTTCCTGTAGAATCGACAAAACTCTTTAACATACCAGCATTGCTGTTAGAATTTTTTGTGTATGCAAAAATGTAGCTTTGTTCTTGACTAGTTGGTAATTGATAATATTTAGGATTTCCTTTGTAGTAAGCTTGTTTAGAGTATTTTACTAGATTTATTATTGAAATTGGTTTAGATAGTTCTGGAAAAGTTTCGATTGCATCATTTATTTTATCCATGCGTTTTAAAGTGGATAATTTCATGACTCCTTTTTCCTTTTTTGTATCAATTAGAATTTCTAAAGGCATGATACCACCAAACTCTTTTTCAAAGAATTTAATGTCTTTGTAAAACTGCATTCCCTTAGGCATGTCTTCGATTAAACTACCAGAAACTCTAATTTTATAAACACCAATTATCCCTAAAATTATAACAATAACGGTTGTGATATAAATGGTAATTCTTCTTTTTCTAACCATTTGCTCCATCCAATCCACAACATTTTCAATCCACTTTTTTTCAAGATGATTTAAATGCTTTTTCTTAGGCAACGGCATAAAACTATAAATAATCGGTATAATTAATAATGCCAGAATAAAAATACTTATGATATTAATAGAAGCTAAAATTCCGAATTCTCTTAAAAGTTGACTTTTAACAAATACAAAAGTTGCAAAACCTGATGCAGTAGTTATGTTGGTCATTAACGTAGCATTCCCAATCTTAGAAATTACACGTTGCAACGCTTTTGCTTGCATACCGTGTTTTTTTACTTCTTGCTGATATTTATTGATGAGAAAAACTGCATTTGGAACACCAATGACAATTATTAATGGCGGAATTAATGCTGTTAATACTGTTATTTCATATCCTAATAAACCAATAAATCCGAATGCCCAAACAACCCCAATAATTACTACTAATAGTGTGATAAAAGTTGCTCTAAATGATCTGAAGAAAAAGAAGAAAATAATTGCTGTTATAAGCAAAGCGCCACCCACAAAAAGTTGAATTTCATCTTGTATGTTCTGGGAATTTAACGTTCTAATATATGGCATTCCAGAAACACGAATATCTAAGCCATTTTCCTTTTCAAAAGCTTCTATTTTTGGAATTAAAACATTCTGAATTAAATCTCTTCTAACAGGAGTATTTACAATTTTTTTATCAATATAAATTGCTGTTTGAAGTGTTTGTGTGTTTTTATTATAAAGTAAATTATCGTAAAAAGGGAGCTTTTCAAAAAGTTGTTTTTTTATTTCATTAACTTCTTTTTTTGTTGACGGTTCTTTATCAAACAAAGGTTCAAAAACAAACTTCCTTTTCTTTCTATCTGCTTTTAATTTTTTAACATCAGCAATAGAAATTGTAAATTCAACTTCTTTTAAAGAATCGAATGATTTTACTAAACCATTCCATGCATTAAATTTTTTAGGTGTAAATACTGTAGCATCTTGTACTCCAAGAATGATTAAGTTTCCTTCTTCTCCAAAAATTTCTAAAAACTGATTGTAATCTAAATTTGCCTGATGATTTTGAGGTAAAAGGTTTGCTTCTGTATATGAGAATCGCATATGTTTCATTTGCAAAGCCAAAAAAGTTGTAGCAATTGCTATGCAAATCAATACTAAATATCTATTTCTTAAGATAAAACCTGCGACTTTGGTCCAGAAGGTCATTTATAAAATTTTAAGCAAAGGTAATTAAATTGTTGTTGGATTTTGACCAAAAAAAAGAGTGTTTTTAACACCCTTTTTTATAAATTTTATAAGGTTATTAAACTTTCATGATTTCTGCTTCTTTAACCGTAAATTTCTCGTCAATATCTTTAATGTGTTGATCTGTTAAAGCTTGAACTTCAACTTCTGAATTTTTCTTTAAATCGTCTGAAACGTCTAATTTTTTAATTTCGTTATTAGCATCTTTTCTTGCATTTCTAATACCAACTTTTGCATGTTCTGCTTCAGCTTTTGCTTGTTTTGCTAATCCTTTTCTGCGTTCTTCTGTTAAAGGAGGAACATTGATAATAATATTTTCACCATTATTCATTGGGTTAAAACCAATATTAGCAATCATAATTGCTTTCTCGATTTCTTGTAACATGTTTTTCTCCCAAGGTTGGATGCTAATAGTTCTAGCATCTGGTGTATTTACATTTGCAACTTGGCCTAATGGTGTTAAAGAACCATAATAATCTACTTGAATGTTAGATAACATCGAAGGAGATGCTTTACCTGCTCTTATGGTACGTAATTCTTTAATCAAATGCTCTATCGCATTTGTCATAGCTTCTTTAGCTGTGTCTATAATAAACTCAATATCTTCGTTCATAATTATTCTAATTTAAAACCTATTTTTAGGTAGGTGATAACTTTATTTTAATCAATTATCAACTATTGTTCCAATTTGTTCTCCAGAAATTAACTTCATTAAATTTCCAGTAGTATTCATATCAAAAACAATAATAGGTAATTTATTTTCTTCACTTAAAGTAAAAGCGGTCATATCCATTACTTTTAACCCTTTTTCTATCACATCTTTAAAAGTAATATTTTCGTATTTGATGGCATTTTTATCTTTTTCTGGATCTACATTGTAAATTCCATCAACACGAGTTCCTTTTAAAATTGCATCAGCTTGAACTTCTATAGCTCTTAAAACGGCAGCAGTATCTGTAGTAAAATATGGATTTCCGGTTCCAGCTCCAAAAATAACAACACGTCCTTTTTCTAAATGACGAATTGCTTTACGTTTAATATAAGGTTCTGCGATTTCTTTTATTTCTAATGCTGTTTGTAAACGTGTATACACACCAGCGTCTTCTAGTGCACTTTGTAATGCTAATCCGTTAATACAAGTAGCTAGCATACCCATATGATCTCCTTGTACACGATCCATACCATTGGCTGCGCCAGCAACACCTCTAAAAATATTTCCACCGCCAATTACAATGGCAACTTCTACACCTTTGTTTACTACTGCTTTTATTTCTTCTGCATATTCTGCTAAACGTTTTGGGTCAATTCCGTATTGACGTTCACCCATTAAAGCTTCTCCACTTAATTTTAGTAATATTCTCTTGTATTGCATGGTTTTTTTGAAAGTTGAACAAAACTACATAATTTTTTTGATTTTTAAATTTATCAAAAACAAAAAACCTCGCAAATTTGCGAGGTTTTTAAAATATGTTGTAATAAAATTACCCTAAAGTAACTCTTTTAAATCCACTAACAGAAACATCACCATATGATTTAACATATTCTGCAACGTTTTTCTTTTCATCTTTAATGAAATTTTGATCTAATAAACATTGTTCTTGATCTAAAGTAGTGTTATCAGAAATAAAACGCTCCATTTTACCTGGAAGAATTCTATCCCAGATTTGTTCTGGTTTACCTTCAGCTTTTAATTCAGCTTTTGCAGCTTCTTCAGCTTGTGCAATTACTTCATCAGTTAATTGAGCTCTAGAAATATATTGAGGTACGTTTTTTAAAGTTTTACCTAATCTACCTAATTCAATATTATCTTTTTCTATAACTGCAATTCTTGCTTCAGTTTCTGCAGCTACAAATGTAGGGTCAAAATCTTTGTAAGATAATGTTGTTGCTCCCATAGAAGCAATTTGCATTGCTACATCTTTAGTTAAAGCATCTGCATTATCAACGACGCTAGATAAACCAACTAAAGCGGCAATCTTACCAATGTGAGTGTAAGAACCAACATAAGCAGCTTCAAGTTTTTCGAAAGAAGTAATGTCTAGTTTTTCACCAATTACACCAGTTTGTTCAATTAACTTTTCAGCAACTGTGATACCTCCAAAATCAGCAGCTAAGAAAGATTCTTTATCTGAATGATTTAAAGCGATATCAGCAAATTGACCACCTAAAGCAACAAAAGATTCGTTTTTACCAACAAAATCAGTTTCACAAGCTAATACAATAGCAACACCTTCAGTTTTGTCTGCATTAATTTTTGTTACTGCAACACCTTCAGTAGATTCTCTATCAGCTCTTTTTGCAGCAATTTTTTGACCTTTCTTACGTAAGATGTCAATTGCTTTATCAAAATCTCCAGCAGCTTCAACTAATGCCTTTTTACAGTCCATCATTCCAGCTCCAGTAGCTTCTCTTAATTTTTTAACATCAGCAGCGCTAATCTTTACCGTTTCCATGTTATTTATAGTTTCTTAAATTGTAATTATTTTTTTTCTTCAGTAGTAGCTTCTACAGTTTCTGCAACTTCAGTTTTTGCTTCTTCCTTTTTAGGAGCAGCAACTTCTTTAGTTTCTTTTACTTCTGTTTTAGCTTCTTCTTTTTTCGGAGCAACAGCTTTAGCTTCTTTTGCTTTGTCTTTGCTCTCTTTTTCTGCTTTTCTGTTAGATAAACCTTCAGAAATTGCACCTGTTACATGAAATAAAACTTTCTCTATAGATTTAGAAGCATCATCGTTAGATGGAATTACAAAATCTACTTGTCTAGGATCTGAATTAGTATCTACCATTGCAAAAATTGGAATATTTAATTTTTGAGCTTCTGCAATTGCAATATGCTCTTTTTTAATATCCACAACAAATAAAGCTCCAGGTAAACGAGTCATATCAGAAATAGAACCTAAATTCTTTTCTAATTTTTCTCTCTGACGATTGATTTGTAATTTTTCTCTTTTAGATAAAGCATTAAAAGAACCATCTTGCTTCATTCTATCAATTTGAGCCATTTTTTTAACAGCTTTTCTAATAGTAACAAAGTTAGTTAACATACCACCTGGCCATCTTTCTGTGATGTAAGGCATGTTTACTGCTGCAGCTTTTTCTGCAACAATATCTTTTGCTTGCTTTTTTGTTGCAACAAATAAAATCTTACGACCTGAATTTGCAATTTTTTGCAATGCAGTAGCAGATTCTTCTATTTTTGCTGCTGTTTTATACAAATCGATGATGTGAACACCATTACGTTCTGTATAGATATAAGGAGCCATGTTTGGATCCCATTTTCTAGTTAAGTGACCAAAGTGTACGCCACTTTCTAATAATTCTTGAATGTTTACGTTTGCCATTTTAAAAATGTGTTTACTTTCTGTTTTGAAATCAATATATAAGTAGTCTTTCGAGTCTTATATATTTAGATGCTAAACTGTTAATATTAAATTTATATAACAGTCTCGAAACATTTTGCACTGAACAATGTCCAGTATAAAATTAACGTTTAGAGAACTGGAATTTCTTACGTGCTTTCTTCTGACCAAATTTCTTACGTTCAACCATTCTTGGGTCACGCGTTAATAATCCTTCTGGTTTTAAAACAGCTCTATGTTCTTCATTAATAGAAACTAATGCTCTAGTAATTGCTAAACGAATAGCTTCTGCTTGTCCAGTTACACCACCACCGAAAACATTAACTTTAATATCGTAAGATTTTAAGTTGTCTGTTAACATTAATGGTTGTTGCACTTTATATTGTAAAGTTGGAGTTGTAAAATAGTTGTTTACATCTCTCTTGTTTACTGTAATGTTTCCTTTACCTTCTGAAAGATAAATACGCGCTACAGCAGTTTTTCTTCTACCGATTTTGTGTACAGTTTCCATTATTTAAGATCGTTTAAGTTAATAGCTTTAGGATTTTGCCCTGCATGTTTGTGCTCTACACCAGAATACACATATAGGTTTCTGTATAAAGCGCTACCTAATTTGTTTTTAGGTAACATACCTTTTACTGCTTTTTCGATTAATCTTGTAGGATCTTTCTCAAACATTTCTGTTGCAGTTAACGATCTTTGTCCTCCTGGATAACCCGTATGACGGATGTAAGACTTATCAGTCCATTTTTTACCAGTTAGATTAATTTTTTCTGCGTTGATAATAACCACGTTATCTCCACAATCTACGTGAGGAGTATAATTTGGTTTGTGTTTACCTCTAATAAGTTTTGCAATATTAGAAGCTAGACGACCCAACGTTTGCCCGTCCGCATCAACTAAAACCCACTCCTTATTTGCGGTAGCGCTGTTTGCTGATACTGTTTTGTAACTTAATGTGTTCATAATTACACCTTTAGTTTTTGTCAATTAATAATTTATAGTTTTTCCTTAAAAAAGGAGTGCAAATCTACAACTAATTATTCAATTGACAAATAGCTGTTTAGTTTAATTTTTTGAAGTATTTTGGATTTTTAATCCGTCGTTTTTAAACAGATCGAAAGCAGATTGATAATACGATATTGTTTCTTTAAGAAAGATTGAATCTGATTTAATTGGAGAAATGTCGTTTTTTTCTTTATTCCAATTGAAAAATGTATGTTTTCTTGGCGCTTCTAACAGCATGAGTTTCCCTTTTTTTAATAAACCAACTTTACGATGATTTCCTATAAATGCACGTTCTTCTTTTGGCGTCATTTTATTGATGTCTTTACCGTAAAAATTGTTATTGTAAGACCAATTTAAGTATCCAAAAAGTGTAGGGAATATATCTATTTGAGAGGATAGTTTGTTTATTTTTATAGGGTTATGATTTTTTAAATTTGTAATTAATGCAGGGATATGATGATTCTCTACATTAATTTCAGTTCTACCAGCACTAAAACCACAATGGTCAGACATAATAACAAAAACGGTGTTTTTATACCATGATTTTGTTTTTGCTTTTTTAAAGAATTCATGTAAACTTTTGTCTAGATATTTTATAGATCCAATTACATTTTCACCAGATGGTATATCAACCACTCCATCTGGGTAGGTATATGGTTTGTGGTTAGAACTTGTCATAACAAAATTAAAAAAAGGTTGATTGTTTTTTGCTTGCTCATCAGTAACCTTTAAAACTTTATTAAATAAATCTTGGTCACATACAGCCCAAGCATTTTCAAAAGTCATTTCGTCATCATTAATTCTTGTTCTTTTGGTTGGTAATTTCTGTTCTAAACGATGTAATTTTCTTCGGTCAACTATATCAAATCCATTATAACTAAAGTAGTTTGCCATATTATCAAAATGACTATCTCCTCCATAAAAAAAAGTTCTACTATATCCTTTTTGTTTAAAAACATGACCAATTGTAGCAAGATTTTCATTGTTGTCTCGCTTTACAATACTTCTACCAGGAGTTGGAGGAATAGATAAGCTTATAGCTTCAATACCCCGTATGGTTCTTGTTCCGGTTGCATATAGGTTTGTGAAAAAAATGGATTCTTTTGCCAGCGAGTCTAAAGTAGGTGTCCAATTATCTTTATTTGTAAAACTTTGCATGAACCGAGCATTCAAACTTTCTAATCCAATAAAAATTACATTTGGTTTAGTTTCTATGCTATCATTTTTTGTGTATCTGTAGATACTGTTTCCATAAAGTAAACTATCGTTCGATGCTTTTATATGTTGATTTAGTATTTTAAATACTTCTTCTTTAGGCAATGTTTTATAAAACTCGTTATAATTCAATTCATTTCCTTTGTAGGCATTAAAAAAAGAGTACATACCCGATTTTGCTAATTCATTTTCATTAATAGTGCCAAAAACTTCTGCATTAGAATTTGTTATAAAATAATGATAAAATCCAAAAACTATCAACAAGATTGTTAAAGGGATAAGTTTCGTTTTAAAAGAATCTGAATTATTAAATGTGTTTTTATAAGCGTTTTTCTTTGATGCGTATTTAATGCTAAGAATTAATATTAGAATAATGAAAAGAATTAATAATGGGAGAGGAAAAGATTCATGTATATTTTGAATTACTTCGTATGTGTATAATAAATAATCTACAGCAATAAAATTGAATCTTCTTTGGTATTCTTGCCAAAAAGGAATTTCAGCTAAAAAAGAAAATATATAGACAAATAAGAAAAACCCGTAAGCAAATTTTGTAAGAAAACGATCTAGTAAATTTCCATAAAATTTAGTAGGAATTAATAATAGGTATATCGCATAGAATGCTAATAAATAACTAAGGTTACCAATATCAAAAAATAATCCGATAAAGAATATTTTTATAAAATTAAGTATAGAAAAGTCGATATACTTAAAAGCAAAAAAATATAAAATGAGTCTAACCAGAAAAGCAAAACTTATTACAGTAATGCTAAAGGTTTTTAATAATTGTAATCTGTTTGGTATAGATTTGAAAAACATTCATCACAAATAAAGAAAAATTATTTATGATTTTAAAAATTAAATTAACAAAAACTTATGAAAATAGTATTTTACATTTGATGTACAAATCAAAATCAATGAAAACTAACCTCATTCTTGTTTTTTGTTTTTTAATTATAATTCAAAAAACCTTCGCTCAAGAAACTAAAATTGTAGTTCCAAAAAAGATTTATACAACAAAAATAATTACTAGTATACCAGTTATTGATGGAATTTTAGATGATGAAAGTTGGAACGCTGTTGAATGGGGAACAGATTTTACAGAAAAAGATCCTGACGAAGGAACGCCACCTACATACCAAACAAAATTTAAAATCACCTATGATGAGAAGTTTTTATATGTAGCTATCAGAGCCTTTGATGATGAGCCAGATAAGATTCAAAAAAGGTTATCTAGAAGAGACGGTTTTGCAGGAGATCGAGTAAATGTAATTATAGATAGTTACCATGATAAACGAACCGCTTTTGTATTTACGATTACTGCTGCTGGTGTAAAAGGTGATGAATTTGCTACACAAAACGGAAATAATTGGGATGATAGTTGGAATCCGATTTGGTATACGAAAGCAGTAACTGATGATAAGGGTTGGACTGCAGAAATGAAAATACCTTTAAGTCAATTACGTTTTGGAAATGATAAAGAACAGATTTGGGGATTAAACGTAAATAGAAATTTATTTAGAAAAAATGAGCGTTCACTCTGGCAAAGAATACCTAATTCTGCTGCTGGATTTATTAGCGAAGCTGGAGAATTGCATGGATTGGTTAATTTAAAATCACAAAAGCAATTAGAAATTCAACCGTTCACGGTTTTGCAATATGATACATATCAAAAAGAAGGAAGTAATCCTTTTAGAGATGGATCTGATTTTAAAATTAATGGAGGGCTAGATGCGAAAATTGGAATTACAAACGATTTAACCTTAGATTTAACTATTAATCCAGATTTTGGTCAAGTAGAGGCAGATCCAGGTGCGATTGCTTTAGATGGATTTCAAATATTCTTTAATGAACAAAGACCATTTTTTGTAGAGAATAAAAATATTTTTGATTATCGATTTGCAAACGGTCAAGACAATGTGTTTTATAGTAGAAGAATAGGGCGAAGTCCACAAGGAAGTGCTAATCTAGCAAATGGTGAATTTGCAAATACACCTATTAATTCAACAATTTTAGGAGCTGCAAAATTTTCTGGAAAAACTAAAGATGGATGGTCAGTAGGTTTATTAGAGACTGTTACAGCTAACGAATATGCAGAAATTGATAATAACGGAACTCGAAGAGAAGAATTAGTAGAACCGTTAACCAATTATTTAGTAGGAAGAGCTCAAAAAGATTTTAATAATAGAAATACCTATGTTGGCGGAATTTTTACAGCAACTAATAGAAGTTTACAAGGAAAGTTAAATCATTTAAGAAAATCGGCATATACTGGAGGATTCGATTTTAGACACAATTGGCATAATAGAGATTATTTTTTTCAAGGAAACTTGGTGTTAAGTTCTGTAAATGGAAGTAAAGAATCTATTGAAAATACTCAAAGATCTTTAACACATTTATTTCAACGAGTTGATGCAAGTCATGTAAATGTAGATCCAAATAAAACGTCTTTAACAGGAACAGGAGGGAGATTTTTTGGAGGTAAAAGAGGTGGTGGAAACTGGCGTTATACTTTTGGAGGATTGTGGAGATCTCCAGAATTAGAACTTAATGATGTAGGTTTTTTAAGACAAGCTGATAATACGCGACAGTTTGCAGAATTAGAATATTTATGGCAAACACCTACAAAAATTTATAGAAGAGCACAGGCTAAAGTTGAAGTGACAACTGAGTTTGATTTTGAAGGGAATTTTAATAGAATTCAATATGAAACTAAGGGTTTTATTAATTGGAAAAATAATTGGTGGACAGAAATAGGAGGAGCTCACAAACCTAGAATTTTCACCAATACTTTTTTAAGAGGAGGACCAAGATGGCGTTTTTCTGAAGAAAATTTTATGTTTTTGTTTTTCGGTTCTGATCAAAGTAAAAAGTTCAATTTTACAATAGGGCAAATTTATAGTGGAGCTAAACAAGACAATTTTTCCTTTACACGCTATGTTTTACGTTTTAATTACCAGCCTTTAAATGCTTTAAGTATATCTTTAAATACAGAATTTACTGATAACCCAAGTAAAACTCAATATGTTGGAGAGCAAATTTTTGGAAATGATACGCGTTATATTTTAGGGAATATAGATAATCAGAATTGGTCTACAACCCTGCGTTTAAATTATAGTATCAATCCTAATATGTCAATTCAGTTTTATGGACAACCATTTATTGCTCGTGGCCGTTTTAATAATTTTAATTATGTAAATAACGCTGTGTCACAAGATATAAATGACAGGGTTACTTGGTATAGCAACAATCAAATATCAGAAAGTAACGGTGTTTATAATGTTGATGAAAATTTAGATGGAACTATAGATTATAGTTTTGATAATCCTAACTTTTCTTTTGTACAATTTCGTTCAAATTTAGTTGCACGATGGGAATATATTCCAGGCTCAGAATTATTTTTTGTATGGTCACAAGGCATCACAGGTTCAGGTGATTCTAGCAATTCTTTATCTCGTGGATTAAATAATCAGATATTAAATCAACCTTTAGATAATACATTTTTAATAAAAGCGACGTATCGATTTGTGAAGTAACTTAATTCGTTACCTCAATCAATTTATTTCTATAGGCAGTTAATAATTTGGATTTAGAGATAAATCCAACATATTTATGATCTTTTATAACAGGTAAATTCCAAGCATTACTTTCTTTAAATTTCTGCATGATTTTTTCTACAGAATCAGTATAAAAAATTATTCCAGGAGCAGTCTTCATTACAGTTTCAACGGTTACTTTATCGTACATTTCTCTATCAAACATTATAGGTCTAATATCATCTAACAAAACAATTCCTAAAAATTGCTTTTCATCATTTATGACAGGAAAGATGTTTCTAGTTGAATTTGAAACAGCTTTTTTTAGCATAGTTCCTAATAGCATTTCTGGTTGAACGGTTTTAAAATTTGTTTCAATAAGCTTATCAATTTTCATCATCATTAAGACATTTTTGTCTTTATCATGTGTAATAAGTTCACCTCTTTTTGCGAGTTCCACTGTGTAAATAGAATTTGAAATAAAGTATTTAGTAAATGCATATGAAATTGCAGCGACTAACATTAGCGGGACAAATAAATCATAACCGCCAGTAATTTCTGCAATCAAGAAAATGGCGGTTAAAGGGGCATGTAAAACACCAGCCATTAAGCCTGTCATGCCAATTAATGTAAAATTAGATTCTGAAACATTACCTCCTAATTGATTTATAATTTTAGCAAACACATTTCCCAGTGCAGAACCCATCACTAAAGTCGGTATAAAGATTCCTCCAACACCACCAGCCGCAAAAGTAGTGGTCATGGCAATAGCTTTGAATAAAGTGATTAGCAATAAAAAAGCAATGACAATCCAAACATTTTCAAAGTTTACTTTGTAGGGAAAATCGTTTAAAACTTCTACCGTATTTCCTTGTAATAAATTATTGATAAGACCATAACCTTCTCCATATAACGGTGGAATTAAATACAGCATAATTCCGATAGCAATTCCACCTAAAATAAGTCTATGAATTGGTTTTTTAATTCGTTTAAAAAAGTTGGTAATTCTAAAATAAATTTTAGAAAAATAGACAGATGCTAAACCAGTTCCTAATCCTAATAAAATATAATAGAAAATATCTTTTACTGCAAAAGAATCGATTAATTCAAAGCCTAGTAAAGCATCTTTCTCAAAGAAAAAATACGAGGTAATTACAGCAGAAACCGAAGCTAATAATAGCGGAACTAATGAAGCGAATGCCAAGTCTAAACTAAAGATTTCAATCGCAAAAATAATTGCGGCAACAGGCGCTTTAAACATTGAAGACATAGCACCAGCAGTTGCACAACCAATCAGTAGCATTCTGGTTTTAGTATTCATATGGAACATTTGTGCCAAATTAGAACCTAACGCTGCTCCTGTACTTACGGCTGGACCTTGTAATCCTGCAGAACCCCCAAAACCAACAGTAATAGGTGCAGTAATTAATGATGCATAGATTTTGTATTTTTCTATAATTCCACTTCGTTTAGAAATTGAATGTAGTGTTGTAGAAATTCCATGTCCGATTTCTTTTTTAATGAACCTTTTTTTGATGTAATACACTAAAATCAAACCAATAATTGGGAAAATAAAATACAAGGAATAATGAAAGTCTTTAATAAATTTCCCTTCTAGAATATTCTGGAAAAAGAAGGTTAAGTTTTTTAAAACTACAGTTCCTAAACCTGCTAAAAAACCAACTAAAATACTTAAAACATATATAAATTGTTGTTCGGAAATATGCTTATATCTCCAAATCAGAATTTTTTTAAATATGTCTTTTGTCTGTAGCATTAATTTTCTTTACATATTCTACTTGAGTGTAGTCGAAAGGTTTTTGTAGTTCTCGACTGCGCTCGAACAGCCATTTTTCATAATATTTTCATTGCAAATAAAATGAAGTTATCTCAGAAATAATTTAATAGATCGCTTCTTAAAATCCCGATGACATTTAGTTAGATTTTTTCAAAATATCAGTCCCTAAATACCCATCATCTTTATTGTAATACCAAGCTCTAGTTTTAGGCATTTTTACACCATTAATTATTTCTTCACCTGTCAATAAAATATACTCTCCACTATCTTTAACTTTTTTGTAAAATTGATACACTTCCATTGCATAGGTTTTCGGGTTGAAGTAAAAATACCAGGTATCTTTTCCAACTTCTTTTGTGTAGGTTGCTTTTAAAACCAAATAGTCTTTTCCTTTAAATTTTCTTTTCTCAATTTTTGAGTCAAGAATAGTTCCAGGGTCTTTTAATTTCATGGGTAAGCCATACAAATAGGTGTAATAATTTTTATACAAATTTGCTCTTTTGCAACTTAATTTATGCTCAGTTTTAAGTTCTTCAGATGGGTTTTCATCACCATTAAAAACAATTTTACACGCATCTTTTGTAACTTGATATTCAGTTGTGTTTTCTCCAGAAGCTGCTTTTACATAAAAAAATTCTTCAGGTAGATTTATGCTGATTGTACTATCACGATTTGGTTTTTTAGGAATCTCCATCGTAACATATAAAGTTCCTTTAAATGTTTCCCAATTTCCGTTAGGATCGTGATACTTAATTGCTTTGTCTAATAGTTGTTCTCCTGTAAGTTCTTGTGAAAAACTTAATACAGTTGTAAATAGGAATAAAAGTGTGGTTAGTTTTTTCATGATATTATTTTTTTGTCAATGATAATTTTAACGCTTCAAAATCATCTAAATATAATTGCCTTAACGTTTCTACATATGGTCTTTTATTATAATATCCTTCATTAAAATCTTTAATAGCATCGTCAATCATTGTTTTTGCTTCATTAATTTTTCCTTGTTCTTTATAAATTAACGCTAAATAGTATTTTCCATCGGCACTAAAACCATAAGAATTTTTTAAAAGACGATTAAAATTAGCTTCAGCTTTTTCAAGGTTTTTTGATTCAAAATATGCAATGCCTTTATATAAAAAAGCTGTTACATCAACAGAATTTTCACTAAAGTCTTTAATTTCTTTGTCAATGTATTTATCAAAATAATCAATAGAATTTTTATAATCTTTTAAACCTAAGTATGCTATTCCTCGCCAACAATCTACACTTAATCCTTGAGGAGCATCTATAAAGTTAGGTGTTAGTATATCCGATGCATCAAAATCTACAATTGCTTTTTTATAATCTCTATAAAACCATAGATATAAATATCCACGCCAAGGTTGCCAGTAGGTAGAGTCATATAATACTGCTTTATCAAATAAAGGCTTCCATTTATGAGGCATTCCTCTTTTTAAATATGGGATTGATAATTCTCTCCAAGCATCTCCATTTTTTGGATTTAAAGCAATTGCTTTTTCAGTATAAGTCATCATTTTAGGCGATCCTTGCAAATATGGACCTAAAATATAATGTCCTCCGTTAATCATTTCATCAGATTTGATGATTTTTTCTTTTATTGTTAGTTCTTTTTTACAAGAATTAATAGATAAAGCAATAATTATACTAAGGCAATATTTCAACAATTTTTCCATTTTCAATTCTATATAGTATATACATGTGGTAATTATATTTTTTTTCGTTTTCGAAACTTAACTCATTCCAGTTTTCTGAATTTGATGTTAATTCTAATAATTCATTTACCATTTCATCATTTAGATTTGTTTCCTCTAAATCTAAATTCATTTTGGTAATTTTAAACCAACCTGCTTTTCCTTCACAATTGATTAAGAAACGGAAGTTTAAATAACCTGAATCTGAAAACTTTTTTGAATTATATTTTGATAAAATATTTTTTCTGAAATATCCTTTGTTTTTATAAAAAGCATATTTGGGTAATCCATGATGTTTACCTAGAATTTTTTTTTCACCACATAACTTCATATCGTTTAAAAGTGAAGTTTTTTCATCTATAAATCCAATATATTTAGGGTATTTCTTAAGGTCTTCTGAGTATTTCCCTACTTTAGTGTAGTATATTATGGATAAAGCTAGAAATATTAAAAGTAAAAGACTTACTATAGATATACCAGTAATTTTAAAAATCTTCTTTTTCTTCATTCAATAAAAATACTAAAAAATCCCAACCTAAATTTAGATTGGGATTTAATATTATTATGTGAAACTGAAACAAGTTCAGTTTGACGTTTTATTCCTCCATATCTAACTGAATACTCAACTCTTTTAATTGATCGTTATCAATAGTTGCAGGCGCGTCAATCATTACATCACGCCCAGAATTGTTTTTAGGGAAGGCAATAAAATCACGAATCGTTTCTTGACCACCTAAAATTGCAACCAATCTATCCAAACCAAAAGCCAATCCACCATGTGGCGGAGCACCATATTCAAAAGCATCCATTAGAAATCCGAATTGTGCTTTCGCTTCTTCTTCAGAAAACCCTAAATGACGCAACATCGTTGCCTGAATTTGTTTATCATGAATTCTAATAGAACCCCCACCAATTTCGTTACCATTTAAAACTAAATCGTATGCATTTGCTTTTACTGCACCAGGATCGGTATCTAATAATTCTAATTGACCAGGTTTTGGAGACGTAAACGGATGATGCATTGCATGATAATGACCCGTTTCTTCATCTAATTCTAATAACGGGAAATCGATTACCCAAAGTGGTGCAAATTCTTTAGGATTACGTAATCCTAAACGCTCAGCCATTTCCATACGTAAGGCAGATAATTGCGCTCTTACTTTATTGGTTTCGCCAGATAAAACACAGATTAAATCACCAGCTTTTGCGCCAGTAACTTCCGCCCATTTAGCCAAATCACCTTGATTGTAAAATTTATCAACCGAAGATTTAAAAGTACCGTCATCATTACATCTACAATATACCATTCCTAAAGCGCCAACTTGAGGTCTACGTACCCAATCAATAATTTTATCAATCTCTTTTCTTGTATGTTTATTTCCACCAGGAATTGCAATTCCAACCACCAATTCAGCATTGTTAAAAACACCAAATTCTTTATGCTGTGCAACTTCGTTTAGCTCGCCAAACTCCATTCCAAAACGAATATCTGGTTTGTCATTTCCATACAAACGCATGGCATCATCAAATAACATTCTTGGAAATTTATCAACGTCAACACCATTAATTTCTTTTAATAAATGACGCGTCATTCCTTCAAAAACTTCCAAAATATCTTCCTGTTCAACAAACGCCATTTCACAGTCAATTTGAGTAAATTCAGGTTGTCTGTCGGCACGTAAATCTTCGTCTCTAAAACATTTTACAATCTGAAAATACTTATCCATTCCACCAACCATTAAAAGTTGTTTAAATGTTTGTGGACTCTGTGGTAATGCATAAAACTGACCAGCATTCATACGAGAAGGAACTACAAAATCTCGCGCTCCTTCTGGCGTAGATTTTATTAAATACGGAGTTTCAACATCAATAAACCCTTTGTCAGATAAATATTTTCTAACTTCCATAGAAACCTTATGACGAAAAACTAAACTGTCTTTCACAGGATTTCTACGAATATCTAAATACCGATATTTCATTCTAATATCTTCACCACCATCCGTTTCATCTTCAATTGTAAAAGGCGGAAGCTTAGCTTCATTAAGTATCTCCAATTTGTTTACAAGAACTTCAATGTCTCCAGTTTTTATTTTGTCATTTTTAGATTCACGCTCTATTACAGTTCCTGTAACTTGCACCACAAATTCTCTACCTAAAGATTTTGCTTTGTCCATCATTGCTGCAGGCGTACGTTCTTCGTCAAAAATTAACTGCGTAATTCCGTAACGATCACGTAAATCTACCCAAATCATAAAACCCTTATCGCGGCTTTTTTGCACCCAACCAGCTAACGTTACTTCTTTATTTATATCAGACGATCTTAACTCGCCACAAGAATGACTTCTATACATTTCTATCGAAAATTTAAGCAACAAAATTAATCATTTTCTATTGAATAACCTTTTTTTGGGCGTTCATTTCTAAACAGAAATATCCCGCTTTTCGTTATATCTTTTTAATTTTGTTCTCGATACAATTCTGCGAAAAGCAGAATTACTCGAAGCGACAATTAAAAAGGATGTCACTTCAATCGGTAACGCAACATTTAGTTTCGTAAATTTGTTGCTATGAGTGTAATAAATATTCAAGAAAAGTTTGACCTTTTTTCAGATCATTGGTCTCCTAAAAAAATAGGCGAATTAAACGGACAGCAAATCTTACTAGCAAAAATTAAAGGCGAGTTTGTATTTCATAAGCACGATAATGAAGACGAACTTTTTATGGTAAAAAAAGGAACTTTAGAAATAGAATTACGTGATAAAACGGTCACAATAAACGAAGGCGAATTTTATATTGTACCCAAAGGTGTAGAGCATAAACCCATTGCAAAAGAAGAAGTTCATATTTTGTTGTTTGAACCACTTTCTACCAAACACACAGGTGATGTTGTTGCAGATATAACTGTTGAAAAATATGAAGAAATTTAAAACTAATTTGCTTTAGAATATGCTTCTTTTAACCAATTAACCAATTCATTATCAATTTGCTCTGCATTCGTAAGTTGTACTCTATGAGTACACATAGATCCAAAAGGTCCAGAATTTCCTAATCTTTCTGTTGTAGGTTTGTCTTTTAGTTTTAAACCTAAATCAATTCTTGTTTTTGTTGCAGGTTTTATCAACGTAAATTGCTTTTTTCTAATAATACTAACACTTGTTTTTTTAGGTGTAATTGTTACATCACTTCCAAAACCAGAAACCACTTCTAGCAGTTTTTTATAAATTGGCAATAATTGCTCTTTTCCTTTATATTGATTTACAATCAAATCTTCTGAAGTGTCCTTGTTTTCTTTAGAAAGTGTTACAATGGTGTTGGCAAAACCATGTGTAACATTGTGTTCTTGTTTTAAGAATTTTACAGTTTCACCATGTTTTGCAAAAGATTTTATTTTTAAAATTTCTTTCCATTCTTCTAATGATTTACCTGTTTTTTCAGGCATGTTATTAATCATTGTTTGTAAGCATCACTCATAATAAAATATTTTGCGAAGTACTAAAGTAGAAAATTTAAATTAATAATTACATTTGTTCTATGAGCAAACTATTTTTAGTACCAACACCAATAGGTAATTTAGAAGATATTACGTTACGGGCTATTCGTGTTTTAAAAGAAGTAGATTTTATTTTAGCTGAAGACACACGTACAAGCGGAAAACTCCTAAAACATTTTGAAATCGCAACGCAAATGCATTCTCACCATATGCATAATGAGCATAAATCTGTTGAAGGTGTTGTGAAAAGAATTAAAAATGGAGAAACCTGTGCGTTAATTTCTGACGCAGGAACACCAGCAATTTCAGACCCAGGATTTTTATTAACCAGAGCATGTGTGCAACATACTATTGAAGTTGATTGTTTGCCAGGTGCAACTGCTTTTGTGCCAGCGTTGGTTAATTCTGGCTTACCTAATGATAAGTTTGTTTTCGAAGGTTTTTTACCTGTTAAAAAAGGACGTCAAACACGTTTGTTATTATTAGCACAAGAAACTAGAACCATGATTTTTTACGAATCGCCACATAAATTGGTAAAAACATTAGGGCATTTTGCAGAATATTTTGGAGAAGAGAGGCAAGTTTCGGTTTCTAGAGAATTAACAAAAATGTTTGAAGAAACCAAGCGAGGAAATATAAAAGAAGTGCTATCATATTATAAAAATAAACCACCTAAAGGTGAGATTGTTGTAATTGTTGAAGGAAAGAAGTAAAATATATTACTCTTCGATATCAAATAAATATTCTACAGTAACATTAAAAAAACGAGCCATTTTAATAGCCAACGTTACAGAAGGATTAAATTTGTTTTTTTCAATGGCATGTATAGTTTGTCGAGAAACACCTAATTTTTCTGCTAATACTCCTTGAGTTAAACTATGTCTGGCACGTTCAACTTTTATTAAATTTTTCATTAGTAAACTCGTTTTTTAAGTGCAAAAATAATTAGATAGGACATTAAAAATAAAGTAGCAAAAGTGTCAATACTTAATTTTAAATTTTCTGATAAAGCATAAATACCTAATGATAAAACCAATACTATAATTGAAGTAAGTTGATATGATTCTAAACGTAATTTATTTATATAATCGTCTTCAATTTTTTCTTTAGATAACATATAAATTAATAAGCCTAAAATTGTTAATACTTCAAACAGATGTACAGCAGATTCGCCAAACCATTTTTCTATAAAAACAGGTTCTAAATCTATAATTTCAGTTGTATTAGTATTGTGTGAATTATAACCTTCACATAAACTTTTTCTACTATTTACTGCAGTAAAAACAACGAAAAAACCAATAAAAAAAAGTGATAATCCTATTTTTTTCCCCCAATTTGGTAACATTTTTATCTTCATAATTCTATTATTTTTATACAAATGTAAATAAAACTTTACATTTTTTACATAAAAACATACTTTTTTATTTG
The DNA here is from genome assembly GCF_007827455.1 of Lutibacter sp. Hel_I_33_5. Classification (NCBI taxonomy): domain Bacteria; kingdom Pseudomonadati; phylum Bacteroidota; class Flavobacteriia; order Flavobacteriales; family Flavobacteriaceae; genus Lutibacter; species Lutibacter sp. Hel_I_33_5. The sequence continues at coordinate 2,226,139 of NZ_VISM01000001.1, forward strand.
TTTATTTTTGCTTCAAATAAAACTAAATGACGATTCTAGAGTTCAATACCAAGCTAAAAACAAGTCCAACATCAATTCTTTTTGCAGAAACTATGCAAGTAATTGAAGACAATTATAATTTTACTCCAACAGAATTTACAAATGGAGAAATAACAAATAAAGCAGGAGAAAATTCTGGTTCTTGTAAATTATTTGCATTTGCAATAGATCAACAATTAACAAAAGAAGAAACATTGTATTGTTTTGGCGAGCATTATAAAAGTGTTTTAGAAGATGAGCATGGAACTTCTCATCAAAATATCAGAAACTTTATGAAAACTGGTTTTGAAGGTTTATCTTTTAAAGGTGAAGCTTTAACACTGAAATAATAAATGGAGAAACTATTATCAGAAATAAAACAATGTACTATTTGCGAACCTCATTTAGATTTAGGTGCAAATCCTGTTGTGAGTGGTCATAAAAATTCTAAGATTGTAATTATTGGTCAAGCTCCAGGAACAAAAGTTCATAAATCTGGCATTCCTTGGGACGATGCGAGTGGAAAACAACTTAGAAAATGGCTAAATGTTTCTGATGAAGATTTTTACAATGTAGAAAATTTCGCAATTGTTCCGATGGGATTTTGTTATCCTGGTAAAGGAAAAAGTGGCGATAAACCGCCAAGAAAAGAATGTGCACCACAATGGCACAAACAATTATTCGATTTAATGCCAAATGTTGAGTTAATCATTCTAATAGGAATGTATGCTCAGAATTATTATTTAAAAGACAAGGCAAAAAGAACACTAACAGAAACGGTAGATAATTATCCAAGCTATTTACCTAGGTATTTTACATTGCCGCATCCATCACCTAGAAATCGATTTTGGTTAACTAAAAATCCTTGGTTCGAAAGGAATGTAATTCCTGAATTACAGAAAAGAGTTTCAGAAATTTTGACATAAAAAATACCATCAATTTGATAATGTTTGGAATCTTCTTATGATAAAAATATTAAACATGTTTTCCAACTTCAAAACCATGTTTTCCTAAAAATTGATTTCCACTTTCTATGGCATCGTCTTCAAGTGTAGTTCCCATAGAATCATTCCATCTATTTAAATATCCAAAGAGAGAAATTACACCTAGCATTTCTACGATTTCTCCTTCATTCCAATATTTATATAGTTCGGTTTTTATTGTTTCATCAACTGCGTTTGGAACCATAGACGCAGCTAAAGAAAAATCTAAAGCGGCACGTTCCCCATCTGAAAAAGCAGCATGAGTTTTGTATTCCCAGATATTATCTAATTGCTCTTGTTCAGCACCATAACGTTCAGCAGCTCTAATTGCGTGTGCTTGACAATATCTACAGCCGGTGGCATTACTAGAAACCCAAGCAATCATTCTTTTTAAAGCAGAAGTAACTCTGCCTTCGTTTGCCATTACAGCTTTATTTAAATTGATAAACGCTTTAGATATTAAGGGTCTGCGCTGCATTGTTAAAACAGAATTTGGGCAAAATCCCAGTGTTTCGTTGAAAAATTCTGCTAATTTTTTTGTCTCTAAATCATGCTCTGATGATAATGGAGTAACTAATGGCATAAATATTTATTTTTTGATTAAGGGTTTGACGTGTGTTCATTACATTTGCTTACACAAGAAACAAAAAATAATTAATATATGGCTGATAAAATTACTACACATTGGAAAAGAGATATGGTTTTTGAATCTGATAACCCAAGATGGGATTCTATAATGATGGATGCATCAAAAGATTTTGGAGGCACAGACTCTGGAATGGCGCCAAAAGCAATGATGTTATCTTCTTTAGCAGGTTGCTCTGGACTTGATGTTGTATCAGTTTTAAATAAGATGCGCGTAAAATTTGATGATTTTAAAATGGAAGTAGAAGGTGAGTTAACAGATGAACACCCAAAGTATTATCATAGGGTAACTGTTGATTACCATTTTTATGGAAAAAAATTGAATGAAAAGAAAATTAATAATGCCGTAGATTTATCAGTTGATAAATATTGTGGTGTGATGGAAATGTTTCGTCAGTTTGCTGAGGTAAAAACAAATATTCATTTACACGAAAAATAAATTCAACAAATTGCTATGCGTTGGAAACCAAAAGAAAAACCAAATCAAGAGATTGTTAATTCTTTAGCTAAAGAATTGGCAATTGATAAAACGTTGGCAAGTATTTTAGTACAGCGTAACATCGATACTTTTAAAAAAGCAAAACAATTCTTTAGACCTTCTTTAGATGATATTCATGATCCATTTTTAATGAAGGATATGAAAGTTGCTGTAAAGCGTATTGAAGCAGCAATTGCAAATAAAGAAAATATTTTAGTGTATGGCGATTATGATGTTGATGGAACAACTGCCGTTTCTTTAGTTTCTTCTTATTTAAAAACAATATCATCAACTATTGCGACCTATATCCCTGATCGATATGAGGAAGGCTATGGTATTTCTTATCAAGGAATTGATTTTGCTGAGGACAATAATTTTTCTTTAATTATTGCATTAGATTGTGGAATTAAAGCCATCGATAAAGTTACTTACGCTAAAGAAAAAAAGATTGATTTTATTATTTGCGATCATCATAAACCAGGAAAAGAAATTCCGAAAGCAGTTGCAATTTTAAATCCAAAACAAATCGATTGTACCTATCCATTTGATGAATTGTGTGGTTGTGGAGTTGGTTTTAAATTGATACAAGCTTTAGGTGTTTCTCGAAATGAAACTATTAAAGATTTTATTCCTTATTTAGATTTAGTGGCTACTGCAATTGCAGCAGATATTGTACCCATGGTTGGTGAAAATAGAACACTGGCTTTTTTAGGGTTACAAGTTATAAATCAGAATCCTAGAAATGGTTTTAAAGCCATCATCCATCAAATTAAAAAACCTGAATTAACAATTACAGATGTAGTTTTTATAATCGCTCCGCGGATAAATGCTGCGGGTAGAATGAAACATGGAAATTATGCGGTGGAATTGTTAACTGAAATGGATTTTGATACTGCCAAAGAATTTGCTTCAGCCATAGAAAAGTTTAATTCAGATAGAAAAGACTTGGATAAAAAAATAACCCAAGAAGCATTAATTCAAATTGAAGAAAATAACGAGAAAGAAAAATTTACGTCTGTTGTTTTTGATGAAAATTGGCACAAAGGTGTTATTGGAATTGTAGCGTCTCGTTTAATAGAAACGTATTACCGACCTACTTTAGTTTTTACAAAAAGTGGAGATAAATTAGCAGCTTCTGCAAGATCTGTTAAAGGTTTTGATGTTTATGATGCACTTGAACAATGTTCTGAATTTATTGAACAATTTGGCGGACACAAATACGCAGCTGGATTAACGTTATTGCCAGAAAATTATATCAATTTTAAAAATAAATTTGAAGAGGTTGTTTCAAAAACGATTGATAAAGAATTACTAACTCCAGAAATTGCTGTTGACGCAGAAATTGATTTATCAGAAATAACACCTAAGTTTTTTAGAATTATTCAACAAATGGCTCCTTTTGGACCACAAAATATGAAGCCTGTTTTTTCTACTTTTTCAGTAAGAGATAATGGTTTTGGAAAACAAGTAGGAGAAGATAAGTCTCACTTAAAATTAAACCTAATTCAAGGTTCGGATAAAAAAACCTACAATGCAATCGGTTTTGGTTTGGGTAAAAAAATGAATGTTGTAAATGAAAGATTTGATATCGCTTATAATCTAGATGATAATACGTGGAATGGAATTACATCTATTCAGCTTGTTCTAAAAGACATCAAATAAATTACTTTTTCTCTTTTATTAAGTACATATAAACAGGGTAATGATCGGAATATCCACCTGTATAATTTCCGTAAGAAAAACTTCTAAAAGGATATCCTTTAAATCGACCTTTATTATTGATTAAAAAGCGCTTGTTAAAAATCATTGCTTTAAACATTTTATAGGAAGAAAAATCTTTTTCCCCTTTATCTAATAATGGTGATGTTATTAAAATTTGGTCAAATAAATTAATTCGATCTCTGTAACCTAATGTATTATGCCCTCTTCGTAACATGTCTTCATAGGGGTTGTAAATATCTCCTTCTAAGACATTCTTTTTTTTACTTTTTGTTTTTAAAACCTTTTTTAAACTTGTATTTGTTGGGTCGTCATTAAAATCTCCAATGATTAAAATTTTGGGATTTTCTTCATCCTCTTTAATCTTCGCTATAATTTTGGTGTTTTGATAGGCTGCTTTTTCACGTTTATGTCTACTTTTTGATTCGCCTCCACGTCTAGAAGGCCAGTGATTTACGATAACATGAATTAATTCATCATCTAAATATCCAGAAACCAACAATTGATCTCTTGTATATACTTTTCTGTTATTTGAGTAGATATTTGGATTAAACGCTTTATGATTAATTGGGTTGAAATATTTTTTTTGATACAACAGCGCTACGTCAATTCCTCTTTTATCGGGAGAATCGTAATGTATAATTCCATAATCTAAATTTTTCAAATACTTAGAATTAGTTAGATCTTCTAAAACTGTTCTATTTTCTATTTCTGCTACCCCAATAATAGCGGGAGCAGTTTTAGTTTTATCCTTTCCAATTTGAGAAATCACATTACTTAACTTATCAATTTTGTCCCAATAGACTTTAGATTTATTGCCTTTCAATTGCATCATAGGGCTTGCTTCATCATTTTTAGAGACATCATTTATGGTATCAAATAAGTTTTCTAGATTATAAAAAGCAACCGTTCTAATTTTATAGTGTTTCTCTTTGCTTTGAGAACAAGAAGTTAGTGTAAGGCTTATTAAGAATAGTAGTGTAAGAATCTTCTTCATAGATCAAAAATAGACAATCAAAAGTAAAAGACGTACCTTAGTGATGAAATTATAAGATTGCTACATAAATAATTCAACGCTATGAAAAAGTTTATTTGTGCAATTATTTTGTGTTTTTGTGTGCATTTTAATCACTATGCTCAAAATATTGTAAAAGGTATTGTTATTGATAGTCAAACAGAAAACCCTTTAGTAGAGGTTTCTATTGAGATATCAACAATAAAAAAGAAGACTTCAGAAAATGGAGCTTTTTCCATTTCAAACTTACCAAACGGAAATTATATTCTCAATATTTTTCTTAGAGGATATGATAAAAATAGTTTTCCAATTGAATTAACTGGTCAAACCATAGATTTAGGAACTATTTTATTGTACAAAAATAGTACAGAAGAACTTGATTTAAGTACAATTACACTTACAGATGACGAATTAAATGACGATAGTGTTAATGCAGATAATATTACTGGATTATTGCAGTATTCTAAAGATGTTTTTTTGAGAACTGCTGCGTTTGAATGGAGTTCCTCTTTTTTTAGCATTAGAGGTTTAGATTCAGAAAACGGTAAAGTCTTGATTAATGGAATTGATATGAATAAAGCCTATAATGGGAGACCACAATGGAGTAATTGGGGTGGATTAAATGATGTTTTTAGAAATCAAGAATTCAATAATGGTTTTACACCTTCGGCCTATACTTTTGGAGGTGTTTTAGGGTCAACAAATATAACTGTAAGAGCCTCAGAACAAAATGCTGGAACCAGAATTTCTTATGCTTCATCTAACAGAAGTTATGTGCATAGAGTTATGGCTACTTATTCTTCAAGTTTATCAAGAAATGGTTGGGCATATACTTTTTCTGCTAGTAGAAGAGCAGGTAAAGAAGGTTTTGTAGACGGAACTATGTATAACGCGAATTCTTTTTTTGCTTCAGTAGAAAAAAAGTTGAACGACAAGCATAGTTTAAATTTTACTTCTATTACAGCATTTAATAGAAGAGGTAAATCTGCGCCAAATACCCAAGAAGTTTTCGATTTAAAAGGAATAAAATATAATTCTTATTGGGGATTACAAGATGGGAAAATTAGAAACTCACGAATAAAGGAAGTTTCTGAGCCTATTTTAATGCTAAATCATTATTGGACTTTAAATGATAAAACAGTTATAAATACAAATATCTCTTATCAATTTGGAAAAATTGGAAATACTAGAATAGATTATAATGGTGGCAGAAATCCAGACCCCGTGTATTATCAAAATTTACCAAGTTATTGGTTAGATAGAAATAATATTCAACAAGCATACGAGTCTGAAAAACGCTTTTTAAGCGATGGTCAATTAAATTGGAATGAATTATATAGTGCAAATATCAACAGTACTTCTAATGGAGGAAGTAATGCATTTGTTTTATATGAAGATAGAAATGATGATAAATTATTTACCATCAATACAATTTTAGATAAAGAGATTAATGATAATATTACTGTAAATGCAAAATTACAATACAGTAAATTAAGCTCGCATAATTTTGCAAATGTTATCGATTTATTAGGAGGTGATGGTTATTTAGATATTAATCGTTTTGCAAATATTGGAGAAGATGCTAGACAAAATAATTTATTAAACCCTAACAAACTTGCTGCTGTTGGCGATACCTTTAAATATAATTATAGTATAGAATCTACTTTAATTAATGCATTTGCTCAAGTACAATTTAAATACAATAAAATTGATTTTTATGTAGCTGGAGAAGTTTCTAAAGCTTCACATCTTAGAAATGGTCTATTTCAAAATGGGAGGTTTTCAACCAATTCTTTAGGAAAATCCCCAAAACAAGGTTTTATGAATTTTGGATTTAAAGCTGGAGCGACTTATAAAATTACAGGTCGTCATTTAGTTGATTTAAATGCAGGTTATATTAAGAAAGCACCAACTATTAGAACTATATTTTCTAATCCAAGAGAAAATAATGCAGTAATCAATGGTTTAGAAAGTGAAAAAATAATGTCTGTAGATGCTAGTTATATTTTTAGAAGTTCAATAATACAAGCAAAAGCTACAGGATATTTTACAAAAATTGTGGACGCTACAAATATTGGTTTCTTTTTTACACAAGGAGCTTTTACAGAAGCTTTTGTACAAGAAGTCACAACAGGAATAGATAAGTTGCATTTTGGAGCAGAAATAGGAATTGAAGCACAAGTAACTTCAGCAATAAAATTAAAAGGTGCAGCAAATATTGGACAATATACATATGATAGTAATCCAAATATTTATGTTACTTCCGAAGATTTTATTACAGATGTAAATCCATTAGGAATTAATGATTTAGGAAAATCATTTTTAAAAGATTATAAAATTGCTGCGGGGCCACAAAAAACATATTCTTTTGGGTTTGAATACCGAGACCCAAATTATTGGTGGTTTGGAGCTACCGCTAATTATTTAGATGATATTTATTTGAATGTGAGTCCAATTTCTAGAAGCGAAGCTTTTTACAAAGATGTGGATGGTTTACCATTTAATAATTATGATTCCGGTATAGCAAAAGAATTATTAGAACAAGAGCAGTTTGATGGTTATCTAACAATAAATATTATTGGAGGGAAATCATGGAAAGTTGGCAATCAAAAATATATTGGATTGTTTGCAAGTGTGGGTAATCTATTAAATCAACAATTTAAAACAGGTGGTTTTGAACAAAGTAGAAGATCTGATTATCAGCAATTAGTAGAAGAAAAAAATAGGTCAAAAAGATTATTTGGGCCAAAATATTGGTACGGAAGAGGAACTACTTACTTTTTGAATATTAATTATAGATTTTAAAAAAAACGCGACTATGAAAACAATTATTAACCGAATCATTTTATTAGTACTTGTCACTAGTATTTCTTTTGTTTCTTGTGTGGAAGATGGAACTTTTACAGTTCCAGAATCATTAAATAATGAAGAAAATATAGAATTAACATCATTATTAGATAAAATTAAAAATGACAATACCTATACGCTTAGAACGATTTCAGAAATCAAACAAGATTTTTTTACATCCAGAGAAGCAAAACAAGTCACAGGTAATTTTGTGGTAAAAGGATATGTGTCTTCTTCCGATGAAACTGGTAACTTTTTTAGAGAGTTTTATTTACAAGATAAAGCAGAAAATCCTACTTCGGGAATTAAAGTGATTCTAAACAAAGTAAACTCTTATACTCAGTTTAATGTTGGGAGGGAAGTGTATATTTATTTAAAGGATTTATATATTGGTGAAACACGTGTTGGTGATAATGATGTAACAATAGGCGGATTTGTAGAGAGTGGAGGAACAGAATTAGAAGCGGTTTCTGAAAACCAAATAAAAAATCACGTATTACGATCTACAATTACAGAAACTATTGTTCCGTTACCGACTAAAATTTCTCAAATTAATGAAGGGTTATTGGGTCTTTTAGTGATTATAAATGATGCCTATTTTGATGAAGGTGTTGTTGGTAAACCGTATTTTGATCCCACTAGAGATTTTGATACAGAACGATTATTAAAGAGTTGTGATGGTTTTGATATTTCAGAGTTTTCCCTTGAAACGAGTTCTTTTTCTAATTTTGGATCATCGGTTATTCCGTCAGGAGGAGGTAGTATTACAGCAATTATAACTAAAGATTACGACAGAAATTTACGTTTAGCTTTAAATTCTGTTGACGATGTAAAAATGGGAGAATCAATTTGTGAACCGATAGACATTAACGATTTTAAAATTATTTTCGAAGAAGACTTTGATACTGGAGTTGATAATACAACGTTAGATTTCCCTAATTGGACAAATTTTGCAGAAAAAGGAAACGAATTATGGACAGAACAAGTTTTTAGTAGTAATGGATATGCAGAATATAGCGGATATAGAACTGGAGATAAAGTAAATATTAGTTGGCTAATTTCTCCTAACGTACATATGGACACACAAACTGATGAAATTCTACATTTTAAAACTGCACAACATCATATAGATTCAGATGAAAATACTTTAGAAATTTTTGTTTCCACAGATTTTGATAGCACCAATGTTTTAACAGCTACTTGGGAACCAGTTACTGCGAGTCTTGCAAAAAGATCTGATACTTGGTATACGTTTAAAGGTTCTGGTTTAATTGATATTTCTTCTTATTCAGGTACTTTAAATGTTGCTTTTAAAGTAACAGGTTCTGGAACAAATACAACCTTAGATGGTGCTTATCTTGTAGATGATTTTAAAATCTTAGCAAAAAAATAGACTATTCTGGTAAACAAAAAGAAGCCTTATCTAATTGACAAGGCTTCTGTAGTTTATAATAATTTCAGCTACACACTTTTTACGTTTTAACGTAAGAGTAAGATACAGAAAAAGGCGATGCCTTTATTTTGCTTCTGCGTAACGTCTTTCAACTTCGTTCCAGTTAATAACATTAAAAAATGCATTAATATAGTCTGGTCTTCTGTTTTGGTAGTTTAGATAGTACGCGTGTTCCCAAACATCTAAACCTAAAATAGGCGTTCCTCCACAAGTAACACCTGGCATTAATGGGTTGTCTTGATTTGGCGTTGAACAAACTTCTACTTTACCTCCTGGTAAGACACATAACCAAGCCCATCCAGAACCAAATTGTGTAGCTGCAGCTTTAGAAAAAGCAGCAATAAAATCATCTTTAGAACCAAAAGCAGCTTCAATAGCATCTTTTAATTCTCCAGATAAATAACCTCTATCTTCTGGGTTCAATACTGTCCAGAATAATGAGTGATTAAAAAATCCACCACCATTATTTCTAACCGCACCGTTACTCATATCTAAATTAGCAAGAATATCTTCTATAGATTTTCCTTCTAAATCAGTTCCAGCAATAACTGCATTTAATTTTGTAGTATATCCGTTGTGATGTTTGCTATGGTGTATTTCCATAGTTCTAGCATCTATATTTGGTTCTAACGCATCATATGCGTATCCTAATTCTGGTAATTCAAAAGCCATATTTATAATTTTTGTGTGATTAAAATTCAATTTTTACGAGTGTAAATTTAAAGCAAAAAAAAACGACAAACAACCGTTTGCCGAATTCTAAACTTATTTTACTATAAAAATAACTTATTATATGTGTGTTTAAGAAAATTCACTCATAAAATATTCTGCTTTTTCAACCATGTTTTTGCTTCCGCAGATAAAAGGAACACGTTGGTGTAATTCTTTAGGTTTTATATCCATAATTCTCATAAAACCATCAGAAGCCTTTCCGTTTGCTTGTTCAGCTATAAAAGCCATAGGATTACATTCGTATAATAAACGTAGTTTTCCTTCTGTACTTTTAGAACTTTTAGGGTATAAATAAATTCCTCCTTTTATCATATTTCTATGAAAATCTGAAACCAAAGAACCAATATATCTACTTGTGTAAGGTCTTTCTCCTTCTTCTTCCTGACAATATTTAATGTACTTTTTTACTCCGGAAGGGAAATGAATATAATTTCCTTCGTTTACAGAATAGATTTTACCATCTTCTGGAAATTCCATATTTGGATGCGATAAGTAAAATGTACCAATTGCTGGATTTAACGTAAATCCATTAACTCCATGTCCAGTTGTATAAACTAACATTGTTGAGGTTCCGTAAACAATATATCCAGCTGCAACTTGTTGATTTCCTTCTTGTAAAAAATCTTCTAATTGTACAGGTGTTCCAACAGGAGTAACACGTCTGTAAATAGAAAAAATTGTACCTACAGAAACATTAACATCAATATTTGAAGAGCCGTCTAAAGGATCTATTAAAACAACATATTTATTCTGATGATTTTCATCTTGACTATTAATTGAGATAAAATCATCTTCTTCTTCACTGGCAATTCCACAGACTATATTTCTGTTAATTAGTGTTTGGATAAACTTATCATTAGCATACACATCCAGTTTTTGTTGATCTTCTCCTTGTATATTTGTATCACCTGCATTACCAATAATATCAACTAAGCCTGCTTTATTTACTTCATAATTAACAACTTTTGCAGCTAAACGTATCGAGTTAATTAACCTTGAAAGTTCGCCTGAAGTATATTTAAAAGAAGTTTGATTTTCAATAATAAACTCACCAAGAGTTTTGTGTTGCTTTGCCATGAAGTTAATTTTTTACTGGTGCAAAAATGATGACTTTTTTAGTAAACTACAACGATTAAGTTTGTTATTATTTAAAAATTTTCAACAAAATAATCAGAAGCGTTATAAAACTTTAAATATTTTACGTTGATATCTATTCAACTATCTTTGACCAAAATTTTAGAATATGAGTTTTATCATTAGAACAGGAGAAAAAAAAGACATGCAATCGGTGTTGAATTTAATTTCAGAATTAGCAGTTTTTGAGAAACTAGGAGGGCAGGTAGATATTACAATTGATGATTTACTTCATGATGGTTTTTCTGATACACCAAAGTTTAAAACATTTGTTGCAGAAGAAGATGGTAAAATTATTGGAATGGCACTTTTTTACGAACGTTATTCTACTTGGAAAGGGAAAACTATTCATTTAGAAGATTTGTTAGTAACCAAAGAAAAAAGAGGTATTGGGGCAGGAAAATCATTGTATACTTCCGTTTTAAAATATGCTTTTGATAACAACTATAAACGTGTTGCTTGGGAGGTGTTAGATTGGAATAAAAATGCCATTGATTTTTATGAAAGCACTGGCGCAAAAATTTTAGATGGTTGGCAAGTTGTGCAAATGAATCAAGAGAATTTAAAAAACTTTATAGAAAAAAATTAGTGATGAGAATTTTTAAGTTTGGAGGCGCTTCTGTAAAAGATGCAGCAAGTGTAAAAAATGTAGCGAATGTAATTCAGCAAGAAGGAACAAAAAATACGTTAGTTGTTATTTCTGCCATGGGAAAAATGACGAATGCTTTTGAAGAGGTAATAGAAGCATATTATCATAAAAAAGAAGTTTTAAGTGAAAAGTTGACTTTTATAGAAGAGTATCATAAAAATATTATGAATTCACTTTTCGAAAAAGAAGATGCAGTTTATCAAGAGATTGATATTCTTTTTGGTGAATTAGGATGGTTTTTAGCAAGAAATACTTCGCAACGATTTAATTATGTGTACGATCAAATTATCTGTTTTGGTGAGTTACTTTCAACTAAAATTGTAAGTGCATATTTATCTAAAATGGGTTTAGAAAACAATTGGTTAGATGTAAGAAATTATATTAAAACCGATAGTAGTTATAGAGATGCTAAAGTTAATTGGGAACTTACTCAAGGTATTATTACTAAAAAAGTTGATAAGAATAAACTGAATATAACACAAGGTTTTTTAGCAGGTAACGATACAGAGAACACCACAACATTAGGTAGAGAAGGATCTGATTATACGGCAGGAATTTTTGCCTACTGTTTAGATGCAGAAAGTGTTACAATTTGGAAAGATGTAGAAGGAGTTTTAAATGCTGACCCAAGAGTTTTTTCTGATACAACGTTGTTAGAGCAGATTTCTTACGAAGAAGCCATTGAAATGGCTTTTTACGGAGCTTCTGTTATTCATCCGAAAACAATTCAACCACTACAAAACAAAGAAATTCCGTTATTAGTTCGTTCTTTTGAAGATATTTCTAAAGCAGGAACAAAAGTTTCTAGAGGAGTACAATTAAAGCCTTTTATACCCTGTTTTATTGTTAAAAAAGACCAAGTGTTAGTTTCAATTTCTGCCAATGATTTTTCGTTTATGGTAGAAAATAATATTAGTTATATTTTTCAGAAGTTACATGAATATCAGTTAAAAGTAAACTTAATTCAGAATTCAGCAATTAGTTTTTCTGTATGTGTGGATAATAAGTTCAATAAATTTGATGCTTTTTATAACGAGTTAAAATCACAATTTAAAATTGATTTTCAAAAAGGTGTAAACTTATATACAGTAAGACATTTTACTGATGAAACGTTAGAATCTATCCATAAAAAAGGAACTTCATTACTTACTCAAATTAATAAAGAAACTGCCCAATTAGTTATTAAAGAAAAATAGCATTCTCTTTTTTTATATATTTGCTGTTATGCCAAATTTATTTGAATGGGATTAGTTACTTCTAAGGAAATTGCAAAAGTTATAGGAGTCGATAAATTAGGAGCTGTTGGAACTTTTATTGGTTGGTTACTAATGAAGGTTACAAGAATATCAGCTGTTAATAAATTGTATGATGCTAATAGTCATAAAAAAGATGTAGATTTTTTTAATGGACTTTTAAATACTGCTGAAATTGATTTTGAGATTCCGGAAGAAGATTTAAAAAGGATTCCTAAAGATGGCGCGTTTATTACTATTTCTAATCATCCCTTAGGAGGTATAGATGGAATTCTATTGTTAAAACTGTTAGTTGAAAAAAGAGCAGATTATAAAATAATTGCTAATTTCTTATTACACAGAGCGGTGCCTTTAAAACCCTATGTAATGCCTGTAAATCCTTTTGAAGATCATAAGGATGCAAAATCTAGTCTTGCTGGTGTAAAAGAAGCTTTAATGCATATTAGATCTGGGAAACCATTGGGTATTTTTCCTGCAGGAGAAGTTTCTACCTATCAAGATGGAAAGTTAAAAGTTGATAAACCTTGGGAAGAAGGAGCTGTAAAGTTAATTAAGAAAGCAAAAGTACCGGTAATTCCAATTTACTTTCATGCTAAGAATAGTCGTTTTTTTTACTTCTTATCTAGAATTAGTGATACGTTTAGAACTGCAAAATTGCCTTCTGAATTGATGTCGCAAAAAAATAGACCTATTAAAGTTAGAATAGGGAAAGCTATTTCTGTTAAAGATCAAGAGGAGTATAAAGACATTCCATCATTCTATGAATTTATAAGAAAGAAAACATATATGTTGGCGAATCCTTACCAAAAAGGACCAGCAAAAATTTTAAATACTCAGAATTTAAAAATACCCAAAAAGGCAAAAAAAATAGTTTCTCAAAAAAATCCAGAATTATTTTTAAAAGAGATTGATGCCTTAAGAAAAGGTAATGGTAGATTGTTAGAGAGTAAAAATTATGAAGTGTTTTTTGCCAATGCAAAGGAGATTCCGAATTTATTACATGAAATAGGTAGACTAAGAGAAATTACTTTTAGAGATGTAGGTGAAGGAACTAATAATACGATTGATTTAGATAAATATGATAAATATTATTATCATATGTTTTTATGGGATAGCAAAGCAAAATGCTTAACAGGTGCCTATAGAATGGGTCTTGGAAAAGAGATATATAAAAAGTATGGTATCAATGGATTTTATATTCAGACGTTGTTTAGAATTGAGCCAGAGTTGTATCAAATGATGGAAAACACCATTGAAATGGGACGTGCTTTTATCATTAAAGATTATCAGCAAAAACCAATGCCTTTGTTTTTATTGTGGAAAGGGATTGTACATGTTACTTTGCGTTATCCAGAACATAAATATTTAATGGGTGGAGTAAGTATTAGTAATCAATTTTCAGAATTCTCTAAATCTTTAATGATTGAGTTTATGAAGTCTCATTATTACGATCCTTATGTTGCGCAATATATTTACCCGAAGAAAGAGTATAAAGTTAAATTAAAAGACGGTGATAAAGATTTTGTTTTTGATGCTTCAAAAGCAGATATGCAAAAGTTTGATAAAATTATTGATGAGATAGAACCAGGAGCATTACGTATTCCAGTTTTGATTAAAAAATATGTGAAGCAAAACGCACGTTTAGTTGCTTTTAACGTAGATCCCAAATTTAATAATGCAGTTGATGGATTAATGTATATTAAAGTTGCTGATATTCCCGAAAGTACCGTTAAACCTGTAATGGAGGAGTTTCAAGCAGAACTAGAACGTAAAGCTGCTGAGCTTCAGAATAAATAATATTATCGTATCTTGGAGGAACTAATTAAATATATTCCTCATGAAAAAACTACTACTATTACTACTATTATTGTTAATTTTTCAAGTCAATCTTTTTTCTCAAATAGATTACAGGCAAAAATCAACAAGTTCCGATGCAAATTATTTTGAAATTGTAAAAAATACAAGATCGTATTTTAAAAGCAGCAATAATAAAAGGGTAAAAAAATCAAGAAAATTTAAAAAACAAAAGAAACATTTTGAGCGTTGGGCTTACTATTGGAAAGATAGGGTTGCTAAAGATGGTTCTTTTCCTTCTGAAACTTTAGGATACTATAATGCAGGTATACTAGATGCAGCAGGAAAAATTGTTAATCAAAAAAAATCTAGAAGACAGAAATTAAGCGCAGAAACTTGGGTTAATATTGGTCCACAAAAAATTCCAGAAGCTAATGGATATCCTAATTTTCCACAGTTGGGGAGATTAAATACGTTTTTAAGAATCAAACATCCTTCAGATAGAGCACAAGATGTGTTATTTGTTGGAGCTCCTTCAGGTGGAATCTGGAAATCTACAAATAATGGAACAACTTGGAGCCCTAAACTAGATGTTGTTGCGGGTATTGGTGTTACTGATATTAAAACAGCATCAACAACAACTTTTGCTAATTATACCATAAAACCAATTTATGTTTCTACAGGAGATTATGATGCTGGTCAAATAAAATCAATAGGGGTCTTAAAATCTACTGATGGTGGAGAAACTTTTACTTCTACTGGTTTAAGTCATACTTTATCAGAAAGAAAAAGATTAGGCGAAATGGTGGTATTTGATGATAATACTGTTTTGGTTGGAGAAAATCAATACATTAAAAAAACGGTTGATGGTGGTGCAAATTGGACTAATTTGTATGACTCTGGTACGAATGCTAGTTTTGGTAGAGTAGCATTTTCTGGAACAAATATTATGTATTCTGGAGCTTTTGATGTCTTTTTCTCTTCGGATTCTGGAGTAAATTGGACAATTCCAATTGTAAGTAATGACTCTAATAAACATGCCGTTACTGTAGGTTCTGATGGAGATTTCTATGTTCAAAATTTAACAGGTCAGATAAAAAAATATAATATTGGTGCAGGTACTTTTTCTAACGTTGGTACTGTAAGTGCTGAATATGATCCTCAAGGAGGCTTCAATCAAGCTTTACTAGTTAGAAACGGGTTAATTGTTTCGGCTGATGTAAATGGTAGAACTTCTTCAGATAATGGAGTTACCTGGTATCGATCTTTAAATGGGTATTTTCAAAACGATGATGGTTTACCTGTAGAAGATCATGGAGTATTTGTTCATTCAGATCATCATGGATTAGGGATGTTAGATGGTCAATACGAATTTTGGAATGTAAATGATGGAGGGTTAAATTTTGTTACTTACAGTTCTGCAAATGATGAAACACCTACAAATGAATATAAATCTAATGGAGTAATTAATTCTCAATTATATGATGTGGCTATAACACCTAATGCTTCTACTGGGAATTATATTATGGCTTTACAAGATAATGATGGGTTTAGTAGAGAGATGCATAATGGTTCTATGCAATGGATTGCCGCTGCTGCTGGTGATGGAGTTTGTGCAGTTATCAATTATAATAATCCTTCAATAAGGTATTTAGGAAGTCAAAAAGGTGGTTTAACAAAAGTTGGTAATGGGTTTTCTGGTAATGTTTTTGGAAATGGTGATGCACAAATTAATGGTGCGGATTTTGTTTGGCCGTTAGAAATTCATACAACAGACCCAACAATTTTATATGCTGGTGGAGATGATGTATATAAAATTACAGACCCAAATGCTGGTGCAAATTTAGCAACTAGTGTTGCATCTGCTACAAATTTAAATTCTGGTGCAGGAGGAATGATTCAAAAAATAACAACGCATGGAAGTGGTATTGCAGCTATTGGAGATTCTGCAAAACTTTCAGTGAATTCTGGAACATCATGGACAACAATTGCAAATCCAGCAGGAGTAACAATTAACTCTGTCGATTTTAATCAATCAACAATGAATATAATATATTGTACTGTATCTGGATATACTGATGGTAGTAAAATTTTTAAATCTACAGATAGCGGTGCAACGTGGACAAATATCTCAACAGGATTGCCAAATGTTTTAATGAAAGAAGTTGTTTTGAAACAAAACCAAGGAACAGAAATACTATTTGCAGGAACTGAATTAGGAGTTTATTTTAAAAATGGTGATAAGGATTGGTCAATACTGGGTCAAACATTGCCAAATGTTATTGTAAATGATATTGATATTAATTATACAGAAGATAAATTAGTTGCTGCTACGTTTGGACGTGGTTTATGGCATATTAATATTGCAAATAGCACTTTAGGTATAGAAGATAAAGAAGTACTTAATTCAAAGCTTAATATTTTTCCAAATCCAGTTATCAAAGGTAAATTTAAATTTAAAGTGAATGATAAATATTCTAATTTTAAATATAAAATATTCAATGTTTTAGGAGGTGTTGTGTTAGAAGGAGAAAGTAATTCTAGTAAAGGAGAGGTAAATGTGCGTAATTTAAATAACGGAATATATATGTTTAAAACGTATATAGAAGGAGTGAATTCGCCGTCAGTTAAGATAATTGTTTCAAATAAATAAATTTATGTTTTTAAAAAAGATGACTATAGTTTGTGCTGTTTTAATGATAATATCTAGCTGTACCGATGATGTTTTAACAATTAACTCTGCTTCAAAAAGAATCAATTATCCAGGAATTAGAACAGTAGAACCTTTCATTAAATTTACAATACAATTTAAGGCTAAAACAAGTTTTACAATACATCAAGTAAAACTAAATGATACTGAAGAAATTAAGAATTTTAAGTTCTATAATATTGAAAAAAATGTTCTTATTAATTCAGGTACAGAAGTTGGTAAAGGTTCTTACATAATAAGTTTTAAAACAATGGATATCAAAAAAATTGATACTCTTGATGAAGTTTTCATTTATGCAGAAAGCAATAATAAAACTCTTAAGCAAAAAGTTCTAATTGTAAAGAATGAACCTTTAAAAAAGAGGTAAAATTTAGAGTACTTAAAAATTAAAATCCAAACTATTTTAGTTTGGATTTTTTTTTCTAACTGCCAAAACTACCGATTTTCTTCTTTGGTATAATTATGGTTATTAATTAAGTAATTTAATACCATAAAAAATGAAGATATTTTTAAAACTCTTATTAACGGCTATCGCAGTAATTGTATTAGCTAATATATTACCTGGAATTATTGTAAGTAATTATGTAACAGCAATACTTGTTGCAGTGGTAATTTCATTACTTAATATGTTTGTTCGTCCGTTACTTATATTTTTCACATTACCAGCAACCATTGTAACTTTAGGTCTGTTTTTATTTGTTATAAACGCAGTAATTATACTATTAGCTGGAAAACTAGTTACAGGGTTTGTAGTTAGCGGATTTTTATCTGCATTATTATTTAGTGTACTATTATCAGTATTTAGATCTTTCTTGTTTTCTCTCTTAAAAGAGGAGAAGAAAAGATAGAGATAAAGAATCAAGAGCCATGAAACAAGACTTTGAAAATTAAATGAATACGTAAATAAATAGTCAAAATTCCTATATCTAATTCTCTTGGTTCTAAAGAAATAATATAGTAATTTTGCACCCACTTTTAAAGAAATAGATTTTAAGATGAATATTACTAAAGAAAATGTAGATGCGTTAAACGCAGTTGTAAAAGTTGATATTGTTGCTGATGATTATCAAGAAAAAGTAACTAAAGTTTTACAAGATTATCGTAAAACAGCCAACATTCCTGGATTTAGAAAAGGTCATGTACCAATGGGAATGGTTAAAAAGCAGTACGGAAAATCAATAATGATTGATGAAGTAAATAAGCTTTTACAAGATTCTTTAAACAAGTTTTTAACGGAAGAAAAATTAGATATTTTAGGAAATCCGTTACCAAGAATTCAAGATGATTTTAACTGGGATGCCGATAAATTTTCTTTTGAGTTCGAATTAGGTTTAGCACCAGAATTTGATGTAAACTTAAAATCTAAGAAAAAAGTTACTCAATATAACATTGTTGCTAAAGACGATTTAATTGATAAAGAGCTAGAAAATTTAAGATCTCGTTACGGTAAAATGTCTACAAAAGATGAAGTTGTAGAAGGAGCAAATGTTACTGGAACTTTTGTAAATGAAGAGAAAGAAATCAATAAAAAATCTACTATTTCTTTAAAAGATATTAAAGGTAAATCAAACTTAAAAAAGTTTATCGGTACTAAAGTAGGAGATGTACTTGAGTTAAAAACAAAAGGATTATTTGCTGATGAACATAAATTACAAGGAGCTTTAGGAGTTTCTCATGATGATATTCATGGTTTAGATATTAAAGTTTCTTTTACTATAGAAGAAATTACAGAAACTGAATTAGCAGATTTAGATAAAGAATTGTTCGATAAATTATTTGTTGACGGAAGTGTAAATACTGTTACAGAATTAAGAGCAAAAATTAAAGAAGACGCAGAAAAACAATTTCTACAACAAGGAGATCAACAATTACTAAATGCTATTACAGAGCATTTAGTTGAGAATACTAAATTTGATTTACCAGCAGAATTTTTACAAAAATGGTTACAAACTGCAGGTGAAAAAGAATTAACATTAGAAGAAGCTACAGAAGAGTATTCTAAGTCAGAAAAAGGATTACGTTATCAGTTAATCGAAGGAAAGATTATGAAAGATAATGATATCAAATTAGACTATGCAGAATTGCAAGACTATGCAAAAGGATTTATCCGTTCGCAAATGGCACAGTTTGGTAATATGAATCCAGAAGAAAAAGAATTGGATGATATTGCAGGAAGAATTTTATCAAATCAAGAAGAAGCAAAACGTTTACAAGAGCAATTAATGTCTAATAAACTATTAGCTTTTTATAAAGAAAACATGAGTTTTAAAAAGAAAGAACTTTCTTACGAAGATTTTATTAAAGAAGTTTATAAATAAAATTTAGGGTTAAGTCTCATATAAATAATTTAAACCCGAATTGTTAGATTCGGGTTTTTTTAGCGACAAACTGTAACAAATAAGTTGTAAAATAGTTCTTATATTTACAACTCAAACATAAAAAGTATACGCAAGGATGGATTACGGAAAAGAGTTCGAAAAATATGCAACTAAACATCACGGAATAAATAGTACTTATTTCGGAAAAATAACAAGTAGTTTAACGCCATATATTATGGAAGAGCGTCAGATGAACATCACGCAAATGGATGTTTTTTCTCGTTTAATGATGGATAGGATTATCTTTTTAGGTACAGGAATAAATGATCAAGTTGCCAATATAATTCAGGCGCAATTATTGTTTTTAGAAAGTGTAGATGCAAATAAAGATATCTCAATTTATATAAATTCTCCAGGTGGTGGGGTTTATGCGGGATTAGGAATTTATGATACCATGCAATTTATAAAGCCAGATGTAGCAACAATTTGTACAGGTATGGCAGCTTCTATGGGAGCAGTTTTAATGTGTGCAGGTCAAAAAGGAAAACGTTCTGCTTTACCACATTCTAGGGTAATGATTCATCAACCTTTAGGTGGCGCACAAGGACAGGCATCGGATATCGAGATTACAACAAGAGAGATCTTAAAGTTAAAAGACGAATTATATCAAATAA
Source organism: Lutibacter sp. Hel_I_33_5 (assembly GCF_007827455.1). NCBI lineage: Bacteria > Pseudomonadati > Bacteroidota > Flavobacteriia > Flavobacteriales > Flavobacteriaceae > Lutibacter > Lutibacter sp. Hel_I_33_5. Next base: position 2,246,561 of record NZ_VISM01000001.1, read on the forward strand.
TTGCTAGTCATTCTGGTCAAACAGTAGAAAAAGTACATGCAGATTCTGATAGAGATTATTGGATGAAGGCAGACGAAGCTAAGGCGTATGGTATGGTTGATGAAATTTTAGCAAGAAAATAGTAGTATTTAGTTGTTGGTACATAGTTGTTAGTGTTTTTCTAATAACTATCAACTAATAACCAAAAACCAATATAAATGTCGAAAGAAGAAAATTTACAATGTTCATTTTGTGGACGTAAAAAACCAGAAACCGATTTATTAATCGCAGGATTAGATGCGCATATTTGTGACCGTTGTATAGAGCAAGCTCATGGAATTGTAGAAGAAGAAATTTCTGATGCTTCAAAAAGTACTATTTCTAAAGATTTAACGCTTAAGAAACCACTTCAGATTAAAGAGTTTCTAGATCAATACATTATTGGTCAAGATCAAACTAAAAAATCGATGTCAGTTGCTGTTTATAATCATTACAAAAGATTATTACAGACAAAAAATGATGAAGATGAGGTAGAAATAGAGAAATCAAATATCATTTTAGTAGGAGAAACTGGAACAGGAAAAACACTAGTAGCGCGTACTATTGCTAAAATGTTAAATGTGCCATTCTCTATTGTAGATGCTACAGTTTTAACTCAAGCAGGGTATGTTGGTGAAGATGTAGAAAGTATTCTTAGTAGATTGTTACAAGCTGCTGATTATGATGTTGAGAAAGCAGAAAGAGGAATTGTATTTATTGATGAAATTGATAAAATTGCCAGAAAAGGAGATAATCCTTCAATAACCAGAGATGTTTCTGGAGAAGGTGTTCAACAAGCATTATTAAAATTATTAGAAGGAACCGTTGTAAATGTTGCTCCGAAAGGAGGAAGAAAACATCCAGAACAAAAATTTGTAGAAGTTAATACACAGGAAATATTATTTATTGCAGGAGGTGCATTTTCTGGAATTGATAGATTAATAAGTAAACGTTTAAATATGCAAGCGGTAGGGTATAGCGCTTCTATTGATGATGATAAAATTGATGAGGACAATTTATTACAATATATAATTCCTTCAGATTTAAAATCATTTGGATTGATACCAGAAATTATTGGTCGTTTACCAGTGTTAAGTTACATGAATCCATTAGATGCAAAAACGTTACGAGCTATTTTAACAGAGCCTAAAAATTCGATTATAAAGCAATATACTAAGTTGTTTGCTATGGATGATGTTGCATTTTCTATGACAGAAGGCGCATTAGAATATATCGTTGACAAAGCTGTAGAATATAAGCTTGGTGCCCGTGGATTACGTTCTTTATGTGAAGCAATTCTTACAGATGCCATGTTTGATTTACCAAGTTCTGATGAAAAAGAATTTATTGTAGACAAAGAATATGCAGCTAGTAAAATAACAAAGTCAGCTTTAAAAAAGCTAAAAGCAGCGTCTTAAAAATTTGAGCTGAACTAAGGTTCAGCATATCAAAAAAATAAAATCTATAATACCTCACTAATATTTTTTAAGTTTGTGAGGTATTTTTATTTGCAAAAATGATAACCCAACAATCCATTGAACGTGTTTTTGAAACTGCTCGCTTAGAAGAAGTGATAGGGGAGTTTGTGCAGTTAAAAAAAGCAGGAAGTAATTTTAAAGGATTAAGTCCGTTTGTAGATGAGCGTACGCCTTCTTTTATGGTATCTCCGGTAAAGCAAATTTGGAAGGATTTTAGTACTGGAAAAGGTGGGAATGTAATTTCATTTTTAATGGAACATGAGCATTACACGTATCCAGAAGCTATTAAATGGTTAGCAAAAAAATACAATATCGAGGTTGAAGAAACCGAGCAATCTGACGAACAAAAAGAACAAATGAACGAACGCGAAAGTATGTTCTTAGTTTCTACTTTTGCGAAAGATTATTTTCATGATTTAATGCTTACTTCAACCCAAGGAAAAGCAATTGGATTGTCTTATTTTAAAGAACGAGGTTTTAGAGATGAAACCATTAAAAAGTTTGATTTAGGGTATTGTAAAGACGAATGGGATAATTTTACAAAAGCCGCTTTAGCAAAAGGATATGATTTAAAATACCTTGCCTCAACTGGATTAACGATTGTAAAGGAGAATAAACAGTTTGATCGTTTTAAAGGAAGAGTTTTATTTCCGATTCACTCTATGTCTGGGAGAATTTTAGGTTTCGGTGGACGTATTTTAACCAATGATAAAAAAGCTGCTAAATATTTAAATTCACCAGAAAGTGATATCTATCATAAGAGTAAAATTTTATACGGAATATATCAGGCCAAAAAAGAAATTGCCAAGGAAGACAATTGCTTTTTAGTAGAAGGCTATACAGATGTAATTTCGTTACATCAATCTGGTGTTGAAAATGTGGTTGCATCTTCGGGAACCGCGTTAACCTCAGATCAAATACGGTTAGTAAATAGACTTACTAAAAATATTACCGTACTTTTTGATGGTGATGCTGCGGGAATGAGAGCTTCTATTCGAGGAATTGATTTGATTCTTGAACAAGGAATGAATGTAAAAGTTGTTACATTCCCAGATGGTGAAGATCCAGACAGTTTTGCTAAAAGTCATACAGATCAAGAGTTAAAAGAATATTTAGAAAATACTGCGCAAGATTTCATCAATTTTAAAGTGTCTTTATTAATGAAAGACGTTAAAAATGATCCGATAAAAAAAGCAGGATTAATTAGAGATATTGTTACTAGTATTTCTAAAATACCTGATGCGATAAAACGCGAGGTTTATGTGCAAGAATGTGCAAGAATTATGGACATTTCTGAACGTGTTTTGTTTAGTGAATTAGCACAGTTAATCTCTAAAACTGATAAAGAAGAAGCGAAAAAACATCAATCAGAAAAAAAATCATTTGAAGTCGTAAAAAAGAAAGATGTTGAGTTTAAAGAAATTGATCAAATTTCAGTTTTAGAAAAAGAAATCATTAGAGTTTTATTGTTGTATGGCAATAAAGAGGTTGATTTTACTGAAGTAGTTGAAGTTAAAGATGAAGAAGGAGTTGTAAGTACTCAGAAAAGAAAATATGCAAATAAAGTTTCTAACGAGTTGTATTTACACTTGCAAGATGATGAAATAGAATTTACTAACGAAGTTTTTCAGTCCATTTATTATGATATTATCCATCAAATGAATCAAAAAGATATAATTCAAAATGATTTTTTTGTCGGTCATAAAAATACAGACATTTCAAGTATTTCAACTGCTATATTAATGGATGATGAAAAGTATCAATTAAGTGATTGGGAAAGTAAAAACATTTATGTTTCTAGTTATGAAGATGTGCTTTCAAAATTGGTAAATGATGCTATTTTTAATCTAAGAAGAGTTTTAATTGACAAAAAAATTAAAGACTTAATTAAAGAATCTGAAGAAATTAAAGAAGAAAAAATTGACTTAGAATTGATACAAAACTACACAAACCTTAAAATGAGATTATACGATAAACTCAATAGAGTAGTATAAAATCTTATACCTAACACTAGGTATTTATATAAAACAGGTGTTTTCCCCTAGTGTATTTTTAATAACATTTATTTCTTTTTTGTATATTGCAGCCCGAAAAAGAGTGAAGATTATGAAAAGAGTGTTACAAATATTGAAAATTATTCAATTATTTATTTTCTTACCATTTGAAATTTCAAAGGGTTCAAAGAAAAGAGCATATAGAGAAATTAAGAAAATGATGATTGCTGCAAACTTACTTTAGTAACTTCGGAATTTCACAAACAGGTATTGGTAACATTTTATGCTGATTGATGCTATTCAATCTAGTATAAATTTTATATACCTCTAATTCTCTACCAGAGAAATCATTTTCAAATTTACCAGTATCTTGCATTTTCATTGCCCATTCAAGTTCATCATAAGATGCTCCAATTTGGTCTTCATCTGTTCTGCTATCACCAAATAAACCATCTGTTGGTTGTGCATTTTGAATAGAATTTGGCACTTCTAAATGTGTTGCTAATGCATACACTTCAGATTTTACTAAATCAGCAATTGGGCTTAAATCAACACCGCCATCACCATATTTTGTAAAAAAGCCAACACCAAAATCTTCCACTTTATTTCCAGTTCCTGCAACTAATAAACCTTTTAAACCTGCAAAATAATACAATGTTGTCATTCGTAAACGTGCTCTGGCATTTGCTAACGCTAAATCTACTTTAGCCGAAACTTCTGTTTCTGGCACAACAGTTTTAAAATCTTCAAAAGTACTTGTTAAATTAACTTCTGCTTCACTAACATTTTTAAAACGTTTTTTTAATTGTGCAATATGCTCGTTCCCTCTGTTAACTTGACTCTTTGCTTGGTGTATGGGTAATTCAACGCATAAGGTTTCTAAGCCTGTTTTTGCACATAAAGTTGAGGTTACTGCAGAATCGATCCCTCCAGAAATTCCTACTACAAAACCTTTAACTTTTGCATTTTCAGCATAATCTTTTAACCACTTTACAATATGATCTGTAACTTTTTGAGCATTCATTGACAAACTAATTTAGTATTTTTAACGTTCTATTTTCTATAGCTAAGATAATGCGAAAAATTTTATTATTATTTCTTCTTATTTCTTCTTTTTTATCATGTAATAATGCTAAAGATAATCAAGTAAATGTATCTACTATTCCTGTTAATTTTGAATTTGAAAGATTCGATAAGGCGTTTTATACAAGTTCAGAAAAGGGATTAAAAAAATTAAAAGAAAAATATCCGATTTTGTTCCCAAAACAAGTTCATGATAGTGTTTGGATTCATAAAATTAACAATAAAGACGAACAGGAGTTATTTGCGGAAACTCAAAAAATATTTAATGATGATGAATTTTTACAAGAGCAACTAATTTCCTTATTTAAACATATAAAGTATTATAATAAAAGTTTTACTTCACCAAAAGTTATTACAATGTTAAGCAATATTGATTATGATAATAGGGTTGTGTATGCAGATAGCTTATTATTAATTTCTTTGGATGCGTATTTAGGAGAAAAACATCTGTTTTATAATGATTACCCTAAGTATATAAAACAAAATAATCATAAAGGCCATATTATTGTTGATGTTGCAAACTCAATCGTTCATCAACAAATAGTACCAAATTCTAATAGAACATTTTTAGAAAAAATTATTTTTGAAGGTAAAAAAATGTATGTGTTAGATCTTTTTTTGCCACAAATTACTGATCAAGAAAAAATAGGGTATTCATTGGATAAGAACACTTGGATTTTAGAAAATGAGGAACAAGTTTGGAAGTATTTTATAGAAAATAAAATACTGTTTAGTACAGAAACAAAATTGAATAAAAGATTTATAGAAAATGGCCCTTTTTCTAAGTTTTATTTAAGTGAAGATAAAAATTCTCCAGGTAAAGTTGGTGTTTGGATTGGTTGGCAAATTGTACGTTCTTATATGCAAAATAATGATGTATCTTTGCAACAATTATTGAGAAATAAAGGAATAGAGATATTTAACAAATCTAAGTATAAACCTAGAAAATAATGGCAGTTAAGCATACTTCAAAAATTGAATTTACAATTGGGTTAGATGAAAATAAAGTTCCAGAAGAAATGACATGGAATGCAGAAGATGGAGGAATAAATAATGAATCGACCAAAGCAGTTATGCTTTCTGTTTGGGATGAAAAGAAGAAGGACACATTACGTATGGATTTATGGACAAAAGATATGCCTGTAGATGAGATGAAACAATTCTTTCATCAAACTTTAGTGTCTATGGCTGCTACTTTTGAACGTGCAACAGACGATCAAAAAATGAGTGCTACAATGAGAGACTTTAGCGATTATTTTGCTGAGAAATTAGAGTTGATTAAAAAATAATTTCAATAGTTTGTTGTTGGATTAGTAGGTTAATGAACATTTTTTTTTAAATTGTAGACTATAACCCTTAAAATCCCTCAACAATGAACTCGTTAAAAACGTGTTTAGTAGTTATAGTATGTTCAATATTTATAACTTCTTGCTCAAATCAATCCGACAGTGTTGTCTTTTATTTAGATAATACAATTTCAAAAAACTTACCTATTATAGTTAATATTTTAGATTCAGGTTCAAATAATCTAACATCTCAAGTTGAGTTAGATCTAACTTCAAAACAAGATTTTAAACAACATATAGGTTCATTACAAAGTTTAGAAGTAGTAGAGTTAGCATATAAAATATCTGGTTATAATGGAGCTTCTATAAATAAACCTGAATTAATGATAGATGATGTTATGTTAATGTCTAATCTGAAAAATGATACTTTTATTGAAGTAACAGACAAAAATAAATTAGAAAGATTGGCTAGTTTGTTTATTGAAAAAAAATCTACTCAACTTATGTTTAAAGGTGAGATTTTGAATGCTGATAATTTTATGATTGAAGTTCGTGTTAAAATGAAAGGAACTTTTATTGAATAACTAGTATTTAAAATAATAACATAAAAAAAGGAGCTTTAAGCTCCTTTTTTTATTTGTTTTATTCTTCTTCTAGAATGACCCTTGTTTTTTGTTTGAAAGGATTTACAGACCTAATTTCTACACGTCTATTAAGTTGTCTTCCTTCTTTAGTATCGTTTCCGTATTTAGGACTTAGTTCACCTAAACCTCTAGAGATTATTCTACTTTCATCAACTCCTCTTGCAATTAAGTATGCTCTTGCTTCTTTTGCTCTTTTTTCAGAAAGTTTTTGATTGTATGCAACTTCACCTCTATTATCTGTATATCCGTATACGCTAAAGGTAACATCAGAGTTTTTAAGCATTATTTCTGCTACTTCATCTAACAAAGTGTAATAGTATTCACTTCTTATTCTATTACTTGCAGTATTAAAGTATATGTCTTTTACATATTCTTTCATTTCTACATAACCAGTAATTTTTAAAGCATCAGAATCTGGACATCCTTGATATCTAGCTAAACCTTTTACATCTGGACATTTATCGTCTCTATCAGAAACTCCATCTTTATCTCTATCTCCAACAAAAGGACATCCTTTATTGTCTTTTAATCCAGGTTCAAATCTACAATCATCTTTATAGTCTGGAACTCCATCGCCATCACTATCAATAGAAACACCATTTGCATATACTAATACTCCAGGAGGAGTTGCTGGTTCTTTATCTAGTTGATCTATTACGCCGTCTTCATCAGTATCTATAACTTCAAATGCATCTTCTGCTTCTCTATTCTGGGTTTCATCTTCATCACCCCAAATGCTAAATATTTTAGATTTTCCAAGTTTTACAGTAACACCTAATTGATTTAAGAAAAAAGTTTCCCAATCTTGTTTATTAGAAATAGCTGCATCTAAATGATCTTCGTAATTAAAATACATTCCAGTTCTAAATTCAATATCTACTCTTTTAGAAATTCTTCTTTTTAAACCAAATTGAGCTGATAAATAAATTGAACTTGCTTCATTTTGACTATTTCTTGTACGATTAAAACCAAAATCTACTAAGGGTATATCTGGACCTCCGTTTATAATATCTTTTTCAAATAAAGCAGAATTGTATTGATGATATCCTACACCAAAATAACCAGCAGCGTGCCATTTTTCTGAAACACCAGAATCATATAAGTTAGAAAAACTAAAAATTAAGTTTAATTCTGCTCCATATGCACGACCATTGAAGAACATATTATTTTCTAATACTTTACTTTTATCTACATAGAGTATTTCGTAAACTTCAGAAAAGTATTGTGCTCCACCTGCAATTTTATTGTAGTTTACTTTAAATTCTAACCCTAGAAGAGGGTTAAACATTTTATTTACATATAAGTAACCCCCAAAGTTGTAAAAACTACCTAAGTTTCCTGTACCAATAGAACGTAAGTCACCGTGCATAATGAAGTTACTAAAACCACCACCAACTGCCCAAGTGTTTGTATTCTTTAAATTAATCGTTTTACGGTACGTTATTTCATCTGTTCTAAATTGCCCAAAAGAGTGTAGGGTAAAAAAGCTAATGCATAGTAATAGAATAATTCTCCTCATTTGATTCCTAAGATACGTTTCGTTATTCAAAATGTTGGGGGGGGAATTATTGATTCTGGCAAAATTATAAAAAAACTTAAAACTTTTTGATCTTTTTTAAGATAATTTCATAATCATTTTCATTATTAACAAAGTCTAATTTAGAAATGTCGATAATTAATGTGTTTAAATTTTGTTCTGTTTTAATAAAACTAGCATATCCATCATGTATTTTCTGAAGATATTCTGGTTTTATGTTTTGCTCATAAACCCTCCCTCTATTTTTAATGTTTGTAAGTAGACTTTCAGTATTTTGATACAAATAGATATATAAATCTGGTTTTGTAATTTCCCTATACATGAGATTAAACATCTTACTGTATAAAGCATATTCATCTTGCTGTAAAGTTATCTTTGCAAATATTAAAGATTTAAAAATATAATAATCTGAGACAATAAAGTTTTTAAATAAGTCAAATTGAGCTAAATCATCGGTTAATTGTTGATATCTATCGGCTAAGAAACTCATTTCTAGTGGGAAAGCGAATCTTTCTTTATCTTGATAAAATTTAGGTAAAAAAGGGTTTTCAGAATAACGTTCTAATACAACTTTAGCATTAAAATCGTCGGAGATTAAATTAGCTAACGTTGTTTTTCCAGCACCAATATTTCCTTCAATAGCTATATAATTGTATTTTTCTGATAAAGGAATAGGGCGAACCAAAGTTTCATCAATTTTTATAATCTCTGAAGAATCATCACAATTTTCTAAACAAATTTTTATTTGTTTTTTTTCTATAGGATGAAGTATGTTTGATGCAATTTCTTCTAATGGAACTAAAACAAATTTGCGTTGCAACATTCTAGGATGCGGTACAATCAAATTTTTAGAAAAGATAATTTCATCTTCAAAAAGAAGAATGTCGATATCGATGAGTCTATTTATATATTCTCCATTTTCACTTCGCGCTCTTCCTAATTCATTTTCAATTTTTAAAAGAGTAGTAATTAATGTCTCGGGAGGTAAATAAGTTGAAACCTTAATAACAGTATTGTAAAAATCATCTCCGTCAAAACCTAGTGCTGGTGTTTTATAAATAGCTGCTATTTTCTTAATTGCACCTATTTTTTCATCAATTAACTCGATAGCTTTTTGAAGATTTTTTGTTTTATCTCCTTGATTACTTCCAAGTGATAAATATGTAATTCTTTGAATTTTCATTTAATATTACAAAGTAATTAAAAGGAATCTATTTATTTAAGTTTTAAGCAAAAAAAATCGCCAATAAATTGGCGATTTAAATTGTATATAAAAGAAGATTACTCTTCTTTTCTTGGTTCTCTAGGTTTTCTATCGTCTCTACGATTATCTCGTCCACGATTATCTCTCCCTCTGTTATCACGTCCACGATTGTTATCTCTTGGTGGTCTTTCAACAAAACCTTCTGGTTTTGGTAAAATAGCTTTTCTAGAAACTTTCTCTTTACGAGTTCTAGGATCTAATCCAAAGTATTTTACATCAAAAATATCTCCCATGTTTACAACATCAGAGACTTTATCTGTACGTTCCCAAGCTAATTCGCTTACGTGTAATAAAACTTCGTTTCCTGGTGCTTCAACATATTCTACAACAGCACCAAAATCTAACATTTTAATTACTTTAACTTCGTAAACAGAACCTTTTTCTGGTTTAAACATCATTGACTCAATACGAGCTATAACTGCTTCAATTCCTTCTGGTTTTGTACCTAAGATTTCAATAATTCCTTCTTCAGTTACAGCGTCTTCAGTAATTACAATAGTAGTTTCTGTTTCTTTCTGTAATTCTTGAATGTGTTTTCCACCTGGTCCAATAAATGCACCAATTAATTCGTTAGGAATTCTTCTATTAATCATTTTAGGAGCATGTGCTTTTACTTCTTCGTTTGGAGTAGTAATAGTGTCAGTCAATTTCTCTAAAATGTGAAAACGACCATCTCTAGCTTGTTTTAGTGCGTTCACTAAAATTTCGTAAGACAATCCTTTTACTTTAATATCCATTTGACACGCAGTAATTCCTTCAGAAGTACCCGTTACTTTAAAGTCCATATCTCCTAAGTGATCTTCATCACCTAAAATATCAGATAAAACTGCGTAACGATCACCATCAGAAATTAATCCCATAGCAATACCAGAAACTGGTCTTGTCATTTGAACACCAGCGTCCATTAATGCCATTGTACCAGCACAAACTGTTGCCATAGAAGAAGAACCGTTAGATTCTAAAACTTCAGAAACAACTCTTACTGTATAAGGACAATCGTCTGGAATCATTCCTTTTAATCCACGTTGCGCTAAGTTACCATGACCAACTTCTCTACGAGATGTTCCTCTTAATGGTCTTGCTTCACCTGTACAAAAAGGAGGGAAGTTATAATGTAAATAGAAATTTTCTTCACCTTCGTAAGATGGCATATCTATCTTGTTTGCATCTCTTGATGTTCCTAAAGTAACTGTAGCTAATGCTTGAGTTTCTCCACGAGTAAAAATTGATGAACCATGAACTGATGGTAAGTAATCTACCTCACACCAAATTGGTCTAATTTCATCAGTCTTACGTCCATCTAAACGTAAACCTTCTGCTAAAGTTAATTCTCTAACTGCATTTTTTTGAGCTTTGTTGAAATACTTTCCAACTAATTCTGCATAGTCTTCTAATTCTTCTTCTGTAAACGAAGCTATTACTTCTTCTTTTACTTCAGAAAAAGCAGCTGAACGTTCAGCTTTAGAAGTCCCTTTTTTAGCGATAGCATAACATTTATCGTAAGCAAGGTCATTTATTTTTGTAGCTAATTCTTCATCTTCTCTTTCACCTTCATATTCTCTAGTTTCTTTCTTTCCGAAAGCTTCAGCTAAACGAACTTGAGCAGCACATTGAACCTTAATAGATTCATGAGCAAACTTAATTGCTTCTGCCATTTCTTCTTCAGAAATCTCATCCATTTCACCTTCCACCATCATCACAGAATCTGCAGAAGCTCCAATCATCATATCAATATCAGATTCTGCTAACTGAGCTCTACTTGGGTTGATTACAAATTCTCCATTTACTCTCGCAACTCGTGCTTCAGAAATTGGACATTCAAAAGGGAAATCAGATAATTGAATAGCCGCTGATGCTGCTAAACCTGCTAATGCATCTGGCATAACATCTTCATCATGAGACATTAGCTGAATCATAACTTGTACTTCAGAATGATAATCTTTTGGAAATAACGGACGTAAAACACGGTCTACTAAACGCATTGTTAAAACTTCTCCATCACTTGGTCTTGCTTCTCTTTTAAAGAAACCTCCAGGATATCTTCCTGCAGCAGCAAATTTTTCTCTATAATCTACCGTCAATGGTAAAAAATCTACTGGACTTTGTTTGTAGTTAGATACTACTGTACATAACAACATTGCTTTTCCCATCTGAACAACAACTGAACCGTGTGCTTGTTTCGCTAACTTTCCGGTTTCTAATGAAATGGTTCTTCCATCTCCAAGGTCTATTACCTCATTAAATACTTTTGGAATCATAAATTTTAATTCTAATTTTTAATTTGTTTGTTGTTGTGTTGTTGTTTGTTGCAATGGAAATTCAAAAATGCTGTTACTATTTTTGAAGTTTTTATATAAAAATTCTACTAGTTAAATAGAATTGAATATTTTTTTTGATTCCTGCTTTTGCAGGAAAGACAAGTTATTGTTTTGTAGCAAGCTACAAGAAACCTGTCATAATAAAAAAGAGGCACGTTTATAGAGCCTCTTTTTATGTGAATTATTTTCTAATTCCTAATTCTTTAATAATTGCACGATATCTAGTGATATCTTTCTTCTTAAGATAATCTAATAAGCTTCTACGCTTACCAACCATACGTACTAAAGAACGCTCTGTGTTAAAATCTTTACGATTGTTTTTTAAGTGTTCTGTTAGATGGTTAATTCTGTGCGTAAATAATGCTACTTGCCCTTCTGTTGAACCAGTATCATTTGCTCCTTTACCGTGTTTTGTGAAAATTCCTTCTTTCACTTCTTTTGTTAAATACATGCCAATATTATTTAAATGATTTTTATGTAAATCAATGATGTTTTCATTGAAGCTGCAAATATATAATTATTTTTTAGATTGAACTATCTTTTTATCAGTAGAGTATCTAGTTTGAAAACCGGTTTTTATTAAGCTCTAATAGGTTGATTTTGAATTAAATCGATATATAAGTTTACTTGTTTTTTTAAGTTTTTACGCTCGTAAATACCGTCTAAAAAACCATGTTCTAAAACAAATTCAGATTTTTGAAATCCATCAGGTAATTCTTTACCTGTTGTATCTTTTACAACCCTTGGTCCAGCAAAAGCTATTAATGCGTTTGGTTCTGCAATATTAATATCGCCAAGCATTGCAAACGAAGCAGTTGTTCCGCCTGTTGTAGGATCTGTACATAACGAAATGTAAGGAATTTTTGCTTCTGCTAATTGAGCTAGTTTTGCTGATGTTTTTACAAGTTGCATTAATGAAAGAGAAGCTTCCATCATACGTGCACCTCCAGATTTAGAAATCATTAAGAATGGTAACTTCTTTTTGATTGAATAATCAATTGCACGAGCAATTTTTTCACCAACAACAGAACCCATAGAACCACCGATAAAAGCAAAATCCATGGCAGCGATTACAATATTGTTTCCGTTAGATTTCCCTACTGCTGTTCTAACAGCATCTTTAAGGTTTGTTTTTTTATAGGCAGCTTTTAATCTGTCTGGATACTTTTTTGTGTCTTCGAATTTTAATGGATCTTTAGAGGTTAAACTTTCATTTAATTCTTTGAATTTATTGTCATCAAAAAACATTTCAAAATACTCATTACTACCAATTCTTACATGATATCCATCTTCCGGACTCACATATAGATTCTTTTTTAACTCTTCTGTGTCAATTACTTTTCCACTAGGAGTTTTATACCATAATCCTTTTGGTGTGTCTTTTTTATCTTCTGTTGGAGTATGAATCCCCTTGTCTTTACGTTTAAACCAAGCCATAGTTTAATGTATATTTTGTTGAGTTTTAGTTTTCTTAGTCGTTTCCTAAATTATTAGGAAGTATGCAAATGTAAAAAAGATTTTATCAACTTAACTTTTTCTTTACATTTAAGTTTCTACTTCTAATTTTGATCATAAAAAAAAGCATTTTGAAAGAATCAAAATGCTTTTAAAAATTTATGTAATAGATTTTTATAATGTATTTACATTATTTAAGTCTTCAAATGCTTTTGTTAAACGAGCTTTAAATGTTTGCTCACCTTCACGTAACCATTTTCTTGGATCGTAATATTTTTTATTTGGTTGATCTGCTCCATCTGGATTTCCGATTTGAGAAGCTAAATAATCAGCTTTTTCTCCCATATAATCTCTAATTCCTTCTGTAAATGCATATTGTAAATCGGTATCAATATTCATTTTTATAACACCATAACCAATAGCTTCTCTAATTTCTTCTAATGTAGAACCTGATCCTCCGTGAAATACAAAATCAATATGATTTTCTTCAACACCATATTTTTTTGTGACAAACTCTTGCGAATTCTTTAAGATTTTTGGCGTTAATTTTACGTTACCTGGTTTGTAAACACCATGAACATTTCCAAACGCAGCTGCAATTGTAAATTGAGGAGAAACTTTCATTAACTCTTCATAAGAATAAGCTACTTCTTCTGGTTGTGTGTATAATTTAGAAACATCTACATCAGAATTATCAACTCCATCTTCTTCACCACCAGTAATACCTAATTCAATTTCTAAAGTCATACCCATTTTACTCATTCTAGCTAGGTATTCTTTACAAATCTCTATGTTTTCTTCTAATGGTTCTTCAGATAAATCAATCATATGAGAACTATATAAAGGTTTACCAGTTTCTGCAAAATGTTTTTCTGAAGCATCTAATAAACCATCTATCCAAGGTAATAATTTTTTAGCACAGTGGTCTGTATGTAAAATTACAGGAACACCATATGTAACTGCTAATTCATGAACATGTTTTGCACCTGCAACACCACCAGCTATAGCAGCTTTTTGATTTTCGTTTGATAACCCTTTACCTGCATTAAATTGTGCACCACCATTAGAAAATTGGATGATTACTGGAGAATTTAAATCTCTTGCAGTTTCTAAAACAGTATTAATTGTGTTAGATCCAATTACGTTTACAGCTGGTAACGCAAATCCTTTTTCTTTGGCTAGTTTAAATATTTCTTGAACTTCTTTGCCTGTGGCAACACCTGGTTTTATCATTTTTAAATCTTTTTATATTAACCTTTTAAGTTAAGCAAAATTACACTTTTTTATAAAGCAATAAAATTTTTAGGATTGTAGTTTACTAAAAGGTTGTAGTACAATTAGAATGGGTAATTTATACCAATATTAAATACTGAGTTAGAAATATTAAAGTTTTTAAACCATCTATTTCCTGTTAAATAAGGTTCGTGCATTTTAAAACCTAAGTCTAATCTAATAATTAAGAAACTAAAATCTATTCTAGTTCCAAAACCGCCACCTACTGCCATATCTCCCAAAGAACCAAAACCATTAAATTTTGCTGCTTCATCTACAAAAGAAGAACCAGTAATGTCCCAAATATTTCCAGCATCAAGAAAAAGAGCTCCTTTTAATTTACCAACAATGTCAAAACGATATTCTAGACTTGTTAAGAATTTTAAGCTACCAATATTAAATTCTAATCCTGTATTTGTTTTCCCTGGACCTAACTCGTAGGTATGCCAAGCTCTAATGTCATTTGCGCCTCCAGCAAAATAACTTTTTGTAAAGGGGATATCTGAGTTTTCATAAGTAAAGATTGCTCCTAAGAAAGATCTAAATCCGAAAACAGCATTATTTCCAACATCCCAAAATTGTTTATACTCAAAGTCGGTTTTAAAATACTGTGCAACAGGAATATTAAAAACAGTACTTTTATTATTTAAGTTTAATTTTTCATTGATAATTCCCATCACATTTCCAGAATTTGCTATTCTTATTTTAAAGAAGGAAAAATTATTGTCAGTAAAATTGTCCTTACTATTAAAGGTAAATGAATATGCAATAGTTGGAATTAAAAAATCTGATGTTAAAATGTTAAATCGATTTAAAATATTTAGGTTATTTTGAAATTCTGTTGCATTTGTTGCTTTAAAACTATTATCTATTGAAACTTCATTCATGAAATCTCTAATCTCAGTAAATTCTTCTAAATCAGTAGCGTTTTTAATTGTTGGAAAAGAAAAATCAGCATCATTTTTATGCGTCTTTGCAATCGAATTTAGGTTGGTTTTTTCAGAGCTATATATTTTAAAATAATTTTGAGTATTTAAATTCTTAATATATTGTGTATTAAATATTTCTAACTGAATGGTTTTTTTAGGTGAAAATTGCCATTTATAATCTAAGCCGAAAGCAAAAGTCTGTCTATCTAACCCTATGTTTTTTTGGATACTTGTTCCTAAGGAAATTAATGTATTAGGAGACATTCTTTTAGGAACTGATTTTTGTAATCCAAAAGGAGCAAAAAATCTAGGAACATTTAATGAGACATCGGCTCCGATTTCCCAACCAGGACCATTTTTTGATGTAAAATAAGATCCTAAAAGTGATAGTTTTAATATTTCTGCACCTCTAAAAACATTTCTATCTATAATAGAAAATTTGGCAGAAATACCTACATCTCTAATATTAGAATGAGTAAGTTCAGTTTCAAAACCTAGCGTATATTTTTCTATGGGAGTTAAGAAAATATCTGCTTGTATCTCATGATCGTTTAAATCTTGAAATTTTATAATAGTAGATTTAAAGTTTTTAAGTGATTTTAAATGATTTCGAGTTAATGAACTTAATGAATCACTATAGTTTTTGTTTATCTTTAAAAAGATAGATTCTGACAAGTATTTTGGATTATATCGTATTTTATCATGAGCTAAAAATCGAATATTTTTATAGGTAAGGGTGTCTAAATATTCGTCACTTTTTTTAGTGAAATAATAATCAGTATAAATATTTATTTTGCTGATTTTTTGTTGTTGATAAGGTTTTGCTAATGTTTTTCCGCTTTCTTCATAATATCTTTCTCCAGAAACAATTAAATCTACATTAGTTTTGTATTCTGTACTGTCAGAACCGATATAAAAACCGATGGCACTTTTGTTAAAATGGTATATGCCATTATTTCTAAAAAGTTTAACAAGCTTATTAGCTTCTTCTCTAAATACATTGTCTTTATATTGATCTCCTTTTCTTAATAAAGAAGTTATTTTTGATTCTTTATAAATAGAATCTAAAACGGGTGATTCAATATCAACATTAATTGTGTCTAAAAGTGTCGGTTTTCCAGGAGTGATATGATATTCTACTGTAGCTTTTTTATCATTATACTCATTAACCACTGTATCTACTTTTGAATGAAAATAACCATGATTTTTATAATAAGCAGTTAAATTATTTTTGGTGCTTCCTACTTTCCTTTTATTAATGATTTCTGGTCCAGGATAATTTAAAAACCAATTATTAAGTCCTATAAATGTTTTTGCGTAGGCAATACTTTGTTTTTCTGAAAATAGATTTTTGACTAAATTGTAAGAGTGTGGATTTTTTTTTGCCCACTCTTTTGGTGTTGTAGGCTTATCATGGTTCCCAAAATTATGAAAATACAATCCTAGAGGTAAATCTAATAATCTGGCATTCGGTTTTTGAAGTAATAATTTTTGTAATTCTTCACTTTTATTTCTCACACTATCAACATACACATAGTTCTGAGTAAGCATGTGCTCATCTTCTGCAACATGCTTTGTAGAATTACATGATGCTAGTATTATAAGTAGTAAAAAATAAAAGGAAAGTTTTTTCATTAACTTTAGCTTCGCTATCAAAATCAAAAATAGTATTTTTCGGCGGTATATAAGTGTTAAAACTAAATAATGAGTTTATCTAAAAACCATATTAAATTAATAACAAGTTTATCTCAAAAAAAGTATCGTCAGAAGCATCAATTATTTATTGCTGAAGGTGTAAAAGTGGTTCATGAATTTATAAATTCAGATTTTGAAGTTGAAAAATTGTTTGCTGTTGATGATTATAGTTTTAATAATAAGAATATTGATGTTGTACTAGTTTCAGAAACAGAATTAAAAAAGGTAAGTAGTTTAAAAACACCTAATAAAGTTTTAGCATTATTTAGAATCCCTAGTTTTTCGGATCATCAAAATAAAGGATTAATTGTTGGATTAGATGCTATTAATGACCCAGGAAATTTGGGAACTATTATTAGATTATGCGATTGGTTTGGAATTAAGGAACTTGTTTGTTCTAAAGATACGGTAGATTGTTATAATCAAAAAGTAGTGCAAGCAAGCATGGGCTCATTAACAAGAGTTCAAATTAACTATGTCGATTTAGAATCATACCTGAAATCTTCTGATTTGCCTAAATTTATTGCAGATATGAATGGTGAAAATGTTTATAAAACTACATTACCTGAAGAGGCAATTTTAATTATGGGTAATGAGGCTAACGGGATTTCAGATAGTATCAAAGAACTCGTTAATCACACTATTTCTATACCACAATTCGGTGAAATTAAAGAAACTGAGAGCTTAAATGTAGCAACAGCTACAGCAATACTACTAAGTGAATTTAGGAGGTAATTTACTCGAAAGCAAAATTTAAAAATACACCTCTAGTGCCTAAATATTTTATAGGTGAAGTCCATTTACTATTAATATCGTTATCGTAAGTTAACTCATTATTAATTGCAAAAACACCTCTAATAGATGGGGAAAATTTGAAATAATAGAGGTAAATATCTATACCTATACCTACTTCGTACATAAAATTATGAGTCTTCATTCTAAATTCTCCAGATGAGTTATCATCTGGGTTCTTTTGATTACTAGAAAAATTATAATCATAAGCAACACCAGCTAATAAATAGGGTCTAACATTATCCAATCTATTGGTGCTAAACTTAAATAGTATAGGCATGTGTAAAAAGGTAGAGCCCGCTTCTCTAACGCTGTCTCGTTTTGTAGTTAAATGATTGAAATAGATTTTTTTAGAGTTACTTACTAAGCCTGGTTCAAAGCGTAAGTTTATGTTTTTATGCAAGCGTAAATCTGCAATTAAACCAACATTAAAACCTGTTTGATCTTCTACCAAAATATTGGCATTAGTAATCGTACTCGGTTGTAAATCTACTTTAAAATCATTTTGATTTATACCTAAATAAAAACCATAGTGTAGTTTTCTTTTATCAAAACTAGGTAAATAGTCAATTCTTTGTGCAAAAGCACTGGAAATCATTAGAAAGATAATACCAAAAACAACAAGTTTTTTACTCATAATTATTCAGAAGCTTTGTAAATAGTAGCAACTCCAAAAGTTACTGGATTGTCTTCTGTATTTGTAAACCCATTTTTTTGCAAAATATTGTTGAAAGCTTTTCCAAACGGAAAATGATTTGCAGATTCTGATAAATAAGAATAGGCAACTTTATCTTTAGAAAAGATTTTTCCGATAATCGGTAAGATAAAATTAGTGTAAAATTTATACCCTTGTTTAAAAGGAAATTTTGTTGGGTTAGATGTCTCTAAAATAACCAAAACACCTGTCGGTTTTAATACACGTTTTATTTCCTGTAATCCTTTATCTAAATTGGCAAAATTACGTACTCCGAAAGAAACTGTAATTGCATCAAAAGTATTGTCGTTAAAAGGCATGTCTTCAGAATCTCCAACAATAAGTTCTATTTTTTCAGATAAATTTTCTTTTGCAACTTTTTGTTTTCCTACTTCAAGCATTCCTGCAGAAATATCTAATCCAGTAATTTTATCAGGATGTAAAGAAGCCATCATAATAGCTAAATCTCCAGTACCTGTAGCGATATCTAAAATCTGTTTTGGATTCTTTTCTCCAACAATTTTAACTACTTTTTTTCTCCAGGAAACATCAATACCTAAAGAAATTACACGATTTAGTCCATCGTAATTCTTAGAAATGGTATCAAACATTTTTGCTACCTGTTCTTTCTTCCCTAGTTCAGAATCTTTATATGGTTTTACAACTTTATCCATTAATGGCTACAACTTCGTTAATTTGATTCGGTAACATTTCTTTTAACATGGTTTCTATACCATTTTTTAATGTAATTGTAGATGATGGACAACCACTACAAGCACCTTGTAAAACTACTTTTACTTGTTTAGATTCTTCATCATACGATTGAAAAGCAATATTTCCACCATCTGAAGCAACAGCAGGTTTTATATATTCATCTAAAATTGAAATTATTTTTTCTGAAGTTTCAGACAAATTTTCTTGAACAATTACTGTACTGTTTTGAGCTTCTGCTTTAAGAAGTTCTGCAATAATAGTTTTGCCTTCTTGTAAATAGGCTCTAATAAATGTTCTTACTTCTTGGTAAATATCATTCCATTCTACCATATCAAACTTGGTGATAGAAATATAGTTTTCTGAAATAAAGATCTCTTTTACAAACGGAAAATTATATAATGCTTGTGCTAAAGGTGAAGATTTACTTGCTTCATCAATATTTTTAAACTCAACATCTGTTTGTGTTAGTGCTTTATTCGTCCCAAATTTCATCACAGCAGGATTTGGAGTCACTTCTGCATATACTTCAATCGCTTCTTTTTTAGAAGCTCTTTCTTCTTTTATTATGGTTTCGCCAGATTGTAAATAGTTTTTTATTTGTTCTTTTACTTCTTCTTGAACATCACTCCACTCAACGATATCAAATCGCTGAATTGCAATAAAATTTGCAGTAATAAATATCTTTTTTACAAAAGGTAAATAAAACAATTGTTGTGCTAAAACAGAGTTTTTAGCTTCGTCAACATTATTAAATTCATAACTACCACCATTTATCAAAATTTGATTACTCACAAACTTTATAATGGTTTCGTTAGTAGTTTGTTCTATGTTTATTTTAATTGTTTCCATGTCTAAAAATGAATTGCAAAATTACGCTAAAAAACCGAAAGAATTTTAACTTTACTACAACAAAAAAGATTCTCAAATTAATGAGAATCTTTAGTTATACTTTTTCTTCTTATTTACAGGTTGAGGGTAAGGGTAGCCGTAACTCTTCTATTATTTATGTTTAAATTTGCAGGATTTACATTAAAACCTGAGTAGAAATTGTACACCGAAGTTTGAGAGCTATCACTATAAGCTAAGTCTAATTTTAAATTACCAAAATTATAACCACCACCTAATGAATATCCTTCTATATTGTCTGTGTCTATAGCATTATTATAAGGACTTTGTTCAAAACTATAACCACCTCTAATACTAAATCTGTCTAGTCTCCATTCTGTACCTACATTAAATTGATGTGTATTTCTTAGATCATTTTGAAAAAACTGATTTTCAGAAGTAAAATCAGAATTTGTTAATTTTATACTTTTAAAATGTTTGTTGGTATAGTCAAAACTTAATAATCCACTTTTGCCAAAAATAAATGCAGCACTAGCTGTTAATTTACTTGGTGTTTTAAGTTTGTAAAGTAAACCCTGTGTTGGAAAATTATTACCAGTAGTATTGTCGTAAATAGTGTTGTTATTACTTACAGCAATTTCTGCATCTCCATTAAAACCATCATTATCTGTAATGTTGGTTTCTTCAATAACCTCTGTATACCAAGTAGGTGTTTGATAGGAAGCTCCAAATCTAAAACTCTTATGAGCTTTGTAAATAAAACCAGTGTTTAAAGAAAATCCTGTTCCAGTAGTAAAGTTTTCTTGGTAAAAACGAGCATCTAAAGTATTTCCGTTTCCATCATTATTACTTTCTCTTAATTCCGCAAGTTGTGCAAAATTTAAATCATAGGTATGTAATGCAGCTCCAATATGTAATTTATTTTGATGTACCGCTGAAAATCCCATGCTAAATTCACTTAAATCGCCCGAATATGTATTGGAAAACTGTTGTTGAACAGCATTTGAATATTGTATAGGGTTTGTGGCTGGATCTAAAGGAAACTCTTTAAAAGTTACAACACCACTATTACCTTTTACTAAAAATTGATTTTTAAAATCTTTCTTTGTTCTATAGTTAAATCCGATAGCAAATTTAGACCATTCACTATTGTGATGACTATCAAAAACCAAAACAGCCCCAGCATGTGAAATGTTAAAGAAATCGTCTTGATTTAAAATTGAATTTCCGTAGTATGAACTATTGATGTCTGTGTTTCTTGTATTTAAAGTTCCAGAAAATTGACTGTTTTTAAATACTGATAAACCTGCTGGATTAATATTTATTGATGAAATATCCCCGCCTAAAGAACCAAAAGCTCCGCTCATTGCAGTAAATCTTGCAGATCCATTATTATCGTTTTCAGAGAATAATAATGCTAAATCTTGATATCCTAATGATTGAGAATAGGACGTGTAAATGGTGGCGAACAATGTCGCTAATAGTATAATTTTTTTCATGATGTGTGTTGCTTTTTAACCTCTTCTTCCGCTTCTTCCAGAGCTTCTACTTGATGATGATCTACCTGAATTTCTAGTGCTTGAACCTCTTGAAGAGCTACTTCTACTAGGTGTATAACTTCTAGAAGATGATCTGCTAGAAGAAGACCGTGTGCTAGAGCTTCGTCTTGTTGAATTACTTCTTGAAGAACTATTACGTTTTGGAGTGTAATTTCTTGTACTTGTATTTCGTCTAGGTGTATTGCTTCTTTTTGTTCTGCTTGGTCTAGAAGAAGATGAATTTCTTTTTACAGTATTTCTACCTCTTGTATTATATGCTCTTCTTGGAGAGTCACTATTTCTTCTAACTTTTGTATTTCTATTTCTGTTATAGGTAGTTGATGAGCGTCTAGAAGTTGTTGAATTTCTTCTTGATGAATAACTTCTTCTAGAGGTTACACTATTTCTTCTATTTGTAGAGTTATATGCTACACCTCTTCTTCCGTATCTATAGTTTCTATAACTGTTATTGTAATAATTTCTATTAGGAGAATAAAATCTGTTTTGATAAAAAGGAGGGCAATAAAAACCGTTATTCCAACCATAATTCCAAGCTAACCCAGAGTTCCAGTAAAAATTATTATGATATGGATGCCAGTATGGGTTATAGTAACCCCCTAACCTATATCCCCAACGATTTCTCCATGGATTGTTATATCCATAACCATAATCCCAGGCATTTCCCCAACCGTTATATCCAATTAGATTTACATTTACAACTACGTCATTATCATTAGAATATCCCCAAGATTCGTTATTATTATCATAATCCCTTTCTTCTTCATATCTGTTATCTACATCAAGAGAATCTGCTTCTAAAGATTTGTAATTTTCTATATCCGTAATAATATCTGTCCCGTTTAAATCATCTAAACGGTCTACTTCTTTTGTGAAATAGTCTTTATTGTATTTTCTATATTCTCTTGCATCTGCAACGATTACTTTTCTTTCTCTCTTTTCAACTCTTTCATCATCATAAATACCATCACTAGTTGCAACTCGTTGTGTTACACCACAAGAAACAAGGAATGTACTAGAGACTAGTAAAAGTAAAAGCTGATTAAGTTTTGTAGTAGTGTAATTGAGTTTCATATTATAATCTTTAAATAAATATTCTGTTTTCTGATTTTGATTCTTCAAAAAAGTTTACACTTTAATAGGTCTCTTATATAGAAATCCCTTAGTTTTGTACCGTTTTTCTGTGGTTGTTAAATATAACAAAACAAAATCATTTAAAAAGTAACAATATTTGTGCCAAACTTTTAATTTATGAGTAAGAAGTTAACAAAAAGAGCTGAAGATTATTCCAAATGGTATAATGAATTAGTTGTAAAAGCTGATTTAGCAGAGAATTCTGCGGTAAGAGGATGTATGGTTATTAAGCCTTACGGATTTGCTATTTGGGAAAATATGCAAAAAGAGTTGGATAGGATGTTTAAAGAAACTGGGCATCAGAATGCTTATTTTCCACTTTTTGTTCCAAAGAGTTTATTTGAAGCTGAAGAAAAAAATGCAGAAGGTTTTGCAAAAGAATGTGCTGTAGTTACACATTATAGATTGCAAAATGATCCTGATAATGAAGGAAAGTTGCGTGTAGACCCAGAAGCAAAATTGGAAGAAGAATTGGTAGTTAGACCAACATCTGAAGCAATTATTTGGAATACTTATAAAGGATGGATTCAATCATATAGAGATTTACCATTATTAATAAATCAATGGGCAAATGTTGTGCGTTGGGAAATGCGTACACGATTATTTTTACGTACAGCAGAATTTTTATGGCAAGAAGGTCATACAGCACATGCTACTAAAACTGAAGCATTAGCAGAAGCAAAACAAATGCAAGAAGTGTATGCAGAGTTTGCTGAAACTTTTATGGCGATGCCAGTAATAAAAGGATCAAAATCTGAGAGCGAACGATTTGCAGGAGCAGAAGAAACGTATACAATTGAAGCCTTAATGCAAGACGGAAAAGCGTTACAAGCTGGTACAAGTCATTTTTTAGGTCAGAACTTTGCGAAAGCGTTTGATGTAAAATATACCTCTAAAGAAGGAAAGCAAGAATATGTTTGGGCTACGTCTTGGGGAGTTTCAACACGTTTGATTGGTGGATTAATTATGACGCATTCTGATGATTTTGGATTGGTTTTACCGCCAAAATTAGCACCAATTCAGGTTGCTATTGTACCTATATACAAAGGAGAAGAACAATTAGCTGTTATTTCTGAAAAAGTAAATGTGATTGTAAAAGCATTACGCAAAAAAGGAATTTCTGTTAAGTTTGATGATAGAGATACATTTAGACCAGGAGCTAAATTTGCAGAATACGAGTTAAAAGGTGTTCCGGTAAGAATTGCGATGGGAAATAGAGATCTAGAAAATAACACAGTTGAGGTTGCGAGAAGAGATACCTTGGTAAAAGAAACTATTTCTCAAGATAATGTAGTTGATTTTGTTGCAGATTTATTAGATGAAATTCAAGATAACTTATTTAATCGAGCAAAAGAATATAGAACTGAACATACAACTGAGGTTTCAACCTTTGAAGAGTTTAAAGAAGCGATAAAAACTAAAGGAGGTTTTGTTTCTGCACATTGGGACGGAACTTCTGAGACAGAAGATAAGATTAAAGAGTTAACAAAAGCGACTATTAGATGTATACCAAATGATGCTGTAAACGAGGAAGGTAGCTGTATTTTTTCAGGAAAATTATCTTCTAAAAAAGTATTATTTGCAAAGGCGTATTAAAATTTTAAAAAAAGTATTGCAGAGTTTTAAAAACGTTGTATATTTGCATCCGCAATCGGAAGATTATTTATTTAAGATTGCAACTGGTCCGTTCGTCTAGGGGTTAGGACGCCAGGTTTTCATCCTGGTAACACGGGTTCGATTCCCGTACGGACTACAAGTTTTTAAACTAAAATATAAATTATGGCAAATCATAAGTCAGCATTAAAGAGAATTAGAAGTAACGACGCTAAAAGAATTCGTAACAAGTATCAACACAAGACTACGCGTAATGCTGTTAGAGACTTGCGTACTTCAACTGATAAGAAAGAAGCAGAAGGATTACTTACTAAAGTTGTTTCTATGTTAGACAAGTTAGCTAAGAACAATGTTATTCATAAGAATAAAGCTGCAAACTTAAAGTCTAAATTATCAAAACAAGTAGCTGCTTTATAAATAGCTGTTATTAAAAAATTATTAAACGCTCCAACATTGTTGGAGCGTTTTTGTTTTATATAAGTTGTTTATTATAAATTACCAATCATAATTTTTGTGTGCATCTAGTCGTATAAAAATAAAAAGAAGTAAGGTAAAGCCCCATAAAGATGAGCCTCCGTAGCTGAAAAAGGGTAGGGGAATTCCTACAGTAGGTAATAATCCTATTACCATTCCAATATTTACTACTACATGAAAAAATAGAATAGAGGCTACTCCGTAGCCATAAATTCTTCCAAATTTATTGTTGTGAGTATCTGCTAAGTAAATTATTCTATACATTAAAAACATAAAAAGAATAATAACAGTCGTGCTTCCTAAAAATCCCCATTCTTCTCCTAGCGTACTAAAAATATAATCTGTATGTTGTTCTGGCACAAATTTACCTTGAGTTCTATCGCCTTGTAAAAAACCTTTTCCAGAAAATCCACCAGAACTTATTGTTAATTCGGATTGATAAGAATTATATCCAACATCTTTAGTATCTTTTTTTAATCCTAATAAAACTTCAAATCTATTTCTGTGATGTTGTTTAAAAACATTGTTATAGGTAAATCCTACGCCAAAAATAAAAAGTCCAACAATAAGATAAATCCCTAATACTTTGTGCCAATTAAAACGAATGAATCTTTTTCCGCCTTTATAGATTGCATAGATTACAGATAGAGTCATTAAAATCAAAAGTGAGATAAAAATCCCTTTAGCACCAAAATAAATGGTAAGGAAGAAAAGTATAATAAACGCTACGCCAAATAAGAAATAATTTAAAGTTAAACCTTCTCTATTTAATACAAAAAAGAATGCAAGATAAATTAAAGCAGAACCAGCATCGGGTTGTAATAGAATTAAAAAAGCTGGAAGTAAAACGATAAAAAAAGCTTTTACTTGGTTTTTAATAAGGTTTAAATTATACTTTCTGTCACTCATTAATTTTGCGACTGCTAGTGCGGTAAAAGCTTTAGCAAATTCGGAAGGTTGTAAGCCCATTACTCCAAAATTATACCAAGAAGTTGCACCATTTATGTTTTTTCCAAATAAGAAAAGACCTATTAGAAGCAGTAATGAAGAAAGATATAATATACTTGCAAATCGTTCATAAAATTTTGAATTAAAAAAAAGTATAAATATGATTAATGGTATACTTAATAAAATCCAGATAAGCTGTTTGCCGTATTTTGTTGAGAAATCTAAAACTTCGAAATTTGTATCTGTAATTGAAGCTGCATGAATGTTTAACCATCCAAAAAAAACGAGTGCAAGATAAATAAAGACTAAAATCCAGTCTATTCCAAGAAAAATGTTATTTCTTTCCTGCCTCAAGATCTGTTGGTTTTATAAGTTGTTGATCATAAATGTCTTTTAAACTCAAATTTATCATGTTTGATTCACGATATTTATGCGCGTTTGAAATCTTACCGTTTAAATATTTTTCTATTAATAAACTAGTTACTGGTGCTCCAATTGTAGAGCCATATCCTCCATTTTCTACAAACACCGCCAAGGCAATTTTGGGATTCTCTTTTGGTGCAAATGCCACTAAAATAGAATGATCTTCTAGTTGAGTTTTTTCGCCATTAATTCTAATAAAATTTTCTACTGTTCCAGTTTTTCCACAGATCTCTATTCCTGGAACTTGACTCCATTTTCCTGTTCCAGTTTTAAAAACTTCATGCATCGCATCAATGATAGGGCTAAAATGTGTTGAATTTATTGTGGTCTTCTTTTTTGTCAAATAGACGCTATCTATACTAAGTTTACTGTTAATCTTTTTAACAATATGAGGCGTATAGAAAAAACCTCGATTGGCAATTGCTGCTGTTACATTTGCTAATTGTATAGGTGTTGTAATAATCTCTCCTTGCCCTATAGCGTTGGAAATGTTCGAATTAGCATTCCATCTATATTTTAATCGATCATTATAGTATTTTCCATCTGGAATTAATCCTTTTTTTCCTGCGGGTAAATCGTATCCTAAGTAATTTCCTAAACCAAAACTTTTAACGTGTTTACTCCAATTATTTAATCCTGATGTAGCGTTTTCTCCCTTCTCAACAATCTTTTTATAGGTATTAGAAAAATAACTATTACACGATTTCGAAATCGCTGTTTTTAATCGTATTGGACGTCCATAGATCCCACAGTGACATCCCATAAACTCATTTTTTCTACTTCCATATCTATAACCGCTATAGCAATAAAAAGGTGTTTGAGGGTTTATTACGCCTTCTTGTAAACCAATTAATGCATTGATCATTTTAAAGGGTGAACCTGGCGAGTAATATTCTTCTAAACCTCTGTCGTACATTGGTTTATTTATGGTGTCATTAAATAAAAGTACAGAATTTTTTGAGCGTTGTCTACCAACCATCATATTTGGATCATAACTTGGAGCAGTAACTAACGCTAGAATTTCTCCAGAAGAAGGTTCTAAAGCAACAATTCCACCTCTTTTTCCTTTCATTAATAATTCTGCATATTGCTGTAATTTACTGTCTATAGTTAATGTTAAATCCTGTCCGTTAACAGCCAGAGTATCATATTTTCCCTCTTTGTAAATTCCAGTAATTTTATTTAGGCGATTTCTTTTGAAATGTTTTTTTCCTTTAATTCCTCTTAAAAATTTTTCATATTGTCTTTCTATTCCAGCTTTTCCTAATAGTTCTCCTGCTTGATAATAGTCACTTTTTTTAGCAATATTTTCACTCACTTCACTAATATAACCTACTACATTAGCAGCAGAATTGATTGGATAATTTCTTATGATTCTTTTTTGGATAAAGAACCCTTTAAACTTATGAAGTTTTTCTTGTAAGTAAGCAAAGTCGTTTTTGTCTAACTGTTTTAAGAAAGGAGAAGCTAACCAAGGAGCATACTTATGAGCTCTATTAAAGTTTTTAATAAACGCGTTTTTATCAATTTTTAAAAGCGAACAAAATTCTACTGTGTCAAGTGGTTCAACTTCTTTTGGCACAACCATAACATCATAAGAAACTTGATTGGCAACTAATAATATTCCGTTTCTGTCATAAATATAACCACGTTCTGGTAAATCATATTCAATCTTTACCGCAGCACTTTGCACTGGATTTTGATTATCTCCACGTAAGATTTGTAATTGAAATAACCTGCCAATAAAGATTATGCCAATTAAAGTGATTAAAAAATAAAGCAAAAAGCTTCTACTCATTTTTGTTTCCGACTAAAATATAAGTTCCTAAAAAGTATAAAATTAACGTAAAAATACTTGAAAAAAGTGTGTTAATTAAAACATTTGTTAGGTTGTAAATGCTAAAGTTAGCTAAAGAAAATAAGATAAGGTGATGAATAACCGTTAATATTACCACATAATTAAAAACTTTACCAAATGTTTCTTGATGTAGTTTGAAAAGATGAAAATCTACTGGGGTTTTCTGAAAAAGAACTCTAATAAAAAATAGTCTTATATAGGCGATAAATAAAAGAGAAAAGGCGTGTGTGCCTCCAGAATTACTGAAAAAATCTACCGAAAGTCCAACTAAAAAAGATAAAATTAAAAAAGGGAATCTATTTTCTTTTAAGGGATAAATAAACACAAAAGCTATGTAAATGTAAGGGTTGATATAACCTAAAAACAACACATTATTTAATACTAATACTTGAAGTAAAATTAAAAATAGCACTATAAAAAGGAGGCGAATATTTTTATTCATTTAGACTTTTTAAATCAAGTTTTTCTAGGTTTTTTATCACATATAGAGGACCAATATTTGCCATGTCATTAAATAATTTGACATCTAAACTATTGGTGGTTGTATTTATTTTATCAACAGTACCAATCAAAATTCCTTCTGGAAAAATAGCAGATTTTCCACCAGTAATAATTGTATCACCTCGTTTTACAATAATTTGTCTTGGAATATCATTTAATTGAACAATATTGTAATCGTTTCCATTCCATTCTAAAGTTCCGAAATAAGTGTTGTTTTTTAGGCGAGCATTAATCTTGCTATTTATGTTAATTATAGATTGTACACGTGAATAATTATTGTTGCTCAAATCTGTGATGCCGATAATTCCTTTACTATTTACAACAGCCATTTCAAAAGAAATTCCATCTTTTTCACCTTTGTTTATAGTGATGTAATTAGAGTTTTTATGATATTCGTTCTTTATAGTTTTAGCTGCAGTGTAAATATACTTTTGGTTGTATTTAGTGCTATCGACTACAGAAATATAAATTGTTGTATCCAAAAGCGATTTTAAGTTTTCTAAATCGTTTTTTAGTTGCAGATTTTCTAAAACTAACTCTTTATTTCTATCGTTTAGATTTAGGTATTCAGTTAAATTAGAGGTTTTTTCATAAAGATTGCCTGTGATAAAATTTGTGGAACTTACAAATTTACTCTTATGAAAAGTATGGTTGTTTACGATTAAAAAAAAAGCAATGCCTTCTAACAATAAGAAAAACAGAAAAAATTTATATTTCTGTATAAAAAAGACTAATTGCTGCATTGGTTAGAGTTTCGGAAAGAAATTATTTCATTAAAACACTTTTATATTTCTCTAGTTCTTTTAACGCGATACCAGTTCCTCTTACCACAGCTCTTAATGGATCTTCTGCAACATAAACCGGTAAGTCTGTTTTTCTAGATAAACGTTTGTCTAAACCACGTAGCATAGAACCTCCGCCTGCTAAATAAATTCCAGTATTATAAATGTCTGCAGCTAATTCTGGTGGAGTCTTAGATAAAGTTTCCATTACAGCATCTTCAATTCTTAAGATTGATTTGTCTAATGCTTTTGCAATTTCTCTATGTGAAACTTGAACTTGTTTTGGTTTACCACTAAGTAAATCTCTACCCTGAACCATCATGTCTTCTGGCGGAGTATCTAAATCTTCTGTAGCTGCACCTATTTGAATTTTAATTTTTTCTGCTGTAGTTTCTCCAACATATAAGTTGTGTTGTGTACGCATATAATACATAATATCACTTGTAAATAAATCACCTGCAACTTTTACAGACTGATCACAAACAATACCAGCCAAAGCAATAACTGCAATTTCTGTAGTTCCACCACCTATATCAATAATCATGTTTCCTTTAGGTTCCATAATATCAATACCAACACCAATCGCAGCAGCCATTGGTTCATATATTAAATAAATTTCTTTTGCATTCATATGACGAGCAGAATCGATAACTGCACGTTTTTCTACTTCTGTAATTCCAGAAGGAATACAAATAACCATACGTAAAGAAGGTGGGAATAATTTCTTTTTTATTGCAGGAATCATTTTTACAAATTCCTTAATCATCTCTTCAGATGCTTGAAAATCTGCAATTACTCCATCTTTTAATGGACGAATAGTTTTTATATTTTCATGCGTTTTTCCTTGCATTAAATTTGCTTCCTTACCAGTAGCAATAATTTTACCAGTAATTCTATTTCTTGCAACAATAGAAGGACTATCAATAACAACTTTTCCGTTATGAATAATTAAGGTATTTGCTGTTCCTAAATCAATAGCAATATCCTCCGTCATGAAATCAAAAAAACCCATATAATGTTTTTATTTTGGTGTAGATGTAACCTTACAAATTTAATAAAAATTTGTGTGCTAATTACATTGTGATTTTTTAATGCTTAAAATGTCTTGTTCCTGTCATTACCATCGATAAATTATGTTCATTACAATAATCGATACTTAATTGATCTTTTATAGATCCGCCAGGTTGAATGACACTTTTTATACCCGCTTTATCTGCTATTTCTACACAATCTGGAAAAGGGAAAAAAGCATCACTTGCCATAACTGATCCGTTTAAATCGAAACCGAAATTTTTTGCTTTTTCTATAGCTTGATTTAATGCATCAACTCTACTTGTTTGTCCAGTCCCACTCGCAAATAACTGTTTGTTCTTTGTTAAAACAATAGTGTTAGATTTTGTGTGTTTACAAATTTTAGAAGCGAATAATAAATCATCTAACTCGTTTTCACTTGGTTTATTGTTAGTTGCATATGATAAATCAGCTAAAGTATCCGTTTTATGGTCTCTTTCTTGAACTAAAGTTCCATTTAAACAGGTTCTGACTGTTGTGTTAGAGAAATCGGCTTCTTTTTGAATTAATAAAATTCTATTCTTTTTTCCTTTTAAAATTGTTAATGCTTCATCTGTAAATGAAGGAGCAATTACAACTTCGCAAAATAACTTATGGATTTCTTCAGCAGTAGTTTTGTCAATTGCAGTGTTGCAAATTAATACACCGCCAAAAGCAGAAACAGGATCGCCAGCTAAAGCATCTACATACGCTTGATGTACAGTTTCTCTTTGTGCAAAACCACATGCGTTGTTATGTTTTAAAATAGCAAATGTTGGTGCTTCTCCTTTAAATTCGTTAATTAAATTTACAGCAGCATCAACATCTAATAAGTTGTTATAGCTTAATTCTTTACCGTGTAGTTTGTCAAACATAGCGTCAAAATCACCAAAGAAAAATCCTTTTTGATGTGGGTTTTCTCCGTATCGTAACACTTTACCAGAAGTTTCTGATATTTTTAAAACAGCGTCTTCATGTTGATTAAAATAATTGAAGATTGCCGTGTCGTAGTGTGATGAAATGTTAAATGATTTAGCGGCAAACTTTTTTCTATTTTCAATAGTTGTAATTCCGTTGCTTTCATTTATGATATTTAAAAATTCATCATATTGTTCCATAGAAGAAACAGTAATAACGTCTTTAAAGTTTTTTGCAGCAGCTCTTATTAATGAGATTCCACCAATATCAATTTTTTCAATAATATCTTGCTCAGCAGCACCAGAAGCAACCGTTTTTTCGAACGGATATAAATCTACAATCACTACATCTATTTGTGGAATTTCAAAACTAGCCATTTCTGCGATATCGTCATCATGATCTTGTCTATTTAAGATTCCACCAAAAACTTTAGGGTGTAATGTTTTAACTCTTCCACCTAAAATAGAAGGGTAAGAAGTTACATCTTCTACCGGAACAACATTAATTCCTAAATCTTTAATGAATTTTTCTGTTCCTCCAGTAGAGTAGATAGTAACATTTAAGTCATTTAACTTCTTTACTATAGGTTCTAATCCGTTTTTATGAAATACGGAAATTAGTGCAGATTTAATCGTTTTTTGAGTGCTCATAGTTGTGTTGTTATAAGCAAGCAAATCTACTAAAACCTAACGCGTTCTACAATAAAAAGATAATAACAAAAATCTAAAATAATTAACAATTATTCTGTTAAAACACGAGATTTAAAATGGTTTACTAGCTCATTATAATCTCTGTGCCTTTTTAAGGCGCTTAGTTTTTTTCTAAAAAGAAATTTACCAAGGACTGTTTGGGAAAAAGTGTCTTGTTTTTTCATACTAAGGGGGTTTTAAGTTATTCTGCGTTTTCTAAAAAATTACGAAACCAAAAGACAAATTTGTCTAAAAGTTTAGTTTTTTTCATTGAAAAATTAGAATGTGGGCTACCAGTGGGGACTGAAGTTCTGTATTCTTGTCGTCTCATTATAAGGGGGGTTAATGATTAATAGAATGGGTTAATAATAATATTTTACTTAACAAACATAGAAAAATAAAATAAAAAAAACAATTTTATTCTAAAATTTCCGATACTCTCTTACATACAAACTCCAACAATTCTTCATCTTTTGATGTAAATGTGTTTTTTGTATGAGAATCTATATCAATTTGTCCAATGTTTTCTTCATCAACAAAAATGGGAATAACAATTTCTGATTTAACCTTCCAGCCACAAGAAATATAATTGTCTTGTTCTGTAACATCTTGTACAACAAAGTTTTCATTACTTACAGCAACTTGACCGCAAATTCCTTTTCCAAAAGGTATAATGGTATGATCTGTAGGTTCACCAGAAAATTGAGCTAATTTCAACTCTTCTTTATCACCATTTTTAAAATAGAAACCGACCCAATCATAATAAGAAATTTCATTTTTTAAGTAGTCACATATCGCTTGTAATTTAATTTCAGTACTACTTGTTGTGTTAATAATTTCCTTAATTTGAGTTTTTAAAATATCTATCTCCATTTTTGTATATTTGTTATGCAAAATAAACCAAAATCTTTGTGAAAAAATACAGAAACATCGTTCTTTTTCTAATTAAGTTTTTTGCGACCTACTTTATATTATTCGCTATTTATTCGTTTTACTTACATCAAACTCAAGAAAAAGATGAGGTTTTTGTTTGTGCTCCAATAACAACAAAAGTAGCAGAACAAGCAACAAATACATTGCAGGCTTTTGGTCATAATGCTAATTTTGTGCAGCATGAAGATGAATTGTCTGTTAAAGTTTTAATAGATGATGTTTATCTTGCTAGAGTAATTGAAGGGTGTAATTCTATTAGTATTATTGTACTTTTTATTGCATTTATTTTTGCGTTTTCCGGTAAAGTGATACCTACAATTTTATATGCGATTATTGGTAGTCTAATTATTTATAGTATAAATATATTTAGAATCTCATTTTTGGTTTATATGCTGAAAATGTTTCCAGAAAAACAAACCATTCTGCATGATTTAGTTTTTCCTGCAATAATTTATGGAACCACATTTTTACTATGGGTAATTTGGGTAAATAAGTTTTCTAAAAAGAAGAATGATGCATAAAACTACTAGAATCATATTAATTATTTTGTTGTTTTTGATGCTGATATTTGTTAGATCAATTTCATCAGATGTTTTTTATGATCCATTAATTCGGTATTTTCATAATGATTACTTGTATAAGATGATGCCAGAAATGAATGAATGGAAATTAGTTGTAAATATACTTTATAGATATACGATTAATACACTTATTTCTTTAGGGATTATATGGCTGATTTTTCAGAAAAAGGATCATCTAAAGTTTGCTGGATTTTTTCACATGACCGCTTTTATGATTCTAATTGTTGTCTTTGTTTTCTTACTAAGAGACAAGTTTCAAGAGGGTTATTTATTACCTTTTTATATAAGACGATTTTTAATTCATCCATTGTTTTTATTGATTTTATTACCAGCGTTTTACTATCAAAAACTTCGAAGCAAATAATTTAACAAACTTTTAAATTTACAAGTCGTAAATTTGTTTTCAGAATGAAGCAGTTTTCTTTAAAAATATCATCTACATTATTAGCTCTTTTAGTGCTGTTTTCAACCTTTTCATTTGCGGTTGACAAGCATTTTTGTGGCGATTTTTTGGTTGATGTTTCTTATTTTGGTGATGCTAAGGGCTGTGGAATGGAGTTAAATAAAAATCCATCAAGGAAAAAGAAAAGTTGTTGTAAAGATGAAATTCTAAAAGTTGAAGGACAAGACGAATTACAACAGTTTTCAGATATTGAGTTAGATCTTAAAACAAAAGAATTTGCAATCACTTTTCTTATTTCGTTTCAAGATTTGTTTATTCAAATCGAATCAGAAAAATTAATTAAAAAAGATTTTTCTCCTCCCGATATACCCAAAGATTTTCAAGTCGCTTTCCAGGCATTTTTAATTTGATTTTATAATAGCACAATTGTTTTCATCTTTTTTTAAGATGAAGTTGTCTATTTATTAAAATCAAAAACATAAAATGAAAAAATATATTCTCAATGTCCTTTTATTAATTCCGTTATTTTCTTTTTCACAAGAAACGTTTAAAGGAATGATAATGGATAGAAACAATCCGAAAAATAATAAAGGTGTTGCCGATGTTAATGTACACTGGTTAAATACAAATGTTGGTGTAATTACCAATAAAAAAGGATGGTTTACAATACCTTATAAATCATCTTATAAAAAATTAGTCATAAGTTATATCGGTTATAAAACAGATACGTTAACAATAAAAAACTTAAATCTGATTCATCATTTTTTAACAGAAGAATCCGATTTAGAGGAAATAAAAATAACTAGTAAAAAAGCTGCAACTCAAAAATCATTTTTATCTACAGCAAATGTATTTACGGTAAATTCTGATGAATTGTTAAAAGCCGCGTGTTGTAATTTGGCAGAGAGTTTTGAAACAAACCCATCGATTGATGTTAGTTTTTCTGATGCATTAACAGGTACAAGGCAAATTCAAATGTTAGGACTTACAAGTCCGTATTTGTTAATTTCTGAAGAAAATATACCTTCAGTGAGAGGAGCTTCGCAAGCTTTTGGATTAACTTTTACACCTGGAACTTGGGTAGAAAGTATTCAGATTACAAAAGGAGCAGGGTCAGTTGTTAACGGATACGAAAGTATTTCTGGACAGATTAATGCAGAATTGGTAAAACCTTTTACAGATAAAAAGTTCTTTTTAAATGCCTATAGTTCTTTAAACGGACGATTAGAGTTAAACACACATTTCAATCAAAAAGTTTCAGATAAATGGCAAACAGGTTTGTATGTTCATGGAAATCTTAGAAAACAAAAATTTGATAAAAACAACGATGGTTTTTTAGATGCCCCATTAGCAAACCAAATAAATATAATGAATCGTTGGCAGTATACCGATGCTCAAAAAGGATGGGTTAGTTTTCTTAGTTTTAGATATGTAAATGATGAAAAACAAACTGGGCAAACGTCCTTTAATCCAGATATTGATAAAAACTCATCAACCATTTGGGGTAGTGAAATTAAAACGAAACGTTTTAATACCGCAGCAAAAGTTGGATATGTTTTTCCAGAGTTGCCATTTCAAAGTTTCGGATTACAAGTAGCTTATAGTAATCATGATCAAGATTCTTATTTTGGGTTAAGAAATTATGATATCAATCATCAAAGTGTATATGCAAATTTGCTTTTTAATTCAATCATTGGAGATACTAGAAGTAAGTTTAAAACAGGAATTTCTTATACAAATGATCTCTATGATGAACTTGTAAATGCTATAAATTTTGATAGAAGCGAAAACTCTTTTGGCGCATTTTTTGAATATGCTTACGACAATTTAGAAGATTTTAGTTTTACTGCAGGCTTACGAATTGACAAGCATAATTTATTAGGTACATTTTTAACTCCACGTTTGCATTTACGATATGTTCCTTGGGAAAAAGGTGTGATTAGAGCTTCGGCAGGAAGAGGAAAAAGGAGTGCAAATATCTTTGCCGAAAATCAGCAATTATTTGCAAGTTCTAGACAAATAAAAATTGATGCGAATGGTGGAAATATCTATGGATTAAATCCTGAAATTGCTTGGAATTATGGAGTTTCATATTTGCAGAAGTTTAATTTATTTGATAAAAAAGGTGATATTACTTTTGATTTTTATCGAACAGATTTTCAAAATCAAATAGTGGTTGATTGGGAAAATCCACAAGAAATAGCCTTCTATGATTTATCAGGAGAAAGTATCGCGAATAGTTTTCAAGTAGAAGTAAATTATACACTAGCAAAAAATTTAAACCTTAGAACTGCGTATAAATACTTTGATGTTTCAACAGATTATAAATCAGGTCATTTTCAAAAAGCGATTCAACCAAAAAATAGATTTTTTGCAAATCTATCATATGAAACTGAGATACAAGAAAATGATAATCAATGGAAATTTGATACAACATTTAATTTAATTGGAGAGCAGCGTTTACCAAATAC
Organism: Lutibacter sp. Hel_I_33_5; assembly: GCF_007827455.1. Taxonomy (NCBI): domain Bacteria; kingdom Pseudomonadati; phylum Bacteroidota; class Flavobacteriia; order Flavobacteriales; family Flavobacteriaceae; genus Lutibacter; species Lutibacter sp. Hel_I_33_5. Next base: position 2,282,915 of record NZ_VISM01000001.1, read on the forward strand.
GTCTACAAATCCTGTTCAATATCAATTAGAAAAATATTCTAAAGAATATAGTTTGCTGAATTTGCAAATCACAAAAGTCTTTTCGAAGAAATTTGAAATATATTTTGGAGGAGAGAATATCACAAACTTTAAACTTAAAAATCCTATTTTAGCAAGTGATGCTGCTTTTGGCTCAAACTTTGATACCACAATTGTATACGGCCCAATTTTTGGAGCTGCATATTATACAGGATTACGTTATAAAATCGATTAAAAATGAAAAAAATAATAGTATTATTTAGTTTACTAATGATTGGGTTTTCAGTTCAATCTCAAGAAGTAAAAAAGAAGAAAAACGCTAAAATAAGTATAGAAGTTGATGGTATTTGCGGGATGTGCAAAAAGCGAATAGAGAAAGCAGCTTTAAATACAAAAGGTGTAAAATTTGCAATTTGGAACGTAAAAACACATCAATTAAATATGATTATTGATGAGCGTAAAACGACCGTAAATAAAATTCAGAAGAATATTGCAGAAGTTGGTCATGACTCTAAAGGCTATGTGGCAACGGAAGAGTCTTATAATGCGGTGCATCCATGTTGTAAATATAGAGATGAAGAAATTGTGTTAGATCATGAAGGAGGAATGAAAAAGCAGAAAAAGAAGAATTAAAAGATGCTTAAAAAGTTACCTTTATATTTAGTTGTTATTCTTTCATTTTTTTACTGTAAAGAGAAAGAAAATATATCAGCAAAATTTATTGTTGAAAAATCAATTGAAAAACATGGAGGTTTGAAAAATTGGAATTCTTTAAAGGAATTAAGTTTTGATAAAAAAGTGATTCTTTATAATGAAAAAGGTATAATAGAGTCAGATGTTTCACAACATCAAAAATTTATTTTTTATCCAAAATTATCAGGAAAACTATCATGGAAAAATAAACAGGATAGTATGTTTATAGCTTATGAAAATAATGTAATTAGAAAATACATTAATGATTCTTTAGTTACAGATTCAAAAGAATTAATGAAGGCTAGAAATAGTTTTTTTGCATCTCAATATGTAATTCGTCAACCTTTCGATTTATTAAATGAAAATGTTAAGCTGGATTATACTGGAATTGTAAAGTTAGAAGATAATAAGAATGCATATGAAATAAAGGTTGCTTACAAAGGTGATTCTAAATTGTCTGATGTTTGGTTTTATTATTTTGATGTAGAAGATTTTAAAATTATCGCCAATAAAGTAATTAGGCAAGACCATACAAGTTTAGTAGAAAACATAACATTTAATTCGAGTTACTATTTTACTTTTAATGAAAAAAGAAAAAGTTATCGACTTGATAGTAAGGGAGAGAAAACATTTCTAAGGGCAGAGTATTATTATTCAAATTATAAAACATCATATAAGTAAAAATCCGATAGAATTTCTATCGGATTTTTTACTTATTGTTTGCGCAAGAGTGAGAAAATTACTCGCACACGTTGTGTGCTACATCATTCCTGGCATTCCACCACCCATTGGAGGCATTCCACCGCCAGCAGGAGCATCTTCTTTAATATCTACTAATGCACATTCTGTGGTTAAGATCATTCCAGCAACAGAAGCTGCATTTTCTAAAGCAACTCTAGTTACTTTCTTAGGGTCAATAATTCCAGCTTTTAGCATATCTACATAGGCTTCAGATTTTGCATCATAACCAAAGTCTTTTTTACCTTCTAATACTTTGTTGATTACAACAGAACCTTCACCGCCGGCATTCTCAACAATCGTTCTTAAAGGAGATTCAATAGCTTTGTTTACAATTTGAACTCCAGTAGTTTCATCTAAGTTTTCAGTTGTAATTTTCTCTAAAACTTTTTTAGCTCTTACTAAAGCAACTCCACCACCGGCAACAATTCCTTCTTCAACGGCAGCACGAGTAGCGTGTAAAGCATCATCAACTCTGTCTTTCTTTTCTTTCATTTCTACTTCAGAAGCAGCACCAACATATAAAACTGCAACACCACCAGCTAATTTAGCTAAACGCTCTTGTAGTTTCTCTCTATCGTAATCTGAAGTTGTAGTTTCTATTTGTGCTTTAATTTGATTCACTCTAGCTTTTATATTACTAGCTTTTCCTGAACCATTTACTATGGTTGTATTGTCTTTATCAATTGTAATACCTTCAGCATTACCTAATAAATCTAAAGTTGCGTTTTCTAGAGAAAAACCTCTTTCTTCAGAAATTACCGTTGCACCTGTTAAGATTGCAATGTCTTCTAGCATAGCTTTTCTTCTGTCACCAAAACCAGGAGCTTTTACGGCAGCAATTTTTAAACCACCACGTAATTTATTTACTACTAAAGTTGCTAATGCTTGTCCATCTACATCTTCAGCAATAATTAATAATGGTCTTCCTGATTGAGAAACTGGTTCTAAAATTGGAAGTATCTCTTGTAAGTTAGAAATCTTTTTGTCAAATAATAAAACATAAGGATTTTCTAAATCAGCAATCATTTTATCTGCATCTGTTACAAAATAAGGAGATAAATAACCTCTATCAAATTGCATTCCTTCTACAACATCAACATACGTTTCCATACCTTTAGCTTCTTCAACAGTAATAACACCTTCTTTACCAACTTTGGTGAAGGCAGTAGCAATTAAATCGCCAATAGTATTATCGTTATTTGCAGAAATTGCAGCAACTTGTTTTATTTTTTCTGATGAGTTACCAACTTGTTTAGATTGTTTATCTAAATCTGCAACTATTGCTGTTACAGCTTTGTCAATACCACGTTTTAAATCCATAGGATTTGCACCAGCGGCAACATTTTTTAAACCTTCTTTAACGATAGCTTGTGCTAAAACTGTAGCAGTTGTAGTTCCGTCACCAGCTAAATCATTGGTTTTAGAAGCAACTTCCTTTACCATTTGAGCTCCCATGTTTTCAAGCTCATTTTCTAGTTCTATTTCTTTTGCTACAGAAACACCATCTTTAGTTACTGTTGGTGCGCCAAAAGATTTAGAAATTATTACATTTCTTCCTTTTGGTCCTAACGTTACTTTTACAGCATTTGCCAATGCATCAACTCCGCGTTTTAATCCGTCACGAGCTTCAATATCAAATTTTATATCTTTTGCCATTTTCTTAAGTTTTTATCAATTAAACAATTGCTAAAATGTCGCTTTCGCGCATCATTAAATAATCTTTTCCTTCTAGTTTTAATTCAGTTCCACCATACTTGCTGTATAAAACTGTATCGCCAACTTTTACTGTTAAAGGTTCGTCTTTTTTGCCATTACCGGTAGCAACAACAGTTCCTTTTTGTGGTTTTTCTTTTGCATTATCTGGAATAATAATTCCTGATGCTGTAGTAGTTTCAGCTGCAGCTGGTTCTACAAGAACTCTGTCTGCTAAAGGTTTAATGTTTAATCCCATTTAATTGTAATTTTATTTTGTTAGTAAATTAATTTTAACATGATTACTTTAAGTCAGTAATTGTGCCATTGATTAAAAACTGTCAAATTTTCAATCAAGGTAATTATTGTTTCAATTTATTGAATAAAAAAATGCCAACGTGTCATTTCGTTGGCATTTTTAATATCTTTTTTAGATTGTTAATTTACAGTATCTTTTGTTGTAGATGCTGGTAAATTAGTATCTGTAGTAGGTGCAGAAGTTTCAACACCTTCTAATGTTTTATCTAACTTAAAATTATCTCCAGCTCTTGGGATTGCGAAATTTGCTAATAAAATTAACGCAAACATTGCAATTGCTAATGTCCAAGTAGTTCTATCTAAAAAGTTATTTGTGTTTTGAACACCACCTAAAGATTGTGCTCCACCACCTCCAAATGAAGAAGATAATCCTCCACCTTTAGGGTTTTGAACCATAACAATTAATATTAGCGCTATCGCTAAGATTAAAATTAAAGCTAAAAATAAGTTATAACTCATGATTTGTTTTTTTGTAAAATTTGTATTCTTTTAATTTGGTCTGCAAAGAAACCACTTTTTTCTGGATATTTCAAACTTAAAATATCATATGCTTTTATCGCTTTTTTGTATTTTTTCTGCTCAAGATAAACTTTAGCAAGTGTTTGTGTCATTAAGGAAGAATCTGTTTTTACTTCATTAATATTTATAGAAATATCTTGGTTCTTTTCTGTTGGTTTTATTTTTGGATTATTTTTAATAAAACGATCAATTAAACTAGCCTTGTTTTGTTTCTCAGATTTCCTTTCTGTAACTCTTTTAATTGGTTTTTTTGCTGCTAATTGTAGCCATTCATTAAATGAATGTGTTTCGTTATTATTAAATGAAATAGGTTTCCCAATATCTAATTTTTCTACAGCTTTAGAAACTTCTGGAGTTTTTGGTTCTTCCTTTAGAATGATATTTTCTTTAGGCTTTTCAATTTTTGGAAGCGTGTTAAATGTTTTAGAACTGATAAAATCAAATAAAATAGTTCTGTCTGTTGTATGAGCTGCAGTTATTTTGAGTTCGTTGTTGTATTTAAAGCTATCTTGATTTTTTAATCCTTTTAAATACAAAGCTCTAACTGATTGAAAATAGGGATACTTTTCAGTAATATCTTTTAAAGTAGCTGTTTTTTCTTTGGATATTATTCCTGTACTTTTAAGCGTTTCTATGTATTCAGATTTTACCATTTTGCTACAGAAGCATTAAAGATATCTTGTGTAACACGTTCTATGATTTCTTCTAAAGCACCGTCTAAAACACCACCAATAAGTTGTTCTGTAGCTCCATAATCTGAATAAAAAGAAAAGCTTTTTTCAAAATCATCTTTTTCATTTAGTTTATTTACAAAACGAACATTAAATGTAATTTGCAATCTATTTTGTGCCGCAGTTTGTTGTGCAGTTGCACTCATAGGAGTAATTCTATATCCAGTGATTTCGCCAGACAGGTATAAATCGCCATTTCTTGGAACCAATGTTAAATTGGTCTGTCGTGTAAATAAATCTTGTAAATCTTGTGTGAATTTTTGACTAAGTTGAGGTTCAACTAAAGAAGCTTGATTCGGAAAAAAATCAATCTGTATTGTTTTTGCATCTCCTGTATTTCCTCCTGTGAAAGAATATGCGCCACAACCAACGATAACAATTGCTGTGAAAAATGTTATAAAAAGAAACTTGATTTTTTTCATATCGAACTCAAATGTACTCATTTTAACGTTGATTTATAAATCGTATTGTTTGATTTTTCTATAAAGTGTTCGCTCAGAAATACCAAGTTCTTTTGCTGCTAATTTACGTTTGTTATTGTTTTTCTCTAATGATTTTTTAATCATTTCGATTTCTTTGTCTTGAAGTGATAAACTTTCATCTTCTTCAATTGTCTCTATAAAATCGTAATTATTTTGAACATTATTTTGTGGAATCTGAACAACTTCAATGTTTGATTCTTGTTCAGTTTGTTCTTGATAAATCTTTTCTATTAGCTGATGATTCTGTGCTTGAACTTGTTCTGAATCTCCGTTTTTAATTAAATCTAAAGTCAGTTTTTTTAGATCATTAATATCATTTCGCATATCAAACAAAACTTTGTACATAATGTCTCGTTCATTAGCGAAATCAGAATTACTAGTTTTACCTCCAATTACAGCTGGTAAATTACCTTTCATATTTGGTAAATACTGAACTATTTTATCAGCAGTAACTAATCTATTTTCTTCAACAACAGAAATTTGTTCTGCTATATTTCTTAATTGACGAATGTTACCAGGAAAACTATAATTTAATAATAATTTTGTTGCATTTTCGTCCAAACGAATCGTTGGCATTCTATATTTTTGAGCAAAGTCTGATGCAAACTTTCTAAATAATAAATGAATGTCTTCATTACGTTCTCTTAAAGCTGGTAAGTTAATTTCAATAGTACTTAATCTGTAATATAAGTCTTCTCTAAATTTTTCTTTAGATATGGCTTCGTGCATTTTCATGTTGGTTGCAGCAACAATTCGAACATTTGTTTTTTGTACTTCTGATGATCCAACTTTAATATACTCGCCATTTTCTAAAACACGTAATAAACGTACTTGTGTTGTTAATGGTAATTCTCCAACTTCATCTAGAAATATCGTTCCACCGTCAGCAACTTCAAAATATCCTTTTCTGGTAGATGAAGCTCCAGTAAATGCTCCTTTTTCGTGTCCAAATAACTCACTATCTATAGTTCCTTCAGGAATTGCACCACAATTTACGGCAATATATTTTGCATGCTTTCTATGTGATAATTGATGAATAATCTTTGGGATACTTTCTTTTCCAACACCACTTTCTCCAGTAACTAAAACAGAAATATCTGTAGGTGCAACTCTAACGGCTTTTTCTAAAGCACGATTTAGTTGCACATCGTTACCAATGATGCCAAAACGTTGTTTTATAGCTTGTAAGTTTTCCATTTTTATTTTTCTAAATATTCAGAAAGTCCTTTTCCTTTTTCATCAATTAACCATTCCCATTTTAGGCTTAACTTTATTTTTTGATTGCTGGTTAAACTAATTTTTGCAATAGCTTTTCCAGCTTTTAATTCGTTTTCATTTGTTACACATTGATATAACATATTCAATTTGTCATTGTCTAGTGTCGCAATTATTTTACCATATTTTATAGTGCCACCAAAATAATCTGCCGTAACTAAATTCCCTTCTTGTTTGTATTTAAATACTGTTTCCGAATTAACTTTCCCAGTCTCAGAGTTTTCTAATAACTCAAATGTTTTATTATGAAAATTGAATTCTTGTTTCAAAATTAATTATTATCTGAATAACCAATAGCAGTTCCTTTTAAAGTCGCAGAAGTACAATCTTCAATTTTTACATTAACAAAATCACCTAATTTATAATCACCTTTTGCAAAAACTGCAACCATATTTTGTGTGTTTCTAGCTTTCCATTGGTTTGGATCTTTTTTAGAAGTTCCTTCAATTAAAAACTCTTCAGTTTTTCCTAAATGTTGCTGTGTTCTATATAAACCATGCTTTCTTTGTAAAGCAATTACTTCTGCTAAACGACGTTGTTTCGTTTCTTTTGGAACGTCATCTTCCATTTTTTTGGCTGCTAAAGTCCCGGGTCTTTCAGAATAAGCAAACATAAAACCGTAGTCGTATTTTACATATTCTAGCAATTCTAAAGTATCTTGATGATCTTCTTCTGTTTCTCCACAAAAACCAACAATCATATCTTGACTTAAAGCGATTTCGGGAATTATTCTAAAAATATTATCTACTAATTCTTTGTATTCTTCACGTGTATGTTGACGGTTCATAGCTTTTAACATTGCGTTACTTCCGCTTTGAACAGGGAGGTGTAAATATTTACAAATATTTTTGTGTTTAGCCATTACATGTATTACATCTAAACTCATGTCTTGTGGATTGGATGTAGAAAAACGAAAACGTGTTTTTGGAAACTCTTTAGCACATAGGTCTAATAATTCTGCAAATCCGACAGCAGTTGCTTGAGCAAGTTCAGAAGCTTTTTTGAAGTCTTTTTTCAATCCGCCACCATACCATAAATAAGAATCTACATTTTGACCTAATAAAGTAATTTCTTTGAAATTCTTATCTACCATAGATTGAATTTCCTCAATAATACTTTTTGGATCACGGCTTCTTTCTCGTCCTCTTGTAAAAGGAACAACACAGAAAGTACACATGTTATCACATCCACGTGTAATGGAAACAAATGCAGAAACTCCGTTAGAATTTAATCGAACTGGAGATACATCTCCGTAGGTTTCGTCTTTAGATAAAATTACGTTTACTGCATCTCTACCAGCATCAATTTCTTCTAAAAGGTTTGGTAAATCTCTATATGCATCTGGTCCAACAACTAAATCAACAATTTTTTCTTCCTCTAAAAATTTTTCTTTTAGACGTTCTGCCATGCAGCCTAAAACCCCAACTTTCATTTTTGGATTTACATGTTTTTTTACCCTATTGTATTTTTGTAAACGTTTTCTAACTGTAGTTTCAGCTTTTTCCCTTATAGAGCAAGTATTTACCAAAACTAAATCGGCATTTTCTAAATTCTGAGTTGTATTAAAACCTTGTTCAGAAAGGATAGAAGCAACAATCTCACTATCATTCATATTCATTTGACAGCCATAACTTTCAATGAATAATTTCTTACTATTTTCTTGCTTACTTTCAGTTACAAGAGCTTTTCCTTGTATTTTTTCATCAATAACTTTCTCTACCTGTTCCATGGATCACTTTTCAATTTTGATAGAAAGCAAAGATACAACCAAAATCTAAATTTTATGACAAATTGTCATATAAAATATTTTAAGTAAGTTATACTGTATTTTGAAGTGCCCATTTTAATAAATTGTTCTTTTCTGGGGTAAGTTCTAACTTTTTCGATATGTTATATCTATGATTTCTAATTGTTTTTTCTGTAACAAAAAGTTTGTCAGCAATTTCTTTACTTGTAAAACCTAATCCAATCATTTCAATAATTTTTATTTCCGTTTTAGATAAAAGATTGATGTATTTGTTTTTATTAGGTTCATTTAATTCAGTTTTTATTTTTTGAGATATATTTAAAATCAATTCTTCTTCCTGTTGTTTTCTTTTTTTGTAAAAGAAAACTAAAGTTATTAAAAAGACAAAAAATTCTGCAATAAGGGTTACACTAGAAATGTTTTGGGTAAAGAAATTTGTTGGTACTAATTCTAATACCCTTAAGAAATTTAATAATCCTCCAAAAATGTAAATAAACCACCCTAAGGCAAAAGTTAAAGCAATCTTATTTCTTTGCAAAGAAATTTTAACTCCAATAAAAATGATAGCAAAGAAATAAATGCTCATTACAATCATAGTTATGGTTGATAGCCAAAAAGTTGGTAAGAAAAACAATGCAAAATTTAATAACAAAAAAGAAATGGATAAAAATTGTAGAATTTTATACCCTTTTACATAATTTTCTTTTGTTTCTAGTAAATCTCTTGTAAAAAGTAAAATATAAAAGGCAGCAAAAAACATAGATATATAAAACAGGTAATAACTAACATGTATTGAATTAGAAAAAAAATAATATTGAGGAAAGCCTATTAAGAATAAATGTGTAAAAAGAGTAAAAATACCTGCACCAATATAATTGAGATAAACATTATTTTTCTGCTTAATGTAAATAGAAATTGCACCAATTATAAAAACTATTAAAGCTCCAAAAATAATTCCTGCATTTAAACTTATGTTAATGAAAGAGTTTTCAGTTTGCTTTTTTGATAGTAATGATACAGAGATATCTAATGATACTCTACTCTTAATTTTAGCATAAATAGTATTGCTGTAATTATTGTTTAACGGTATTAAAGGTAAAATATGTAATTGTGGTTTTTTAACACCAGGAATTAACATGCCAGTTTGTAACTCTTTAAAAATGTTGTTTTCTTTTATATAAACTGTTATACTATCTGTTAGAGGGTTTCCAATTTTTAAAAAATAATTTTCCAATTTTTTTTCAGGCAATTTTATTTTTAAAAATAAAGCCTCCGTCCACAATCCATAATTTACTTCTAAACTTTTACTATTCTGATAAGGTAACAGCGGATTATTATTTTCTACAATAGTATCTTTTGTAGTTTTCCATATGCTAAGTTCAATTTTTTTATCTGAGATAGGTTTGTTGCAGCTTGTAAAAAATAAAATAAAAACTAAGAGACATAATAATTGTGTAAAAATTTTTAGGGAAGAAAAAGTTACTTTAATCATTATAATAAATCAATATTAGATAGATATCTACATTTTTTTTAAAAATACGAAAATAGTTTTAAGTCGATATTTAAGGCATAAGCCTCATTTCACAGCACATAAAGTATAGTTAATTTTGATAGTATATAACTAAACAAGTATAAACTAATTTAAATAAAAGAATCAATTCTTTATAATAGTCGGTTTATATAATAACTAAAAATATAAAATCTTTATTATGAAAAAAGCACTAACTATTACAGTATTACTTTTAATTAACTCATTTTTTATTGTACATGCAAACTCAACGTTAAAAAAGAGTTTCTCTTATCAAAAACCAAATAAAAAGCAAAATCGAAATACTTTAAAATCTGGAGAAAATTTACATCAAAATGAGTTTTTACAATCTAAAAATGGTTTGTATAAATTAATATTACATCAAGATGGAAATCTTGTAGTTCATTATTTTACAGGAAAACATATTTGGTCTAGCAACTCTAAAAATAAAGGAGGTGTAAGGCTTTTAATGAGAGATGATGGTATTTTAACAATTTATAAAAAAAACAAATCGCATGCATGGTCATCTAGCAAAAAGAAAAATAAGGGCAAGCCATTTTTAATAATGCAAAATGATGGAAATGCTGTAGTATATATTAATAAAAACTCTAAAAAGAAAGCAGTATGGTCTTCAGGTTCTTTTAAAGGTAGAAAAAAATATTCTCCACAATGGATGCAGAACAGTTTAGATATTATAGGTGATAAAAAAATTAGTGAAATTACTATTGTAGGTTCTCATGATTCTGGGGCAAATACAAGAAATGGCGGAACCTCTTTGTCTAATGATTGTAATACTAACACACAGTCTAAAAATATTTTTGATCAATTAAGTTTTGGTGCTAGATATTTTGATATAAGACCTGTAATTAGTAATGGGAAATTTTATACAGGGCATTACGGAAAATTAAACTTTAATGTTGGGGAAGAAATCACAAGTATTCAAAATAAAGCATTTAATACAATAAAAAAAGGAATTGAGTTTTCTTTTGATTTGATACCTGGGGGTAAAGACTGGGTTAAAAAAGAATTAAAAAATAAATTTAAATTTAAAACACCATCAACAAATTCATGGCAAGGTGCTAATGGTCAAAAAATTACAGAAATAGTAAAGGATATAAATAGATTTACAGAAGTAAATAGTGAACTTATAATTCTAAATTTATCTCACTCAGGAAATACTGATGTTGGTAATGCTGATTACAGAAAGTTTAATAAAGGTGAATGGGATAATTTATTTAAGGAACTTTCCAATATAAAACATTTATACATTGCAAGTAATAAATTTAAAGACATAAACTCTTTGATAATCAATGATTTAATAAGAGGGAAATCAACCGTAATTATTATTATGGATAAAGAGAATATGATCCCAAAAAAGTATTTAAACAAAGGCTTTTTTAATAAAAGTTCATTTAAAGTAATAGATAAATATTCTAATTCAAATAACTTGAATAATATGTTTAAAGATCAGAGAGAAAAAATGAACAAAAACATAGATGGTTATTTTTTGCTCTCATGGACATTAACACAAGATAAAAATCAAATTGTTAAATGTTTATTGGATAATAAAATTAGAATACCATACATAGATGTTAAAGAAGTTTATAAAAAGGTTAAAAAATCTACAGAAGAATTAATTAAGGAATTTGGAGCGAATATTGCTAATCTTGCAGAAGGGAAAAAATGGAAAAAAATTAAAACAGGGACGAAAAAAATTAAAAAACACAAAGATATAACTCTGTTTAAAAGAAAAAGCATCATAGATTTAGCAAACGAAGCAAATAAAAATCTAAATAAAATTGAAAATTATATTACTCAAAATATTAAACCAAATATTATTTATGTAGATAATATAACGGATAATAAAGCCGCTAAACTAGCTAATAAAATAAACCAATCTGTTAAATACTATACTAAAAAAGGTAGCTCTTTAAGTTCAAATAAAGAATTGAAAAAAGGAGAATTTATAGTTTCTCCTGATGGATCCTTTAAATTAATTATGCAAGATGATGGTAATTTAGTTATTTATAATATGTTTAAAAAAGCTACTTGGAGCTCCAAAACAAGTAGAAAGTCTGGAGTTAAACTTAGAATGAGAGATGATGGTATTTTAACTGTTTATAAAAAAGATAATTCGCATGCATGGTCTTCAGGTAAGAAAAAAGATGCAAAACCTAAAGGAAAATATGTGCTTAAAATGCAAGATGATGGAAATGCAGTTGTTTATGATAAAAAAAATAAGGCTATATGGTCTAGTAAAACAAATCTAAAATTTTAAAGATGAAAAATAAAATATTTAAAAATAGCATTAGAGTTAGTTTCTTATTAATATTTGCACATTTATTTTTGAACTGTGTTTCTAGTAAAAATTTACAGCATAATAATTTAGTACATGATAGAGAAGGTATAGATATTGCAGCAACTAGTCCAGACTCAAGATTGTCTTTTTTTATAAAAAAGACAGCAAATGAGGGTTATTGTTTAGCACCACCACCAGATGCTTTGCTTAACGCTAGTAATGATATTTCTGGTTCAATAAAAACACTAGATAATTCAGATAAGTTTAGTGATAGCAATAGTATTGGTGCTACATTGTTGTCAGGTAGAACACCTTCTGTTTTGATAATTAGAGAATTATTATACAGGGCATGTGAACTTAGTGTTAATCATAGCCTATCAAAGAGTGAGGTAACAAATATTTATAAAACCTTTTTAGAGATGGCAGAAAAAATAACTAAAAACATGCAAAAATCAAATATTTTGCCTACAGATGATAATACAAATAATGATTAACGGAATTATTAATTTAGGTGATTGAGCTATTTCTATTATCTAAATTTAATAATTTTTTTCTGTGTTAAAAGTTAAATTATAACTCATAAAAGGCATTTAAATTTTCCATTAAAAAAAAACTATATACTTTTGCAGGCTCAATACACTATAATATATATGGTGTAAAATTGATAACAGATATCATTTATGGCAAAGAATTTAGTAATAGTTGAATCACCCGCAAAAGCAAAAACAATAGAGAAATTTCTTGGAAAAGATTTTCAAGTAGAGTCTAGTTTTGGTCATATTGCAGATTTACCGTCTAAAGAATTAGGAATAGATGTGGATGGCGATTTTAGCGCAAAATATATTATTTCTGATGATAAAAAACCGGTAGTAAAGAAGTTAAAAGCGCTGGCTAAAAAAGCAGAAATTGTTTGGTTGGCAAGTGATGAGGATCGAGAAGGAGAAGCGATAGCTTGGCATTTAAAAGAACAATTAGGCTTAACGGATGAGAATACTAAACGAATTGTTTTTCATGAAATTACTAAAAACGCAATTTTAAAAGCTGTAGATAATCCAAGAGATATAGATTATAACATGGTAAACGCACAACAAGCACGTAGAGTTTTAGACAGGCTTGTTGGGTACGAATTATCGCCTGTATTATGGCGTAAAGTAAAAGGAGGTTTATCCGCAGGTAGAGTACAATCTGTTGCAGTCCGTTTAATTGTAGAGAAGGAAAGAAGTATTATAGGATTTAATGCAGAAACACATTATAAAGTAGTTGCAGAATTTTCTAATAGCGAAGGGAAAAAATTTAAAGCAACTATTCCAAAAAATTTCGATTCTAAAAAGTCTGCAGAAGATTTTTTAGAATCGTGCTCTAATGCTGATTTTTCAATTGCAGATTTAACAAAAAAACCAGCAAAAAAATCACCAGCTGCTCCGTTTACAACATCAACTTTACAACAAGAAGCATCAAGAAAATTAGGTTTCCCTGTAGGTAAAACTATGCAGGTGGCACAACGTTTATATGAAGCGGGTCTAATTACTTATATGAGAACAGATAGTGTTAATTTATCTGTGGATGCTAGGAATGCTGCCGAAGAAGAAATTACAAGTTATTACGGAGAAGAATATAGTAAACAACGTGTTTTTAAATCGAAGGCAAAAGGTGCTCAAGAAGCGCATGAAGCTATTAGGCCTACAAATATGAAAATGCATTCTATTTCATCTGAATATGATCAAAATAGATTGTACGACTTAATTTGGAAAAGAACATTGGCTTCTCAAATGAGTGATGCGCAATTAGAACGTACAAATGTAAAAATTGATAATTCTGAAAACGAAAAAATCTTCACCGCAAACGGAGAAATGATAAAGTTTGATGGTTTCTTAAAAGTGTATTTAGAAGGAAATGACAATGAAGATGAAGAGCAAGCAGGAATGTTGCCTAATTTAAAAATTGGTCAAAATTTAGATTATAATTTTATCAATGCAACGCAAAGATTTACAAGTCCACCGTATCGTTTTACAGAAGCTTCATTGGTAAAGCAATTAGAAGAGTTAGGTATTGGACGACCATCTACGTATGCACCAACAATTTCTACTGTACAAAGAAGAGGTTATGTAGAAAAAGGTACAAATGAAGGTTTAGAAAGAGAGTATCAACAAATGATATTATCAAATGGAACTGTTAAAAGTCAAATGTTGACAGAGAAAACAGGTTCAGATAAAAATAAATTAATTCCAACTGATATTGGAAATATTGTAAACGACTTTTTAGTTGCTAACTTTTCTAATATTTTGGATTTCGGATTTACTGCTAAAGTGGAAAATTCTTTTGATGATATTTCTGAAGGTAGTGAAGATTGGACAGAAATGATAAAAGGGTTTTATACTAATTTTCATAAAACTGTTGAAGATGTAAAAGAAAATGCAGAAAGAGAAAGTGGAGAGCGAATTTTAGGAAAACACCCAGAATCTGGAAAAACAGTTTTAGTAAGACTTGGTAAATTTGGGCCAATTGCACAAATTGGAGCGCCAGAAGATGAAGATAAGTCTTTTGCAAGTTTAAATAAAGACCAGAATTTAGGAACTATTACTATGAAAGAAGCCTTAGAGCTTTTCTTACTTCCTAAAACTTTAGGTGTTTATGAAGGTGAAGAAGTTATAGTATCTAATGGACGTTTTGGACCGTATATTCGTTTCGGAACCATGTTTGTTTCTCTTGATAGAGGTGAAAACCCTATGGAGGTAGATTTGCCAAGGGCAGAAGAATTAATTGTTGCAAAACAAAAGGCAGATGCACCAATTTATCACTACGAAGAATTACCAGTTCAAAAAGGAGTTGGGCGTTTTGGGCCTTTTATAAAATGGAATTCAATGTTTATCAACGTAAATAAAAAATACGATTTTGATAACCTTTCTGATGACGATATTATTGAATTAATTGAAGTAAAAAAGCAGAAAGAAATAGATAAGGTTATCCATAATTGGGAAGACGTTGGTATTCGTGTAGAAAAGGCACGTTGGGGACGTTTTAACGTTATCAAAGGAAAAATAAAAGTTGAGCTTCCTAAAACAACAAAAATTGAAAAAATGAAGAAAGAAGAAGCTGTGAAATTGATAGAAGCAAAAACACCAAAAAAGAAAACAACAAGAAAAAAAACAGTCAAAAAGAAATAGTTTACTATATTGCATTGTCTGATTTAATAAATTAATGGACTTCCAATTTTTAACCCCTATAAAAGATTCGGTTGTTGCACATTTAGTGCTGCATCCTTCTCATGCGCTTGGTAGTAGCATGAGTCTTCATACTTTACAAGACGGTTTTCCAGATTTAGATACTATTTCCATAGCCATTTTTGGGATAGAAGAAGATAGAAACGCAATCGATAATATGGGTTGTGGAGAAGATTTACATTTAATTCGTAAACAATTATATCAATTATTTCCTGGAAATTGGAAAACAAGCATAGCTGATTTAGGAAATATAGTTAAAGGAAATATGATTGAGGATACTTATTTTGCTGCTAAAAATGTAATTGAAGCACTTTTAAAGAAAAATATAATTCCTGTAATTATTGGAGGTGGGCAAGACTTTACCTATTCAAATTACAAGGCGTATGATGCGTTAGAGCAAACCGTAAATTTGGTTTGTGTAGATAGTCGTTTTGATTTAGGATCATTAGAGGATGAAGTTAATTCTAAATCCTATTTGAGTAAAATTATTATGCAACAGCCTAATAATTTATTTAACTATAGCAATATTGGATATCAAACCTATTTTAATTCTCAAGAAGAAATAGCGTTATTAGAAAATTTATATTTTGATAGCTTTCGATTAGGTGAGGCTAAAAACCTAGAAACAGTTGAGCCAATTTTAAGAGATGCAGACATTGTTAGTATTGATATTGGTGCAGTAAGACAAAGTGAAGCGCCAGCAAATAATAATGCTTCGCCAAACGGATTTTATGGTGAAGAGATTTGTGCTATTGCAAGATATGCTGGGATTAGTGATAAAGTAACATCATTTGGTATTTATGAATACAATGCCAAGCATGATAACAATTACCAAACAGCACATTTAATAGCGCAAATGATTTGGTACTTTATAGAGGGAGTAAATTATAGAGCAAAAGATTATCCTTTTAGTACCAAAGAAAACTATCAAAAATTTACGGTGGTTTTAGAAAATGACGACCCAATAAATTTTTATAAGAGCCATAAAACAGGAAGATGGTGGATAGAGATAAATTTACTAACGGATAATAAATATAAAAGACATGCGTTAATACCATGTACATATAAAGATTACAAAGATGCAGTTGAGCAAGTTATACCAGAAAGATGGTATAAAGGCATGAAAAAAATGATTTAAAACAAGGATTAAATTAGCGTTAAAAAGTGGAAAACTGATTGTTTTTTAATAAAAAAAATGATACGTTTACAGACTTTTTTAGGAAAGATTAGATAATAAATGAAGATAAGAATAATATTATTAGCACTTATTTTAGCAGGTTTTTACAGTTGTGGATCTAATGATAGAGGTGAACTTGTAGGGATAAAAACTAAAGCTAAATGGTTTAAAGAAAAACCATTAGGAATGGTATTAATTCCTGGAGGATCTTTTACAATGGGTAAGCAAGATGAAGATTTAATGGGAACATTAAGTTCTTCCGCTAGAACTGTAACTGTACGTCCTTTTTATATGGATGAAACAGAGATTACCAACAATGAGTATAAAATGTTTGTCCATTGGGTACGAGATTCTATAGTTAGAACAAAGTTAGCGTATCAAGCAGAATTTGCAGAATTAAGTGCTGATGTTGATCCAACAACAGGAGAACCAATTAATAATGGCGGAATACAAGATTACGCATTTTCAACAGCAAAAGATACTACAAGTGCTTACAATAAATATATGCTTGAGAACTATTACGGATTTGGTTCTGGATTAGATTCTTTAAAGCCTTTAGATTGGTCAAACGAAATTATTTGGGATAAACAAGACTATCCAGATGTAGATTATGTAGAGGTAATGGATTCTTTATATGTTAAAAAAGATGAAGCAACTGATGGTATTAGAGTTTTTGATCCTAAACACTTAAATTATAGATACTCTTGGTTTGATGGTAATGCAGCTGTTAAAAAAGGGGGTAATAGAAAAGATTTCTTAAAAGTAGAAATGGTTAATGTATATCCGGATACAACAGTTTGGGTAAAAGATTTTAACTATTCTTATAATGACCCAATGCATCAAGATTATTTTTACCATCAAGCTTATGGAGATTATCCTGTAGTAGGTATTGATTGGCATCAAGCAAAAGCATTTTGTAATTGGAGAACTAAGTATAAAAACGATAAAAATAGAGGTAAGAAAGGTTTTGTTGCTATACCTAAATTTAGATTACCTACAGAAGCAGAATGGGAATATGCTGCTCGTGGAGGTTTAAATTATGCAAAATACCCTTGGGGTGGACCTGGTACAACAAGTGATAGAGGTTGTTTCTTAGCTAACTTTAAACCCGTAAGAGGAGATTATGCTGCAGATGGTGCTTTATATACGGTAGAAAGTAAATCATTTAATGCAAATGACTATGGTTTGTATAATATGGCTGGTAATGTCTCTGAATGGACAAATACAGCATATAATATGGCTTCTTATTTAATGGGATCTACAATGAATCCAAATGTAGAAGATATTAATAATAAAAGAAAAATAATTAGAGGAGGCTCTTGGAAAGATGTTGCATATTTCTTGGAAGTGAGCTCTAGAGATTACGAATATTCAGATACAGCAAGAAGCTATATTGGCTTTAGAACTGTACAAAATTCATTAGGAAAATTTAATCAATAATAATCAAACCCCCAAAAAATTAAAAAATTATGGCACAATCACAAGGAAAAAAGAAAATGATGAATATGGTCTACGGACTAGGAGCAGCAATTGTAATTATTGGAGCTTTATTTAAAATTCAGCATATCTCTATAGGTCCTTTAACAGGAGGATTAATGTTAACAATAGGTTTATTAGTAGAAGCAGCTGTATTTGCTTTTTCAGCATTCGATACTCCAGAAGAAGATTTAGACTGGACAAAAGTATACCCAGAATTAGGAGATAGTAATGAAGAAGCTAGCGGTCCTTCTGGAATGTTATCAAAAAAATTAGATAACTTATTAAAAGAAGCAAATGTAGATAATGAGTTAATGTCTAATTTAGGTAAGAGTATTAATAATTTTACTACCGCAGCAGAAGGATTAAACGTAGCGTCAGAAACTATCTCTGTAACTAATAAGTATAATGATCAAGTTTCTTTAGCAGCTGTACAAATGGAATCTTTAAATGGATTGTATAAAGTACAAATGGAAAACGCAAATAAACAATCTGAATTAAATAGTTCTATGGTAGAGAATTCAGAAAAATTAAAAGAACAAATGGAATCGTTAGCTTCTAGCTTATCTTCTTTAAATGGAGTCTACGGTGGTATGCTTTCAGCAATGTCAAAAAATTAATTAGTTCAATAATAAATAATCTAAAAACTAATTAAATTATGGCATCAGGTAAAGAATCTGCTAGGCAGAAAATGATAAATCTAATGTATCTTGTTTTTATTGCAATGCTTGCAATGAATATGAGTAAGGAAGTACTTTCTGCATTTGGATTTATGAACGAAAGGTTGACAGAGAATAATGCGTCAACAACAGAGAAAAATAATTCAGCATACGATAATTTAGCAACAAAAGCTTCTGAACAAGCAGCTAAGTTTGGTCCTTTAAAAGAACAAGCGGACAAAATTAAAACGTATTCTGCTGACTTTTATTCGTATTTAGAAGACTTAAAAGCAAAAATGACTGCTAAAGTTGAAGATAAGACTGCATATGAATCTATGGATAAAACCGATTTTTTAGATGAATACTTCTTTAAAGGAGATGGTTTTACTCCAGAAGGATCAGAGTTTTTAAATAAAATAAATAGTTATAGAACAAATGTTTCTTCAGTATTAGGAGCAGATAATAAGTTTACACCAATCGTTGCAAAACGTTTTAATACAGATGATATTAATAGAGGAGGAAAGAAAACTCAGAAATGGTTAAAAGCTAGATATGAAGGATTTCCTTTAGTGGCTTCTTTAACTAATTTAACCCAAATGCAAGCAGATATCAAAAACACAGAGAGTGATATTGTTTCAGACTTGTTAGGAGGTAAATTAGAAGAAGCATTATCATTAAGTAACTATCAAGGTATTGTACAGTTAGATAAAACAGCTTATTTTTCTGGAGACAGAGTACAAGGTAAAGTTGTTTTAGGACGTTACGATGCAACTATGGTTCCAGATAAAGTAACGTTAAACGGAAGAAACTATACAAATATAAAAGCAGGTCAAGTAATTATTGATATGCCTGCAGGTAATGTTGGAAATAAAAAGATTAAAGGATCTATTACTTTTACCCAAAATGGTGAGCCAGTAGATGTGCCTTTTTCTAGTGATTTTTCTGTAATCTCACAGCCAGATGAAGCTGTAATTTCTGCAGATAAGATGAATGTGGTGTATAGAGGATTGGATAATCCAATTTCTGTATCACTTCCTGGTGTTGGAGATAAAGATCTAACAGTGTCAGCTTCTGGATTAAGAAAAGTTGGAGCTGGTAAATATATGATTAGACCAGGTGCGTCGAATCAAGTAAATATTAATGTTACTGGTAAATTAAATAGTGGAAAAACAGTTACTTCTAAAAAAGTATTTAGAGTAAAAGATATTCCGCCAGCAATGGGAATGGCGCGTGGAGAGTTTGGTATTGTAAAAATGCCGAAAGCGAGTTTAGGAAGAACTTCTATTGGTGCTGGATTACCAGACTTTGTATTCGATTTAAAATTACAAGTACAAGGGTTTACAGTAAAAGTACCTGGGCAATTAGCAATAAAAGTAGTAGGAAGTAAGTTAAATGCTAGAGCAAAAAGAACATTAGATAAAGCAAGAAGAGGAGATGTAATTACAATTTTTGATATTAAAGCAACAATTGTAGGAAACTCATCTTATCAATTAAAAAAGGTTTTACCTGTTAGTATAGAACTTACTAATTAACAGATTAAAAAAGAGTGAATTATGTATAGGAATCGTTTAATTATCGTTTTAACCGCATTATTAGCAACAAGCTATGTACATGCTCAAGTCAATTTTTTAAACGCAACATCAGTAGATCAAATAGGTAAAAAAACACAAGAGCAAGAAGCTGCAGATAATGATGGTCCACTAGCATATGGTTATGTAGATGATCGAGATATTTTATGGTCTAAAGTAGTTTGGGAATTTATAGATTTAAATCAAAAAATAAATTTACCTTACTATTTCCCTATAGATACTGCAAATATTTCTAACAACAGACGCTCTTTGTTTGATACGCTTTTAAAAGGAGTTAAAACAGGTAAGATTAAAGATGTATATGGCGATTCTTTCTTTAGTACAAAGGTTACTCAAGCAGAATTGGATGAAAAATTATTAGATATTAGAGGAGAGTATAAGGACACATTCCAAATTCAAACCAAAGATATTGAAGGCTATATGATAAAAGGAATGTGGTATTTTGATAAGCGTCAAGGTGAATTAAAATATAGATTAATAGCTTTAGCACCTATGGGTAAAGATGTTTTAACAATTGGAAGAGATGAAATAGAAGAAAAAGACGAATTATATGATTTGTTTTGGATTTTCTATCCATCAGCAAGACAAATTTTACACGAAGCAAGAGTTTTTAACCCTAAAAATTCATCACATCCAATATCATTTGATCACTTGCTAAATGCAAGGCGATTTAGCTCCGTCATCATACAAGAAGAGAATATTTTTGGTAATAGAAAAATATCTGATTACGTCCGCGGGAATTCTTTATTTCAGCTGTTAGAAGCCGATAAAATAAAAGAAGGTATTCGTAATCGAGAAATGGATATGTGGAATTACTAATATAACGGTTCATTTATATATTAAAGCGTTTGCAATTTGCAAACGCTTTTTATTTGGAATAGATTATTTTTGACGAGTGAAAAAAAAGGTAGATTATATAATTGTTGGTTTAGGATTGGCAGGATTAGCTTTTGCTGAAGAATTATCGGAAGCAAATAAGTCTTTTATTGTCTTTGAAGACGATTCTCAAACATCATCTTTAGTGGCAGGAGGTGTTTATAATCCAGTTATTTTAAAACGATTTACTCCAGTTTGGAATGCTAAAGAACAATTAGAAATCGCATTACCCTTTTATGAAAGGTTAGAAAGAAAATTCAATGCAAAGTTCGATGAGAAGTTTCAAATAAAAAAAGTTTTTAAATCTATTGAAGACCAAAATAATTGGTTTGAAGCATCAGATAAGCCATTGTTATCAAACTATCTTAATCCTATAATTGATCATCAGAAAATAGACGGAATTATCGCTGATTTTGGCTTTGGAAATGTAAAAGAAGCTGGAAGAATTGATACTAAAAAGCTAGTAGAAAGATATAGAGAATATTTGCAAAAGGAACATAAAATTATTTTTGAAAAGTTTGATTATGATTTAATTGAGATTGAAGAAAATCAAGTTAATTATAAAGATACCTGTGCAAATAGAATTGTTTTTTGTGAAGGTTTTGGTATCAAACAAAATCCTTTTTTTAATTATTTACCATTAAATGAAGCAAAAGGAGAATTACTAACAATTCATGCTCCAGATTTACAGATTGATTTTTTATTAAAATCGACCTTGTTTGTAATGCCTTTAGGTGATCATCTATATAAAGTAGGTGCCACTTTTAATTGGACAGATAAAACATCAAACCCATCTAAAGAAGGAAAAGAAGAGTTGGTGGAAAAACTAAAGAAGGTAATTACTGTTCCATATACAATTGTTTCACAATCAGCAGGAATTAGACCTACTGTAGCTGGTAGAAGACCTTTGATTGGAATTCATCCTGTTCATGGAAATTTAGTAGTATTAAACGGATTAGGAACTCGAGGAGTAATGATTGCTCCAACAATGGCAAAACAACTTTTTAATCACTTAGAAAAAGGAGGTACACTAGAAACAGAGGTAGATATTAAGCGGTTTGGCTAATTTTTTGTTTTTTATAATTTTTGTCAAAATTAACAAACATATTTATCCAAATTAATCTAGATAACCTTAATGTTATTGGTGTCAATAAAAATGATATGGTGAGAACGGTAATAAAACTATTTAATATAGATAGCTGTAGAATTACTTTAGAAATGATAAAAACCAATACAAAAAGAGCTACCGTAATTCCATAATTTACATACATTGCTCCATAATAAAAAGAAGGCTCTAGCATGTATTTTTGTCCACAGCAAGAACAATTATCATGTAACTTTATAACTTTTTTAGGATTGTAAGTATAACTATATTTAAAGAAAGAAGCGTTTTGGCAACGCGGACATTTGTTTTTTATAAGGCTGTATAATCTTGTTCCTTTTCTTATCATAGCTAGCTGCAAATTTAGTAATTTCGCACCTAAATTTAATAAATTTTATGTTAAACGTACATAATTTGTCAGTATCTTTTATGGGAACTGATCTTTTTAATGGTATTACTTTTAAATTAAATAAAGGTGATAGAATAGGATTGATAGGTAAAAATGGTGCTGGAAAATCTACCTTATTAAAGGTTATTTCTAAAGATATAGAAAGTAGCGGCGGTACTATGGCGTTTGACAAAGATATTAGAATTGGTTTTTTACGTCAGGATATAGATTTTGTACAAGGAAGAACAATTTCAGAAGAAGCATATCAGGCATTTGAGGAAATTAAAGAGATTGAATTAAAACTAGACGAAATTAATACTCAATTAGCTACAAGAACAGATTATGAGAGTGAGGGATACAGTCAGTTAATTGTTGATTTAACAGATTTAACAGAACGATATGAATTACTTGGTGGGTATAATTATCAAGGTGATACAGAAAAAATACTGCAAGGTTTAGGTTTTCAACGTGAAGATTTTGATAAACTTACCGATACTTTTTCTGGTGGTTGGCGTATGCGGATTGAATTGGCGAAATTACTATTGCAAAATAATGATATTTTGTTATTGGATGAACCAACAAATCACTTGGATATAGAGTCTATTATTTGGTTAGAAAATTTCTTAAAAAGTTATTCAGGTGCTATCGTTTTGGTATCACACGATAAAATGTTTTTAGATAATGTTACCAATAGAACTATTGAAATTTCTTTAGGTCAGATTTATGATTATAAAAAACCATACTCTCAATTCTTAGTTTTAAGAGGAGAAATTAAAGAAAAACAATTACAAGCACAAAAGAATCAAGAAAAAGAAATTAAGCAAAAACAACACTTAATTAATAAGTTTAAAGCAAAGGCTAGTAAAGCTTCCATGGCTCAATCTTTAATGAAACAACTTGATAAAGTTGAATTAATTGAAGTGGATCAAGATGATAATGCAACTATGAATGTACGTTTTGCAATTTCTAAAGAGCCAGGAAAAATTATTGTTGAAGCAGAAAATTTAGCTAAAAGTTATGGAGATAAACATGTATTAGAAAATGTTGATTTATTGATTGAACGAAATAGTAAAATTGCTTTTGTAGGTCAGAATGGACAAGGAAAATCAACCTTAGCAAAAATGATGGTTGGTGAGATTCCTTTTGAAGGAAAATTAAAGTTAGGGCATAATGTTGAAGTAGGCTATTTTGCACAAAATCAGTCAGAACATTTACCGCCAAATAAAACGGTTTTGGAGATTATGGAAGATGCTGCGACAGATTCTAACAGAATGCGAGTTAGGGATATGTTAGGGTCGTTTTTGTTTGGAGGTGATGCCGTAGATAAAAAAGCAAAAGTACTTTCTGGTGGTGAAAGAAATAGATTGGCGTTGTGTAAGTTATTATTGCAGCCATTTAACGTTCTTATTATGGATGAGCCAACAAATCACTTAGATATTGCGTCTAAAAACGTTTTAAAAGAAGCGTTAAAACAGTTTAACGGAACATTAATTTTAGTATCACACGATAGAGATTTTTTACAAGGATTAACATCAACTGTTTATGGATTTAAAGATAAAGTCATTAAAGAATATTTAGGTGATATCGATTATTTCTTAGAGCAACATAAAATTGAAAACCTTCGAGAAGCAGAAAAAAGAACGGTTGTTAAGGTTGAAAAAACTTCGGACAAAAAAGAAGCTTATCAATTGTCTAAAGAGCAAGAAAAACAGTTGAAAAAGCTTAAAAATAAATTATCTAATATAGAAACTGAAATAGCTGATTTAGAAGCAGAAATTGCCAAGATAGATTTAGAATTAGCCAATAATTATGATGAAGTTTCTTCGCAACCAGATTTCTTTTCTACTTATAAAGCAAAGAAAACTAAACTAGATACTCTTATGGAAAACTGGGAAAAAGTTGAAGGTGAAGTTTCAAGTTTTTAAGTAGGGTGTCACTTTTTGGCTATTATAAAAATAGATTTAGCAAACAATCTAAATTAACTTTCAGTACTTTTGTGATATAAAATATTTTTAATTGACAGATTCTATTAGCTCTTTTTTTGATCAGGATTTTAAATCCAAAAACCAACAGGTATTTCTTCCAATTTTAGAAGAAAAAAAAGTTGAATTTTTTATAAAAAGAGAAGACGAAATTCATCCTTTTGTTTCTGGTAATAAGTTTAGAAAACTTAAATACAATTTAAAAGAAGCAAAAAAACTTAAAAAAAACACCCTTCTTACTTTTGGAGGCGCATATTCTAATCATATTGTTGCAACAGCAGTTGCCGGAAAATTATCGGGGTTTAAAACCATTGGGATAATTAGAGGAGAAGAATTAGATATTAATCTAAGCAATACATTAGCAACTAATTCAACGCTAAATGAGGCACATAAAAACGGGATGAAATTCTTGTTTGTTCCTAGAGAAGAATACCGCAGAAAAAACACATTTGGTTATATAGAAAAATTAAAAAATAGATTTGGTGATTTTTACCTAATTCCAGAAGGCGGAACAAATTGTTTAGCCGTAGATGGTTGCGAAGAAATTTTAGAAAAAGAAGATAAAAACTTCGATTATGTTTGTAGTGCAGTTGGAACTGGTGGAACAATTTCAGGAATCATTAATTCATCAAAAAAGAAACAAAAAATTCTAGGTTTTCCTGCATTAAAAGGAGGTTTTTTAAGAGATGATATTAATCAATTTGTAAGAGTAAGTGATAATTGGAAACTGATAAAAGACTATCATTTTGAAGGATACGCAAAATATAATGATGAGTTGATACGTTTTATCAATGAATTTAAACAAGAAACCAGTATTCCGTTAGATCCAATTTATACAGGTAAAATGCTTTTCGGAATATTAGATTTAATTAAGAAAGATCATTTTCCAGAGAATAGTAAAATACTTGTAATTCATACTGGAGGTTTGCAAGGAATTACTGGATTTAATGAAAAGTTGAAAAGTAAAAATGAAACATTAATACATATTTAATGAGATTAAAATTAGTGTTTTTTTATGTTTTGTTATCATTTATATTAGTTGGTTGCGGAGCTTCTAAAAAAATAACTAAACCTAAAAAAACTGTTGTTTCTGTAGAACCAAAACCAGTAAAATTACCTTCAGTAAAGCAGCAGAAGCATATTAAAAAGCTTACCAATAAAAACCCTAGACTTAATAAAAACACACTAAATTATATTAAAAAGTATGCATCGTTAGCTGTACATGAAATGCATCTATATAAAATTCCAGCAAGTATTACTTTGGCGCAAGGAGTTTTAGAATCAGGTAGTGGAAGAGGGCAGTTAGCCTCAAAGTCTAACAATCATTTTGGGATAAAATGTCATACTACTTGGCAAGGTGCAAGAGTGTATTATGATGATGATGCAAAAGGCGAATGTTTTAGGAAGTACCAGTATGTAGCTACTTCTTATAGAGATCATTCTAAGTTTTTAAGTGCTAGAAAACGTTATGCTTTTTTATTCAATTTCAGTAGAAAAGATTATAAATCTTGGGCTAGAGGATTAAAAAAAGCGGGATATGCAACCGATAAAAAATATCCTAAAAAACTAATAAAAATTATTAAGGATTATAAGTTATACGAATTTGATAAAATTTCTAAAAGAGATTTTAAGAAATTTACAAAGGAGTCTCCAACATCTGAAGAAAAAAAATCAAATAAAAAATACTACACCATTAAAAAAGGTGATACACTTTATTCTTTAGCTAGAAAGTTTAATTTAACAGTTGCAAAATTAAAATCAATGAATGGTTTAAGAAATAATAGCTTAAGTATTGGTCAGGAATTAAAAGTTAAATAAAAAAGTTCGAAAAACAGAAGTTTTCCGAACTTTAATTTGGTAACCTACGCTTACTGTTACCAAGAATAATTTTTCAGCTTAGCTTGTCTTTTTATCGCCTTAATCATTAAGTTATCAATGTTTTTTACATCTTTATTTTTCTGATTCTCGGCAATGTATTTTCTTCTTTTTTTATTTAATTCTTGTATTTTTTGTTGAATTTCTTTTCGCTTTTTAGCTTGTTCTTTCACATAGGCTTTTATTTCTTTTGAACTTTTATTTTTTAGGTGTTTTGGTAATTGCTCTTTTTTAATGTTTGTATAATCAATTTCCTTTTCTTCCTCAGCATCCACTAAATCCCAACTGGAGTTTTTATACAATCGAGAACTTTTAGATACCGCTCTTTTTACAGCAACAACTTCATCTAAAGCTTCTGCATTATTATCTTGTGCAAATTGATTTGCAAATTTTGAATGCCCTTTACTACCATAATAAATATATGTTTTGTTTAATTTTTTGTTGCAGATTATAATTTCATCATCAAATGGTGTAACAATATGTACTATTCTTTTGTTATGGTTAATAGTCATATAATCTCCTCCTCCAGAATTTGCACCGTCTTGCCATTTTCCAGCAACTCCATTTTGAAATCGGCCACAAAAAATAGTGTTGATTATGATATCTTTTTCTTTTGCATCAGAAATAGCTTCTTTATAATTAATTTTTCCCTGGGTAAAAGGTTCATTACCTGCAATAAAAATTAATCGTAAATCTTTTTTGTTTCTTCCCCATTCTAATTCTTTTAATGAGGTTTTAATTACTTGTCCGCAAAACTCACTTCCACCATTTGTGGTTAAAGAAAAAAGTTTTTCAGAGATTTCATCCAAATCACTGCTAAAGTGTAAAACTCTTCTTATAAATCCATTTCTAGCTGCTAATTTATCATTCCCGTATTCATATAAAGCAATTTCTAAATTAGGTTTGTTAATTCCGTATTTAGCATAGGATAATTCGTTTACAATTTCCCATAATTTTGTTTTTGCTTGATTGATTAACCCATCCATACTATTACTAGTATCTAATAATAGTGCCACTTTAATAGTTTGTTTTTTTGTGTTTTCTTTTTCTGTTTTGTTTGTTGCAAAGCTCAAACTTGATAGTAAGAGTAAACAGATTGTTGCTGCTTTTAATTTCATAATAAATTGTTTTTAATGATTTCTTTAATTAAAAGAATGGTAAGTTTTAGGTGATTATTTAATTGAAAATTTTGCATAAATTGAAGACGTGATTTTTATTTTTTGAAACTGAATAGTTTCATTTTTAATCCCTCTTATTTTTGACATTGCATAATTATTATTCATGTTATTTGCCATTACATAATTTTGATGATTATTATTATTATTATTATTTAATTCATTAATTTTAATAGGCTTTCCTGTTTTCTGACCTATTGAAGTAAGTAAATAATCTGCTTTTTCTTTTGCAGCCTTAATGGCAGCAATTCTATTTTCTTTTTTTATAGTCTCTATGTTAGAATGTGTAGCTTTAGTAATATTTACTTCAGAAATTTTTAGTTTGTCAAACTGATTAAATAATTTTTTTAATTTGTCTACATCATTTACTTTTAAAGTGTAATTTGCTGTAGAAAGTACTTCTTCTTTCCACCATCCTGTTTTTGCTAAAAAAGCATTTACATCAGAAATTGAGAGGTTACTTTCTGGGATTTTAATTTTTTTTAACTCGTTTTTTAATTGATTCTCTAAAATATCAATTGTTTGCTTTTTGCCTCTAACAATTCTTTCTCTAATAAGAATATCAATATAGATCTCATCAGGTATTATTTCTTTTTCAGATTTTCCAACAACTTCAATAAAAGGGTTTTCAATAATTGAGTTAGATTGACTAAAAATTACACTTGTAAAAAGTAATAGGATGATTAATTTATAATATTTCATTTTGTTATATTTTATTGTTTTATAATGTAAATCTATGAGCAACTTTTTTCTAAAAAAAACTAGAATGAGTAAACGAACCTTTTGAGTGAGTGAACAAGAAATAGGAATGAGTGAATAATGATTTATAGCCTTTTATTTAGCAAGAACTCTAAGTTTTGCATTTTTTTGGTTGCCTTTTTGTGTGTATGTTTACATTATGCTTAAGAAATCACATATAGTATTAATCTTTTTATTTTGTGGAATACAGGCGTTATTTTCTCAAGAAAATATTAGTTCTAAAAGAGGAATTGAGTTTTCTTTAAAAGTTGCTGTAGTTGATAAAAACACTAATGAAGCTATTAAAAACGCTGAGGTTTATGTAAATGGAGTTTCTTATAGATTTTCTATTATCAAGGATAAATATATAGTAAAAGCAAGGGTAGATGACGAACTAAGTGTTACACATCCAGATTTTGAAACTGTTTATTACACAATTAATTCTAATGAGGAAATTAAGATATTAGTAGAAGGTTTTGCTGATCAAAAAAGATCTAAATATGGTTCTAAAAAAGCTGTATTAAAAAGTAATGCACATTATCAAAATTTAGATTCAGCAAAATATTTTAAAAAGAAAGATATTGATAAGAGTATTTCTTTTATAGAAAAAAACCTAAAAACAAAGCAATCTAGAAAACGTAACGCAGCAACATATAAAACACTTGCCGATATTTATTTGTACTGGAATCAATATGATTTAGCGAGTAATAATTATAAATTATCACTTCAAATAAATGATAATGCTAGTACAAAAATAGATTTAGCAAATGCTCTGTTTTTGCAAAAAAAATATGCTGAAAGCGAAAAAATAAACCAATCAATAATTGATGAAAAATTAAGTAATTTCGAAAAAATTAAAGCTTTCGAAGGCTTAGGTGATGTGCAATTTGCTTTAAAAAAATATAATGGTGCAAAAATTAATTATAACGAGGCGCTAAAAATTGCAAAAAAAAACTTGGTAACTCCAAAAATCACCGATATCAATTCTAAAATTGCAGAAGTTTATGCTGCAGAAGGTAATATTCTTAAAGCCAATTTACAGTTTCAAAATTCATTAGATTTAGCAGCTAAAGAAAACGTAAAAAGATCTTTAATTGAAGAAGAAAAAGTTGCAGACTTTTTAAATGAATCTAATTTATATGATGATGAAATTAAATTAAGAAAAGAAAGTTTAAAGAAAGCAACGGCAGAAAATATTGAGAAGAAAGATAAAGGTGTAGAAGTAATTACCTCACAAAAAATTAACTATAAAATTGGTAATGCCTATGCGCAAAAAGAGGATTATGATGAAGCAATTCCGTTTTTAGAGAAAAGTATTAAAGACGCAAATGACAATAAAGATATTATTATTCAAAAAGATGCTACTCGAAAATTATCAGAAGTTTATGCTTCTGTAGGTGATTACAATAAAGCCTTAAAAAGTTATCAAGATTATGTAGAGTTGGTAGATAAATCATATATAAAAAAAGAGCAAGAAATTAATCAAGCAAAACATTTTTCTAAGAAAATTGCAGATAACCAGAATCGAATTTCTAGTTTAGAAAAAGATAAGGAATTAGCGCAAAGTAAAATTAGTTTAGCAATAATAGATCAAAAATTATCCGAAGAAAGTAATAAAAGACAACGTCAAATAATTTATTTTTTAATTGCTGGAATTCTACTTTTAACACTGCTAGCATATTTTATGTTCAGGAATAATAAACAACAAAAAATCGCGAATAATTTATTGGCACTAAAATCTATGCGTTCACAAATGAATCCGCATTTTATTTTTAATGCATTAAATTCTGTTAATAGTTTTATTGCAGTAAATGATGAACGAAATGCGAATAGATATTTGTCTGAATTTTCTGTATTAATGCGTTCTGTTTTAGAAAATTCTGATGAAGATTTTATTCCGCTTTCAAAAGAAATTGAATTGTTAGAATTGTATGTAAAATTAGAGCATAATCGTTTTAAGGATAAGTTTGAATATTCAATTTCTGTTAATGAAGATATTGATTTAGATCAGTTTTCTATTCCTCCAATGTTATTACAGCCTTATATAGAAAATGCTATTTGGCATGGGTTGCGATATAAAGAAGAAAAAGGAAACCTAGAGATTTCAATCAATCAACAAGATGAAGAATTACTTTCTATTGAGGTAATTGATAACGGAATTGGAAGAAAAAAATCTCAAGAATTAAAAACTAAAAATCAGTTAAAACAGAAATCTAAAGGAATGAGTACAATTAAGAATAGAATTAATATTCTAAATGATATGTATAAAGATAGGGTGACGGTTACTATTTCTGATGTTTTTGATAATGGAGAAGGAACAAAAGTAGCATTGTTATTAAAGAAAAAGTAAAATGAAATTAAAAGCAATCATTGTAGAAGACGAACAAATTGGTAGAGAAATTCTACAAAATTATATAGGTAAATATTGTCCAAATGTTCAATTATTAGGAGAGGCAAGTAATATTGAAGAGGCGTATAAATTAATTGAAAAATACGAATTAGATTTAGTGTTTTTAGATGTTGAAATGCCGTTTGGAAATGCCTTTGATTTACTTGAAAAAGTTGAAAATAGAACTTTTGAAACTGTTTTTGTTACTGCATACGATCATTATGCAATAGAAGCATTAAACAACCATGCAAGTTATTATTTGTTAAAACCTATTTCTATTGACGAATTAATTAAAGCTGTAAATATAGTTACAGAAATAAAAGAAAGAGAGAACGACTTAGAACATAAAATTTTAGCGCCAAAAGTAAATTTTGTAGTTGGTAAAATTACAATTCCGCAACAAGATGGATTTGAAGTTTTAGATGTAAATGATATTGTTTTTTGTAAAGCAGATGATAATTATACAGAAATTCATTTTGCAAATTCTAAGAAATTAGTGAGTAAAACATTAAAACATTTTGAAGATGCTTTAAAAGAATATTCATTTGTAAGAATTCACAAATCGTATTTGGTAAATATTAATGCAGTAACTAAATATAAAAAAGGAAAAGGGGGAAGCGTGCTTGTTTCTAACGGAAAAGAAATTTTAGTTTCGTCATCAAAAAAAGCTAATTTATTATCATATTTTAAATAAAATTTATGCCAATTATTAAACCCGTAAAAGGAAAACATCCACAAATTCCAGAAGATTGTTATGTAGCAGAAAATGCTACAATTGTAGGCGAAGTTTCTTTAGGAAAAGAATGTTCAGTCTGGTTTAACGCAGTTATTCGAGGTGATGTTCATTTTATTAAAATTGGTAATAAAGTTAATATTCAAGATGGAGCAGTTATTCATGCAACGTATCAAAAATCACCAACAACAATTGGTAATAATGTTTCTATTGGGCATAATGCAATTGTACACGGGTGTACTATAAAAGACAATGTTTTGGTAGGTATGGGAAGTATTATTATGGATGATTGTATTGTGGAATCTAATTCTATTATTGCCGCTGGAGCTGTAGTAACAAAAAACACCTTTGTAGAAAGTGGAAGTATTTATGCAGGTGTACCAGCTAAAAAAGTAAAAGACATTTCTAAAGAACTAATTTCTGGAGAGATTGACAGGATTGCAAATAACTATGTAAAATATTCAGGTTGGTTTAAAGATTAGAAAATTAAAAACCCCAATATCAAATAATTATGATACCGGGGTTTTACTCAAAACTAACCAAACTCTAATTATTATTATCTTTATTTCGTTTTTCACCTTTTCTTTTCTTCATTTTTTTCCCTTTCATCATTTTGCGCTTTTTCTTTCCAAGTTTCCTCTTCATTTTCTTAAACTTCTTATACTGTTCTTCGTTTAAGACTTTTTTCATATTTCTTTTAAAAGCAAGTTCTTTGTCTAAGCGTTCATTTTGAAATTTATATCTCTCATCTTTAGAAAGTTTTTTACCGCTATCTTTTAAACGTTTTCTTTCTTCTTTTCCTGCTTTTTTATCAGCAATTTGTTCTGCTATATAAGGTTTAACTTTTCTTTGTTGTGCATCTGTTAAATCTAATGCTAAAGCCATTTTTTTCACAAACAATGTGGTTTGCTGTTCTGTATCTAATGGTTCAAGATTTTTTCTTTTTTGCTGTGCAGTACTACTAAGTGTAAAAATTAATGCTACTACTAAAATGTGATATATTTTCTTCATGCTGTTAAATTTCTGTTTTCAAATATTATTTTCAGTTCTTTGACACCAAAAGTTTAAAAAGGTTTAAATTTGAGTTCGTATTTAACTGATTTTTAACATTTGTCTTGATGAAGAAAAAGCTGCTATTAGTACTATTATTCCCTTTATTATTAAATGCTCAAGAGAGTACTAAAGTAGATTTAAGTAATCCACATGCTACTCTTTATACACACTTGTATTTTTTACAAGATGATTCTTATCAGCCAGAAAATTCAGCTAAAACTATTTTTGGATTAGAAGAGTCAGTAGCGATTGAAAAAGCAATAAAACTTAAAAAAATTTTAGATGGTAAAGGATTGTATGTCGATTTTAATAAGGTTCCAACTAATCGAAACTTTAACGATACAATTGGGTATTCATCATATTATAAATATGTGTTGTTTCCAGAAAGGATGCCGCAAATATTTTTAGAAAAGAAAGATGAAAGTTGGTATTATTCAACAGAAACTGTTGCAAATGTAGATAAATTGTATAACGATGTTTTTCCTAGTTATGTTTCAGGAATTCAAGAATTAATTCCAAATTTCGGACATAAAAAAATTCTAGGATTTGAAATTTGGCAGTTTATTTTATTATTCATTTTTATCATATTAACATTTCTTATTTTTAAAATAGTAAAAAGAATTGCTTTTTATATCCTTAAGAAAATTCAGTATAAAATTACACATTCTAAAAATTTAGGGATAGATATCGTACTTAAAAAGTTAGCACACCCGTTAAGTTTATTGGTTGGAATGTTTTTTTTAGATAAAATTTTTCCTTCATTACAATTTGGATTAGATGTAAATACCTGGTTTTTCTTAATTATAAATATTGCTTCCACTGTTTTTTGGATTTATGTTTTCTTAAAACTAGTTGAAGTAATTATTAAAATTTATGTTGAATTTACTGAGAGAACACATAATCGATTAGATGATCAATTAGTTCCGATTTTGCATAATTTTTTAACCTTTATCGTAATCTTTTTAGGAGGATTAAAGCTACTTACGTTATTTGGAGTAAATACAACTACATTAATTGCTGGAGTTTCAATAGGTGGTTTGGCATTGGCATTAGCATCTCAAGATACCGTTAAGAATTTGATAGGAACCTTAATGATTTTTCTTGATAAACCTTTTCATATTGATGATTGGATAGAGGCTGGAGAAGTTGTTGGAACTGTAGAAGAAGTTGGATTTAGATCCACAAGAGTTAGAGCAGCAGACACGTCAATTTACCAAATACCAAATAGTAAATTGGCTGAAATTGTTATTAATAATAAAGGGTTACGACTATATAGAAGGTATAGCACAAAGTTAGGATTGCGATATGATACGCCACCAGAACTCATTGAAGCTTTTGTTGTAGGAGTTAGAAAATTGATTATTGCGCATCCAGAGACAAGATCAGAATCATATAATGTGGAATTTACAGGTTTTGGAGATTCAGCTTTGTTGATTTTGGTAAATGTATATTTTAAAAGTTTAGTTTGGGGTAAAGAACAATCATCAAAACATAAATTACATATTGCTATCGTTAAATTAGCGTCAGAATTAGGAGTAGATTTTGCTTTTCCATCTACTACGGTTACAATAGAGCAGTTTCCCGAAAAGAAATCCATTGCTCTAAAATATGATACTGAAAAAGAGCGAATTGATTCGGTGATAGAAAATGTTGTTGCCAATTTTACTAATGAAAATTCTATATCATGAAAAAAGTTTTAAAATTTATTTTTCGTTTATTAGTGCTATTCATTGTAGCATTTGTGATATTTTTCTTTTGGGCTTCCTCTTCAAATTTAGAAGAATCAGAATATGAGAGATTGATTGTAAATCAGTTTGAAAGCACCGTAACAAACGATTCTATTTATAGTGTTGTTACCTATAATATTGGGTATTTAAGTGGTATGACGAACAATAGAGCAGTTGATAAACCTAAAGAGTTGTACGATGGAAATTTGAATAAAGTTATTTCAGAAATTAAAAAGGAAAATCCAGATATTATTGCTTTTCAAGAGATAGATTATAATGCATCTCGATCGTATAATGTAAATCAGCAAAACGAAATTGCTAAGCTCGGATATAACTATGTAGCAGAAGGAGTAAACTTTGACGAAAAATATCTGCCATATCCATATTGGCCACCAAAATATCATTTTGGAAAAGTAATTTCAGGTCAATCTATTTTAAGTAAATACGCGTTAAAAGACTATAAAAGAATTGTTTTACAACGAGTAGCGGATGCGCCTTTTTATAGAGATGCATTGTATTTAGAACGATTAGCGCAAATAACAAAAGTTGAGATAGAAGGGAAAAAAGTTGTGTTAATAAATGTTCATTTAGAAGCGTTTGATAAGATAACAAGAGTGAAGCAGTTTGAAGAAGTAATGGGGTTATTTAATCAGTATAAAGATAAATATCCTACTATTTTATTAGGGGACTTTAATTCAGAAGCAAGAGATGAGGATGCAATTATTCAGAAACTATTTGTTGAAGAAGGAGTCGGGAATGCTGCATTCAATGCTAAAAATCCAATAAATACGTTTGATTCTAAAAAGCCTTATAAACGAATAGATTATATCTTTTATACTGAAAACTCTATTGAATATGTTGACGGAAAAGTACTAACTCAGTTTGGAGAAGCTTCTGATCATTTACCTGTTCAGATGAGGTTTAAACTTAAATATTCAACCAATAAGTAAACTTTAAATTTAAAGTTCTAAACCTAGGTGAGAATATATCTGTGTAATAATTATCATTATAAACAATATATAAATCAGAAAGTGGAGCAAAACGCCATTGTAATCGTGTATTTACACTAAAATTATTCCGTTGATTGCTATATTGTATAAAAGTAGACCAGAATAAACTTTTATTGAATGTTAAATCTATTTTTGGACCAATAAGCCAAATTGAAGCACTAGGGTATGGTTTTGGTAAATTTATTTCATCATAATTTATTTGCAATGAACCTGTAAATTTTGGTCTAATTCTATAAGTTAGATTTGCGTTTAAAGAATACTTTTCTCCATTAAAAAAACTACCAAAAGATGGTCTTAAGCTATAGGAGAAAGCTTTTCTTCCATCAGATCTATATCTAGCTTCAAAAGAAGTATAATGATAATCTGTGTTAGCTGGTAAAGGAACAGCATTGGAAGTTCCAGTTGGGTCAAAACTATCATATAAATGTGTAAACCTGTTTCGCATTTCTACACTTAATTGAGCATTGTTTTTATAACTAGCTTCCCATCGACTTATAATTAAATGGTCTGAGTTTTCGAAATTTAGTTCAGGTCTCCAAATAAAAATTGGAGTAACAGAGAAACTATGTTTTTGTAGTTTCTTACTATTAGTTGGCCAAAAAGTCCGTTCAATTTTTGGGGAAATTTTAAAAATATCGGTTCTTCTTATAAAGCCTAAATCTGACCTAAAATTATCAGCAACAAAAACGCCACTCATTCTAATATTATAATTACGAGTGTTATACTCAGTAGTTGCTCCAGCAGAATAATCATTCGTAGTAACATTTGGAGAAAACGACTTATTAAAAAAGTATTTTCCACTCCAGGTATTGTCTTTAGAAGCTAATCTATAATCAATTCCAAGCACTCTATTGAATTTGTCTTCATTTTTTAAAAATCCATACTCTTTAGTGGCTTGTTTATTGATGAAAAGTAAACTTAAACTAGACCTGCTAAATACTTTTTGTTGAATGGAAATTACCGAATTATTTACTGTCGGAATTTCATTTGCAACATCTTCATCTGTTTGCATGTTAAGAACGCCAATTCTTAAATTGTTACTGATTTTTCCGCTAAGTCTAACTCCAGCAAGAATGTTATTTTCTATACTATTTCCGTTAATATCTTTTGCAATTCCAATACGTCTAGAAAAGAAAGGATTTGCATCTCTATCATTTCCAAAATCACCAAATA
Source organism: Lutibacter sp. Hel_I_33_5 (assembly GCF_007827455.1). NCBI lineage: Bacteria > Pseudomonadati > Bacteroidota > Flavobacteriia > Flavobacteriales > Flavobacteriaceae > Lutibacter > Lutibacter sp. Hel_I_33_5. The sequence goes on from NZ_VISM01000001.1 coordinate 2,319,301, forward strand.
AATCACTATTTTCAATAAAAAACTGCCTTCTTTCTGGTAAACCAACTTCAAAACGAGTTAGGTTGGTGACTTGCTGATCTACTTCTACCTGCGAGAAATCAGGATTTATAGTAACATCTAAATTCATGCTATTTCCTATCGTCATTTTAGCGTCTCCGCCAAATTTAAAATCAGAAAGAGTTGTGTTATTTTCGTAATCTTTTCCAACAATTCCGTTCACATATGGAATAATAGAAATTGGTGATTTTGATTTACCCAAAGGCTTCTCAAAAATCATGTCACCCATATATGCAAGACTAAAAATAAATTGATTTTGCGGGATATTTACCCATGTATTTCTTTCGTTATCTTGAGTGTCAAAATGATAACTATTAAAGCGCCATTTAGTTTCACCTTCTCTATATTTAAAAGCAGATAAAGGTATTTTCCATTCTAAAATATAGTAGTTTTCATGAATCTTAGATTCGCCAACCCACTTAGTATCCCAAGCGCCATTAAAACCTCTTAACTCGCTTCCACCACCAGATAGTAACATTTCTCTTTTTACGCCATGTGGATTTGATCCAAAAATGATTGCATTTGAACCATCATTAAAAGTATCAAAAAGTAAAGTGATATTATCACTTCCACCCGCTCTAAAATCTCTTCTTAAAGAAGGTGTGATAAAATCATTAGATTTCGCATGCACTTTTATGCCGACATATAAGTTCTTATCATCAAACATCATTTTAATTTCTGTCTGACGTAAAGCTTGCACTGTATCTGAAGGAAAATAATTAAAAAAGTTAGTGGCAGGTTGTGCTTTAGACCAAGATGCTTCATTAAGAATTGCATCCACAGTTATTTCTTCGTCGATATAATTTACATAAACGGTTTTATCTTTATTTTGTGAACTTACACCTAAGTAAATCCATAAAAAAAATAAGGAAAGTAGATTCTTCATTAAACGTTAATAGACTTCATTCAAAAATAACATAAAAAAAGGAACCAATTTAAGTTAGTCCCTTTTTTGAATTATTTTAATTTAAATTTTTTATCCTAAAAAAGGATATTTATAATCTTGAGGTGTTACAAATGTTTCTTTTATCAACCTAACTGATGTCCATCTTAATAAGTTTTGAGCAGAACCCGCTTTGTCATTTGTTCCAGAAGCTCTTGCTCCTCCAAATGGTTGTTGCCCAACTACAGCTCCTGTAGGTTTATCATTAATGTAGAAATTACCAGCAGCATTTTCTAACGCTTTAGAAGCTTTTTCTACAATATATCTATCTGTAGAAAAGATTGCTCCAGTCAATGCATATTCTGTAGATTCATCAACTAATTTAAGTGAAGCTTCCCATTCAGCATCTTCATATACATAAATGGTCATTACAGGACCAAATAATTCTGTACACATGGTTGCGTATTTTGGAGAATTACTAACAATCACTGTAGGTTCAATAAAATATCCTACAGATTTATCATGACCTCCACCAATAATAATTTCTGCATCAAAATCATTTTTTGCTGCATCTATATAACTGGCTATCTTATCAAAAGAACCTTCATGAATTACTGCATTCACAAAGTTATTTGGATCTTCTGGAGATCCCATTTTTAACTCACTTGCTTGAGCAATTAAGTGTTTTTTTACATCATTCCAAATTGATTTTGGAATATAAGAACGTGAAGCAGCAGAACATTTCTGACCTTGATATTCAAATGCTCCTCTTGTAATTGCTGTTGCAACTTGTAAAGGATTAGATGAGTTGTGCGCCCAAATAAAATCTTTTCCACCCGTTTCTCCAACAATTCTTGGATATGTTTTATATGTATGAATATTGTTTCCTATTTGTTTCCAAAGATTTTTAAATACATGAGTTGATCCAGTAAAATGTAATCCAGAGAAATCAGGAGAAGATAAACAAGCATCACTAATCATAACAGGATCTCCATAAACCACATTTATGATACCGTCTGGTAAACCAGCCTCTTTAAATAAATCTACAATTACTTGTGCAGAATATGCTTGATGATCTGATGGTTTCCAAACAACAACATTACCCATTAATGCTGCTGCTGCTGGTAAATTTGCAGCAATAGATGTAAAGTTAAAAGGAGAAATTGCATATACAAAACCTTCTAAAGGTCTGTATTCAACTCGGTTCCAAATTCCAGGTGCAGATGCTGGCTGATCTTTAAAAATATCAGTCATGTATTGTACATTAAACCTGAAGAAATCTATCATTTCACACGCAGCATCAATTTCTGCCTGATGTACATTTTTAGATTGTGCTATCATAGTTGAAGCATTCATCTTAGCTCTGTATGGGCCTGCTAATAATTCAGCAGCCTTTAAAAAGATAGAAGCGCGTTCCATCCAAGAAACAGATGACCAAGCTTCTCTTGCTGCTAAAGCTGTTGAAATTGCTTCATCTACATGAGATTTATCTGCGGTATGATATTGACCTACCACATGTTTGTGATCATGTGGTGGTGTAATATTTTTAGTATTTCCTGTTCTAACTTCTTTTCCATTAATATGCATCGGCACATCAATGTTGCTGTTAAACATTGCTTTATAAGTAGCTAATAATTCTTCTCTTTCTGGAGATCCAGGTGCATATCCTTTTACAGGTTCGTTTACTGCGGTAGGAACATTAAAAAATCCTCTTGTCATTTTGTATGTTTTTACGATTGAATCGACTAATTTTGAAGCGCAAAGTTACAATTTTTAATCAAACGATTTCGTAACTTTTAATGCCTTATTTTATTAGAATTGTAAATGTGTACTTTAACCTATATTCCGTTAGGAAATAACGATTTTATTTTAACGTCTAATAGAGATGAAACTCCGTTAAGAAAAACGTTTCCGCCAAAAACTTATGAAGAGAATGGTGTGAAGTTAATCTATCCAAAAGATGAATTAGCTGGCGGAACTTGGATTGGTTTAAGTGATAAAAAAAGATTGGTTTGCTTGTTAAACGGTGGTTTTGAAAAACATCAAAGAAAACCGTTCTATAAAATGAGTCGAGGTTTAATTGTTAAACAATTATTAACTGCTAAAAACGGTGTCGATTTTATTAATGATTTCAATTTTAGTGATATTGAACCTTTTACGTTAATTTTAATTGATTGGAATACTACTTTAGAAACTTATGAATTAGTTTGGGATGGAACTCAAAAATATTTCAAAAAACTGAAACAAGAACCTAGTATTTGGTCTTCATCAACTTTGTATACAGATGAAATGAAAGGCTTAAGAAAAGATTGGTTTGCTGATTGGTTAGTTAAAGATAAAGAATTTAATCAAGAAAAAACACTAGATTTTCATCAAAATGAAGACTTAGGACATAAAGAGGTTTCTTTAAAAATGAAGCGTTCCTTTGTTGAAACAGTTAGTGTAACATCAATCAAAAAATCAAATAATACTGTAGCTATAACTTATTTAGATTTGTTGGAAGATAAGATTAAAAAAGTGCAAATGATATAAGGAATACAAGTGCAACTCCGAAAATTCCTACAATACAATAACTAAAATTTAATAAAAGAAATTTTATGAAAGTTTTAAAATATCCCTGCTGATAAAACTTTTTTAAAGCTAAATATAAATACAATAAAAAGAGTAGTATAAAAATCCATAATTCTGGATTTACACCAAATATTTTTAAAACATAGAAAATTGAAAACAGCATAAAGAAAACTGTTTGTAAATGAAATACAAAAATTAAATGGTCAACATAGGTATACTTTCTTCTGATATAATAGAATTTTAAAAAGAGTGTAAAAAAAGGTAATAATATAAAAAGGGAGACAGAGCCATAAGACAACATTTCACTAAAATATTGCTCTCTACTTTCTTTACTTTCAGAAAATGAGTTAACTGTTTTTGCTCTTGTATATAAAAATCTATTCGTAAAATTTTTATCATATCCTAAAGTATCTAAAGCAGTATCTATATTAGAATCTGGATGTTTCTTTTGATATTTTACAAAATCGTCTAATCTAGAACTACCCCCAAAATTAATATTTATTTTGTCTTTATTTACTTTAGTGGTATCTCTGGCATTTTTATCTACTTCATCTAAAATTTGTTTCCTCGCTTTTTCTGGAATAGGAATAAATGATTTTTTCATTTCATCATCCAATTCATTTTTTATAGAATCAATTTTTTCATCAGTTAATTCTTCTTTAAACTTTGTAGATTCTTTTTTTATTACATCAACAATATCTGCTTTACTTTCTTTTGTTAATGATTCATATTTGCTTATAGTTAATGATAATCCAACCAATAAAAAGAAGATAATAGAAACTGTTAAATAAAATCGAAAAGGATTTGTGTAGCGTTGTCTTTTTCCTTCTATATAATCTCTAGAAACTTTCCCTGGACTAATTAATAAAGGGATTATTGTTGTCCAAAATTTAGCGTCAAAAGAAATAAAACCGTTAAAAACTTCTAGAAGAAAGTTTCCAAATGTGATTCGTTTTTCTTTATTTTTTTGGCCACAACCAGGACAAAATTGTTCACTTCCAGTAAATGGGTGACCGCAATTTAAACATTCTGAAGCTACAATTTTTGGGAGCTTTTTTTTGTGCTTGATTAGTTTGATGATACGTTAGCTATTAGTTGAAAGGTTGGTATGGCTACTTTAAAATTTTCTTGAGTGTCTAAGTTTGTCATGGTGTAAAAACCTGACATGGCACCCATGGTAGATTTTAAATAACTACCCGATTTATAGGTGTAAGAATCTAACGGTTTTAAAATTGGTTGTTGTCCAATAACACCTTCACCTTCTACAATTTCTATATGATTTAATGAGTCTAAAATTTTCCAAAATCGATCTGTAAGTTGAACGGTGTTTTCAGAAGTATTTAAAATGGTAACAAAATAACTAAATGCATGATATAGGATTTGGTTTCTTTCAACCGAACCTTCAAATTTAGTTTTAACGGAAATTTTTATTCCTTTTGTAATTTGTTGAACCATGAACTAAATGTATAACTTTTAGCGGTAAAAACAAAAACAATTTATCGCTCTCCTTCAAAGAAGTTATTGCCAACCCCAATAACTCTATCAAAAAGACCACCAAATGCTCTGTAGTATACTAAAACGGTATATTGATTTTCTGTTGATGAAAAATCTCCTCGTATATCGCTGTTTTCAATGTTGCCATCTTCATTTTTAGTGACAAATGTATAGTTGTAAAACCCTTGTTTTAGTGAGAAATTAGTGTTGTAAGTGTAATTTTTTTCATCGTAAACCATTCGGTTTTCTTCTATGAGCTTAAAATTATTGAATGCTCCGTAAACGTAAACTTCTTTGTTATTAAAAGGTTCTAAAACTTCTAAAGAAAAATGCATGTTAGCATAATCTGCTTCTGTTTCATTGTTTGAGGCTTCAATAGTTCTAACAATAAATTGTCCGTTTATATCAGGATTGTACGTGTATTTTTTTACTTCTTTATTTTCAAATGGATATAAATAATTATTGAATATATCTCCTTTTTCTACAAATCGAATATTTAAACTCGGATTTCTAACCACTTTGGTGTCAAAAAATAAATATTCATTTCCTCCCCAAAAATTTAATTTATCGGTGTAGTTGTAAATTAGTTGGTTCTGTTTAAAAAATTGTGGTTGAATATCAGTTTTTACTGTTTGCCAAATTTCATTTTGCAATACAGCTACTTTTATTTCTTGTTGCGGATTATTAATTTGTAATTCTGGGTAATTGATTCGAAATGAAACTGTTTGTTGTTGATTTAATGTTTTGGCATTTCTACTTCTATTTACAACAACACCAACTGTTGCTTTGTTTTCATAAAGTGTAAATCTACGTGTAAAAACAATATCATCATATTCATCTAAAACAGATAAAAGATAGTTACCGCTTTTTGTAATTATCGTATTTTGATTCGGAATTCTAACTGAATAATGTGTGTAATTCTGAAGTGTATTAAAAGAATTGTTTACGTTTAAAATTTCATTTTGCTGAAACCCATTTAAATATTGATTAGATAGTAAAGAGCTTGGTTTCCAGTCGTAAGTCATATGCTCAATTTTATACTGATAATTTTTACTATCTGCCTCTAAATCATCAAAAGATAATTCTAACGTTGTACCCAAAGGAACGATAGAAGAAAAGTTATTTTCTTGCAAAGGTCTTAGCTGAATAGTTTTAATATTTTGACTTTGAACCAAAACGGAAACTACTAAAAAACAAACACTAAAAAGTTTTTTCATGATTAAACAAAGGTATCAATACTGTAACTAACTTAACAAAGATTAAGCCAAAAAATATGTCTCAAAAATATATTATTTAGAATAGATATAAATAATGATTTACATTAAAGATAAAGTTCGATTAGCATTCTAATGAGGTGCAAAATTTTTAAATTTGCATGTTTTTAAAAGATAAATAAAGTCATACTTACTATGTCAAAAGACATCCGTATTAAAAAAGGCTTAGACATTAAGCTAATTGGCGATGCAGAACAAAGCACTACCGAGCTTCCAATTGGTAATGTTTATGCAATAAAGCCAGAAGATTTTCACGGAGTTATTCCTAAACTTATCGCAAAAGAAGGTACAGAAGTAAAAGCAGGAGAAGCACTTTTTCATGATAAAAGTGATGAACGTATTTTATTTCCTAGCCCCGTAAGCGGTAAAGTTTCTGAGGTAATTCGAGGAGCAAGAAGAAAAGTTTTAACCATCAAAATAACTGCTGATGGTAAACAAGAGTATAAAGATTTTGGATCTCAAGATGTTGATAAAATGTCGGGCGAAGAAGTTAAGAAATTTTTGTTTATTTCAGGTTGTTGGCCATTTGTAAAACAACGCCCATATGATGTTATAGCAAATCCAAATCAAGCACCAAAAGCAATTTATGTTTCTGGGTACGCAAGTGCTCCTTTAGCTGCAGATTATGATTATGTTTTAGAAGGTAAAGATGCTGAATTACAAGCTGCGATTACTGGATTAACAAAATTAACTGAAGGCAAAGTTCATGTTTCTGTTGGGGGTAATGCTAATTCGCCATTAAGTAAATTAAATGGAGTAGAACTTCATAAGGTTTCTGGACCGCATCCTGTAGGAAATGTAAGTACGCAAATTGCTCAAATTGATCCTATCAATAAAGGAGAAGTTGTTTGGGTTGTTACTCCGCAAGATTTAGTAATTATCGGAGAAGTGTTGTTAATAGGTAAGTTTAATGCTTCAAGAATAATTGCTTTAACAGGGTCTAAATTTAAGAATCCTCAATATGTTTCTGCAATTGTAGGAGCTAGTATTGGAGATTTAGTGAAAAATAATTTAGATACAGATAATTCACGTGTTATTAGTGGAAACGTATTAAGCGGATTACAAGTTGAAGATGATGGTTTCTTAGGATATTACGACAATCAAATTACTGCTATTCCAGAAGGTGACGATTATGAGTTATTCGGATGGAATAAACCTGTTTTTGATAAAGTTTCTACATCTAGGGCTTTGACTTTTTCATGGTTAACACCAAAGAAAAAATACGATTTAAATACAAATACCAACGGAGAACACAGAGCATTTGTTGTTACAGGTTCTTATGAAGAAGTTTTTCCGTTAGATATTTTTCCAATGCAATTATTAAAGGCTTGTAAGTACAAAGACCTTGATGAAATGGAAGGTTTAGGAGCTTATGAAGTTGCGCCAGAAGATTTTGCGTTAACAGAATTTATTTGTGTCTCTAAACAACCACATCAGAAAATAATTAGAGAAGGGTTGGATTTAATGAAAGAAGAAATCGGATAATTATTCATTATTATGGGATTAAAAAAGAATTTACATAACTTAAAAGAAAAGTATAAAGGAACCAAAATGGCACCGCTATTTAATGGTTTTCATACTTTCTTATATCTGCCAAATGAGACAACTCACGGAGGAACTCACATTAAGGCAGCAGACGATTTAAAACGCACCATGAATATTGTAATTATGGCAATGGTGCCATGTTTATTATTCGGGATGTTTAATGCTGGTTTTCAACACAATGTTGCTGTTAATGGTAATTTTGTTTCAGGCATGTCTTTCTTTAGTGGAGATTTCTGGAACTTAGACAACTTATTTATTGGCGCTTTAAAGATTTTACCACTAGTATTGGTTTCTTATGTGGTTGGATTAGCAGTAGAATTTATTTTCTGTATCATTAAAGGACACGAAATTGAAGAAGGTTATTTAGTAACTGGAATGCTAGTTCCTTTAATTGTTCCTATTGATATTCCTTTATGGATGTTAGCAGTAGCAGTTATTTTTGGTGTCGTAATTGGTAAAGAAGTTTTTGGAGGAACGGGAATGAATATTCTAAATCCTGCCTTAACCATTAGAGCATTTTTATTCTTTGCATATCCAACATGGATGTCGGGAGATAAAGTTTGGGTAACGGGAGCTGTTGAAAAAACAGGAGCAGTAGATGCAATCTCTGGAGAAACTCTCTTAGGAAGTTTAGCGCAAGGAAGAGAGGTGATAAGAGAAGGAGTATATTCTGCTTGGGATATGTTCTTTGGATTTATTCCAGGTTCTGTTGGAGAAACATCAACCTTACTAATTTTAATAGGAGCCTTATTTTTAATCTTCACAAAAATTGGAAGTTGGCGTATTATGTTAAGTGCCTCTTTAGGAGCATTAGCAATGGGACTAATTTTCAACGGTGTCGTAGATCAAGGTTGGATTGGTGAAGGAAGTAAATTTTATTCGTTAATGAGTACATCATTCTGGCATCACTTATTAATTGGTGGTTTTGCTTTTGGTGCTGTCTATATGGCAACTGACCCAGTAACAGCTTCACAAACAAATAAAGGAAAATGGATTTATGGTTTCTTAATTGGTTTTATATCAATTATGATTCGTGTATTTAATCCAGCATACCCAGAAGGAGTTATGTTAGCTATTTTATTAATGAATGTTTTTGCACCAACAATTGATCATTATGTGGTTCAAGGAAATGTAAAAAGAAGAAAGAAACGTTTAAAAGCTAAAACTGTTTAATTATGTCTAAAAAAACAGATAGTAATTCATATACAATACTTTTTGCCATAGGAATGGTATTAGTAGTAGGTACGTTGTTAGCATTTTTTGCATCGTCTTTAAAGCCAACAATCGATGAGAACAAACGTATAGAAAAGCAACAAAATATTTTATACGCAATGGGCGTAAATGATAACGATGAAAGCAGCGCTATTTTTGTGTCAAAACAGAAAGTTGCAGAAGAGTTTTCTAAATATATTAAAAAGCAAATTGTTATTCAAGGAGGTAAAGTTTCTGATGATAATAAAGCCTATTTAATTGATGTTAAAAAAGAACAGACGTTAGCTAAAGAAGGAAAACAAAGAAGATTTCCATTATTTATTGGAGAAAAAGAAGGTCAAACTTTTTACATCGCTCCAATTAGAGGAAAAGGACTTTGGGATGCTATTTGGGGATATGTAGCCATGAATAAAGATATGGTTGTTCAAGGAGCATATTTTGATCATAAAGGAGAAACGGCAGGTTTAGGAGCAAATATTAAACTACGTTTTTTTATGGATGATTTTATTGGTGAAAACTTGAAGAAAGATGGAGTATTTAAAGGAATCACTATTTCAAAATCAAATAACGATCCAACAAATCTAGATAAAACAGATAATGAGGTAGATGCTATCGCAGGAGCAACTATTACTGGTGACGGTGTATCAGCAATGATAAAGTCAGAGTTAAGAAACTATGTACCTTATTTTAAAACATTAAAGTAAAAAAGTAATAAGTGTCTAAAGTGTACTTAAGTTCTTAAAAATATGACGAATAAAGAATTTGCTAAAAATTTAGAAAAAAGAACACTAGATTTTGGGATTCAAATAATAAATTTGTCAGCAAGTTTACCTAGTAAGCCAGAAGCACTTGTTATTAGAAATCAAATATCAAAATCAGGAACAAGTGTAGGGGCAAATTATAGAGAAGCAAATCGTTCAAGAAGTAAAAAAGATTTTAAAAATAAGATTAAAATAAGTTTAGCAGAAGCAAGTGAAACCGATTATTGGTTAGAAATGATAGAAGCATTAGCTTATAAACCGAAAAATGAATTAATAATTATAAGAAAAAAAGCCAAAGAACTATTAGCTATTTTTACATCAATTGCTAATAAACTTTAGGCACTTTAAATACTTAAAAATTTAGAACTAAAAAAATTATGGGACTTTTATCAAAAAAAGACGCACAATTAATAACAGATCCATTTGCAGATAACAATCCAATTACTATACAAGTATTGGGTATTTGTTCTGCATTAGCAATTACAGCAGAATTAAAGGCCTCTATTGTAATGGCAGTTTCTGTACTATTTGTAATGGGGTTAGGAAATGTAGTAATCTCTTTAATGAGAAACATCATTCCATCAAAAATTAGAATTATCGTACAGTTAGTTGTTGTAGCTACCTTGGTAATTATTGTAGATCAAGTACTAAAAGCATTTGCTTATGATTTAAGTAAAACCTTGGGAGCTTTTATAGGATTGATTATTACCAACTGTATTATTATGGGTCGTTTTGAAGCTTTTGCTTTGGCTAACGGACCTTGGAGATCATTCTTAGACGGAATAGGAAATGCAGTAGGATATGGAGTTATCTTAATTGTTGTAGGATTCTTTAGAGAATTATTAGGATCTGGAACATTATTCGGATTTAAAGTTTTAGGAGATCCAATAGAAAAAACAGGATTATATGCTTTTGGATATGAGAATAATGGATTTATGTTATTAGCACCGATGGCGTTAATAGTAGTAGGAATTATTATTTGGATTCAACGAAGTAAAAATCCAGCATTAATAGAAGATTAAAAATTAGTAATTAGTTTCAAGTGATTAGGAATTATCACTAAAAACTAACTACTAAAAACTAAAATATATGGAACATTTAGAATTATTTTTTAAATCAATTTTTATAGATAACATGGTATTTGCTACGTTCTTAGGAATGTGTTCTTACCTTGCCGTATCTAAAAAAGTAGCAACAGCTGTAGGTTTAGGAGCTGCGGTAATATTTGTATTAGCGGTAACAGTACCTTTAAACTGGTTGTTAGATCAATATATCTTAAAAGAAGGCGCATTAGTTTGGCTAGGACCAGAATATGCAGAATACGATTTAAGCTTTTTATCATTTATCTTATTTATTGCTACCATTGCAACCATGGTACAATTGGTAGAAATTATTGTTGAGAAATTTTCACCTTCATTATATAATTCATTAGGTATTTTCTTACCATTAATTGCAGTAAACTGTGCCATTTTAGGAGGAAGTTTATTTATGCAATCACGTGAAATTCCAAGCTTAGGTTTAGCATTAACGTATGGTGTTGGATCTGGAATTGGATGGTTTTTAGCCATTTTAGCTATTGCGGCAATTCGTGAAAAAATTAGATATTCAAGCATTCCAGCTCCATTAAGAGGATTAGGAATTACCTTTATTGTAACTGGTTTAATGGCGATTGGATTTATGAGTTTTGGTGGAATGTTAACTGGTGGAGAAGATGCAGAACAAGAGGAAGTTCCAGCAATTGTACAAACTGTAGAGACGAAAAAAGAAACGCTAGAAAAGGAAAAAGAAGAGGCTAAAGAAATTGTAGCAGAAAACATAAAAGTAAACGAATAGTAGAATGATATTAGCAGCAAGCACAACAGGAACCATTATTGCTACAGTAGTCGCTTTTTTAGCGCTTACTTTGATTTTAGTGGCTTTGTTATTATTTGTAAAACAAAAACTATCACCTTCAGGTCCCGTTAAAATTACCATTAACGGAGAAAGAACAGTAGAGGTAGCTTCAGGTGGAACTTTATTATCAACCTTAGGAGAAGAAAAAATATTCTTACCGTCTGCTTGTGGTGGAGGTGGAACTTGTATACAATGTGAATGTCATGTAAATTCTGGTGGAGGTGAAGCTTTACCTACAGAAACACCACATTTTACACGTAAAGAATTAGCACACGGTGCACGTTTATCTTGTCAAGTAAAAGTAAAACAAGACATGGATATTTCTATTCCAGAAGAAATTTTTGGAATTAAGAAATGGGATGCAACCGTTGTTAGAAATTATAATGTAGCTTCATTTATTAAGGAATTTGTAGTAGAAATTCCTGAAGATATGGGTTATAAAGCTGGTGGATATATTCAGATTGAAATTCCAGAATGTGAAGTAAAGTTTTCTGAAATGGATATTACAGCACATCCAGAAGAGCATGATACACCAGATAAATTTCAGGCAGAATGGGATAAGTTTGGCTTATGGCCATTAGTAATGAAAAATAATGAGACAGTAGAAAGAGCATATTCTATGGCTTCTTATCCAGCAGAAGGAAGAGAAATCATGTTAAATGTACGTATTGCTACGCCACCTTGGGATAGAGCTAAAAATGGCTGGATGGATGTAAATCCAGGTGTGGCTTCTTCGTATATCTTTAATTTAAAGAAAGGCGATAAATGTATTATTTCTGGGCCTTATGGAGAATTCTTTATTAATGAGTCTGAAGCAGAAATGTTATATGTAGGTGGAGGAGCTGGTATGGCGCCAATGAGATCTCATTTATATCATTTATTCAGAACCTTAAAAACTGGTAGAAAAGTTACCTATTGGTATGGTGGTCGTTCTAAACGTGAATTATTTTACTTAGAGCATTTTGAAGCTTTACAAAGAGACTTTCCTAACTTTAAATTTTACTTAGCATTATCTGAACCAATGGAAGAAGATAATTGGAAAATAAAAGAAGGTATTGACGGTGAAGGAGATGGTTTTGTTGGGTTTATTCATAATTGTGTAATCGATAATTACTTAAATCATCATGAATCTCCAGAAGATATTGAACTATATTTCTGTGGACCACCATTAATGAATAAAGCTGTTCAGAAAATGGGTGAAGATTATGGTATTCCAGATGAACATATACGTTTTGATGATTTTGGAGGATAAAATTATTAAAAAATAATATTTAAAAAGGCGAAACAATTATGTTTCGCCTTTTTTAGTTAACTAAAAAACTGTTTATCTTAAGCCTACTTTCATTCAACCAGTTTTATAAGCAATTCGTCATTTTTTATTGAAGATAATAATAATTTGATTGTAAATTTAACTTATAAATCACTAATGAAGTCTATTTCCCAATTTAAGAAATAAACTATAATATTATGAAAGCTTGTCCTAATTGTCGCAGAAAAAACAAACAAAATTCTTTGTTAGATTTAATAATTCCAACACTAAGTTTTATTAAATGTTTTAATTGCAGGAAGAAGTTTACAACGTTAAACTTTCTGTCTAGAAGATTTATTTTAATGAATAAATCACTTTTAAATTAATTGTAAATTACATCAAATTTATAGACAGGGTTTTCCTCTTCATATTCAAAAATCTTAGAAATTTCGAATACATTCGGAATATTGTCTAGTTTGCATAAAAGCCTTACAACTTTGCTCAAACCATTAAATAAAAGTTCTTTGTCAGTTGGATTTATCGGTTTTGGATTGTAATGATTTAAAGGAGTTTTAAAGCCACAAGCTTCTAAAAAAGTAGCTTCTATTAATAATAATTCTTTGGGTGTGTAGCCATTAAATTTTCTACCTAAACGTTGATGAACAGTCCCTATATAATTTAGCTCCAGAGAACCATGCTCATTAGATAAATGCTTCCAACTATCTACATTGTCTAAGATATTACCAACAGCACAAGCCGTGCAACATTCTGGATTCAATTCATGATTATGAAATGCGTTGTATAGTTTAATTAATGCGTTTTCTAGTCTTGTCGGTATTTTCATCGCTTGTAAAAATAGATAAAACTAAATATACTAAATTTTTAATAATGGGTATTAATCCTCATTTTTTATGTAAGCTTTAATATCATTAGAAATTGTAATAAAAATTTCTTTTGTTTGTTTTAATGTAAAAATATAATTATCGATCATTCTCATTCTTAAAGCTAAAATGTTTGCATAATCATTTTTTTATTCTCTTAAAGTTCTATTAATCTGTTCGAGATTTTCTTTAGATCGCTGTTGAAAAGCTTTAAAATACTGTATTGTTTCTTTTTTCTTTCTAATATCTAGTTTTAAAATATTTCTTGCTCGTGGATTGTTTAATAATTTTATGATTCTTTGTTTTCTAAGTTCTGATGTTTGTTTTGACGTATTTTTGTTGTTTTGATAATTGAATTCATAACTATTTTGTTGAAACCTCCAATAATCATCTGCTTTATCTACGGCAGAATTATGCTGTATTAATACATCTTTTAATTCTGCATAATTCCAAGCATAATACACTTGCATTTTATTGACGATGGAGTCATATTTACCAAAATCTGTTATTTGAGAATTCTTAAATCTTTCATGAACAAAATTTTCTGTGTCAAAATTTACATAGAAAGTTTCAATCATATTTTCTAACGTATCAACTTGAATTGAATCGAAATTATTTGTTTGTAACGTTTTTATGTTTTGCTTGATAAAGTTTTCTGCTTTCGCTATTTCAAAATCAAAATGCTTGATGTTATACTCTAATTCGTATTTATAAGCAAGTATATAAGATTCTAGATTTGATTGATTTTTGCGATATTCATTCCAATTATTAATCTGTAAAGCAATTAAAATACCAATAACAACCAGTACAATTTCTCCAATGGCGTATTTAAAATACTTAGATGTTTTATTTTGTTCTAGTAAAGATTTTCGAATATGTCTAAAGAATTTAATCATTTTCTAATTTTTTATCTATTAATGAAATTATTTCTTCTCCTTTTGATTTAAATTCTACTAAATCTGGAATGTATTTTCCATATAATATATAGTGAATCATAGTTGCATAATTTCTATATCTAACATCTGTTAAAGCATATTCTATAAATTCATCTGACATTAAACCTTTACCTAAATTTGCAAACCACGGTTGTGAATCTGCTATAGGAATTAAAAATTGTTGTGTGTCTTTTTTTAATTCTTCTAAATCTACATGAATATCATTTACTAAATCATTATATAAAGAATAAATAACTAAGGTTAAAGAATCTTTAGTAGTGTTGTTAATTTTATTATAATCTAGAAGTAAATTGATACCATTTTGCCTTATTTTTAAATCTGCATACCCCATATTTACAGCCCAACATGTGCTACAATTTTTTAAATCTCTTTTTTTCCATGTTTGATTAATTATTGCTAAATAATCTTTTTCTAAAGGAATGCTTACTTCAATTACATTATCTATATTCTTAATATCTTCTTGTAAATCAGATTTAATTGATTTATAAATATTTTGTAGTGTATTTTGTTGGTTTCTTTTTTCATTCAAATTATTAATCTGTAAGGCAATAAGAATTCCAATAACAACCAATACAATTTCTCCAATAGCATATTTTAAGTATTGAGTAGTTTTACCTTTGATTAAAAGGTTCTTACGAATTTTTCTAAAGAATTTAATCATCTTTTAAATGTTTTTCAATATCTCTTGTTAGATCATTTAAATATTTAATCCAACTTTTAAATTGGTGTTCATTTCTTGTATTTACTACTTGTAATGTAAAAAGAATATTATTGAATTTATTATTATTTACAAAAGCTTTTTTAGACGAATTTGTGCTAATCTTAGGAATTTTTAAAAAACTTAAGGAGTCTGTTATCTTGGTTGTATTTGCATGTTTAATTAAATAAGGAAAAAGATGTGAGTCTGTGTTTTTACGATATTCTGCAGCCAACTGTTTATATCCTTCATACACAAATTTTATCTCTAAAATTCTTTTCTTTAACTCCTCATTTTTTAACGACTTTAAAGAACCAGAATTTATTAAATCGTCTATGGTAGATTGTGTTGGATTGTAAGTTAAAATATTACCAAGACCCTGTATCATATTTGTTATTGATGAATCTTTTACTTTTTCAGTATTTTTTTGATTGAAATATGTTAAATAATAATTAGAAATTTTCATATCTTTTTGAGTCTGAAAAAGTGATGCACGTAACAATTGAGTGTTACTAACTAGCTCAGAAACTAAAGATTCTAAATATATTTTATTTATATTTTTTTCAGTATTTTTTTCATTCCAATTATTTATTTGTAATGCAATTAAAATACCTATAACTACCAGAACAATTTCGCCAAATGCATATAAAAAATAATTAGAAAACTTGTTTTCAGTCAACAGACGTCGTCTTATTTTTCGGAGGAATGTTAGCATATGTAGTTTGGTTGGTTATACTATAAGTAGTTAAAATATTAAAATGTTACAAAAAATGGGTAGGTTAAAGTTACATATTTTATTATTAATTAAATTTTGGTAGCTTAGTGGAAACTAAATAAATATATGAGTTGGACTTTTTATTTAATTATTTTTATTGCTTTAGTAGTAGTTATTAGTATTGTTGTTTACTTTTTTCAGGAACAATTTTTATTCCATCCAGAAAAATTACCTCAAGATTTTCAGTTTCAATATCAAAATCAGAAAGTAAAAGAATATAATTTAGAAATTAAAAAAGGAGTAAATATTAACGGACTTCTATTTAAATCTAAAGGAAAACCAAAAGGATTGGTTTATTATTTAAAAGGCAATTCTAAAAGTATTAAAGGTTGGGGAAAATTTGCAGTAGATTTTACATTGCATAACTATAATGTTTTAATGATCGATTATCGAGGTTTTGGAAAAAGTACTGGTAAAAAGAGTCAACAAGCCATGAAAGATGATGCATTGTTAGTTTATGATAAAATAAAAGAGGTAGTTAAAGAAGAAGATATTATTGTGTACGGACGTTCTTTAGGTACTGGTTTGGCTACAAAAGTTGCCTCCATGAACAATCCAAAAATGTTAATATTAGCGTGTCCATATTTTAGTATGAGAAAGAATGTAAAACGATATCTACCATTTATTCCTTTAGGCTTGGTAATGCGCTATTCTATGCCAACGTATAAATGGATAAAATATGTAAAATGTCCAATCAAAATTATTCATGGAACGGATGATAAAGTGATTAAATTTAAATCTAGTTTACGTTTGGCAAAGATGAAACCCAAACAATCTAGATTGTATCCAATTATTGATGGTGGACATAAAAATTTGCATAATTTTGAAAGCTATCATACTGCGTTAGAAGAAATATTAAACTCAGAAGGAAAATCAGAAATTGATAGGGAACATACCAGTATAGATTTTGTGAGAACCAAGCAAAAAAAGAAATGATAAAAAAAGCGTTTCGTTTTTTAGTACTAATAATTTTATTGTTAATGATATTATCTTACGGATTTCAAGAGAAACTTATTTTTTTAAATGAAAAACTGCCACAAGATTTTCAATATAGTTTTGTGGGTGATTTTGAGGAAGTCAATTTAAAAACGGAGGATAATAATACAATTAATGCGCTTCATTTTAAGGTTGAAAATCCAAAAGGAATCATTTTATATTTTCATGGAAACAAAGGGAGTTTAGAACGTTGGGGAAACATCGTTCAACCATATACAAATTATGGATATGATGTTTTTGTAATGGATTATAGAAGCTACGGTAAAAGTACAGGAGCTTTTAATGAAGCAAAAATGTATGATGATGCTATGTTGTGCTATCATCATGTAAAAAAACAATATTCTGAAGATAAGATTGTTCTTTACGGTCGTTCTTTAGGAACTACGTTTGCAACTTTTGTGGGTTCAAAAAACAATCCAAAACATATAATTTTAGAAGCTCCATTTTACAATTTACATGCAGCAGCAAACTATCAATTTAAAGTAGTTCCGAAATTTTTGTTTAAATATAAATTGCCTACAGATAAATTAATTAGAAATATAAAAAGTCCAATTACATTTTTTCATGGAACTAATGATAAAGTAACTTCACCAGAAGATTCTAAGAGGTTGATGAAATTGGTGCCGCACCAAGAAAATGAATTGGTGATTATCGAAAGTGCTGTACATGGAAACATTGGCGACTTCCAAATCTATAAAGATGTCTTAACTTCTATTTTAGAAAGATAAACATCTAAGAAAACGTATCTTTGCAAAAATATTTTTAAGCATGTCAACTTTCCAAGAATTAGATTTATCTAACCAGCTTCAATATGCTATTGATGACTTGGGTTTTGTAAATCCTACACCGATACAGCAAGAATCTTTTTCTATTGTTAGGTCTGGGAAAGATGTTGTTGGAATTGCACAAACTGGAACTGGTAAAACATTTGCTTATATGTTGCCAATTCTTAGAGATTTAAAATTTTTAAAAACGCAACATCCAAGAGTCTTGATTTTAGTACCAACACGTGAGTTGGTTTTACAAGTAGTTGATGAAATTGAAAAGCTTGCAAAATATATTAATGTACGTGTATTAGGTGTTTATGGAGGAACAAATATCAATACTCAAAAACAAGCCATTGCACAAGGACAAGATATTATTGTAGCTACACCAGGTAGATTATACGATTTAGCATTGAGTAATGTTTTAAAGCTAAAAACCATCCAGAAGTTAGTGATTGATGAGGTAGATGTTATGCTAGATTTAGGATTCCGTTTTCAATTATTAAATATTTTTGATTTATTGCCAGCTAGAAGGCAAAATATTATGTTTTCTGCAACCATGACTTCAGATGTAAGTGATATGATTACAGACTTCTTTAAAAACCCTAAAAAAGTCTCTATTGCTGTAAGTGGAACACCATTAGATAATATTGTACAAGAAAGTTATGATGTGCCTAACTTTTTTACAAAAGTGAATCTATTACATCATTTATTAAAGGATAAAGAAACGTATAGTAAAGTATTGATTTTTGTTGCTTATAAGCGTACTGCAGATTTATTATTTAGTCAGATAGAAGAGGTTTTTGGTGATGAAGCTTGTGTAATTCATTCTAATAAAACACAGAATTATAGAATCCGTTCTATTCGTCAGTTTGATGAAGGAAAAAACAGAGTTTTAGTTGCTACAGATGTGATGGCTCGTGGTTTAGATTTTGATAATGTTTCGCATGTTGTTAATTTTGATACGCCAGATTTTCCAGAAAATTACATGCACAGAATTGGTAGAACTGGTAGAGCAGAAAAAGAAGGGAAGTCGATCTTATTTTCAACAAAAAAAGAATTAGCTTTTAAAAGTGAATTAGAGGTGTTAATGGATTATAAAATTCCGTTATTAGAACTTCCTGAAGAGGTCGAGATTTCTACGCAGCTTACAGAAGATGAACGACCAAAAGAAGATAGAGAGCAATCTAGAAATAGAACAGGTTTAGAATATGTTCCTGGCGCAGCATTTCATGAAAAGAGTGAGAAAAACAGTAAAACCAACCAAGGAGGTTCTTACCGAAGAGAAATTGCTAAGAAATATAAAAAGCCAAAAACTAGAGGCGATAAAAATTACAACAAACGTAATAAGAAGAAATAATGCAGGTTTTAACAGCTCAAGAGTTGCATAATTTAGCCATGAATATTGTTGGGAAGAAACTACAAAAAATGGGTTATGAGTTTCAAGCAATCAATAGTCAGTTAAAAAGACATCCTCAGTTTGTATTATTTAAAAAAGGCGAACCTACTATTTTTGTTTTAGTCAAAGCAACTAATAATATTCAGAACCCAGAAGAATACGATGTCTTATGGATGGAAACTTTTAAAGAACATGCCAAGAAACAAAACGCTAAAGTTTGGTTTGCTGGCGTTGGAATTGCCAATGCAGAGAGTGTAGAGTCTCCCGTTTTTAAAGACCAACCTTATTATATTGCTTTTGAAGATTTTTTGAAGGTGTTGGAATAAAATTAAATATTTTAATAAAAATAAATGAACATAGAAAACGCGCAACAACAAGTAGATGATTGGATTAAAACTCATGGAGTTCGTTATTTTAATGAGCTAACCAATATGGCACAATTAACAGAAGAAGTTGGTGAAGTTGCCCGTATTATTGCTCGGAGATATGGCGAGCAAAGTGAGAAGGAATCAGATAAGAATAAAGATTTAGGTGAAGAATTAGCAGATGTACTATTTGTAGTTTTATGTTTAGCAAATCAGACAGGAGTTGACTTACAAGATGCTTTTGAAAATAAACTTGATATAAAAACTAAGCGTGACCATGACCGTCATCATAACAATGAAAAATTAAAATAAATGAGTTTTTTAGAGAAAGTAAAGAATCCACAATTTTGGACTAATTTTACAAAAGTTACACTTCCTTTTTTTATAATTCTGAGTGTATTGATGTTGTTCTGGAAAAACTGGAGTGAGATTTTTTCAGGTGATTTTGAAACCATTTCAAAAATGAATTTTGAAAATGGTAAATGGAAACCTTTTTTTGGAATTAAAATCGTTTCCAGTGTTTTGTATGGATTATACACTACTAATAAAAATATGAAGTAAAGAACTTTAATAAATAGTTATGTCATTTCGAGCGAAGTCGAGAAATCTAAATGTAAAAACTAAGATATTTCGACTGCGCTCAATGTGACAAAAAAATATACTAAAGATTTAATCCAATTGAATTAAATCAATAGTACTGTCTTTCACTTTCTGATTTAATTCTTTTACATCGTTTTTAAATAGCGAATTCAATTTTAGTAATTCATCATCAATTTGTTTTGTGATTTCGTTTTTAAAATCGATTGCTTGTTGTGTAGGCGCGTAATTTCCAATTCATGTTAACGAATTTAAATGCCCTAATTTGTTGTTTAAACGTATTGGAAAATTTAAAGGATCTTGATTACTCTTACTTTTTGTTTGATATAAAGTTTCTTCAATTTTTGTCATATCTTTTACCAAAGCACTTGCGAAGTCTAATAAAGTCTTGTGTTTTTCTTTGTCTTTAATCGATTTTTTTAATGCAGAAACTTGGGTTCTAACTTTCTTTACATTTTTAAGTGCTTTATGAATTTCGGTCATTTTTGTATTGATATCATTAATAAAATCAAACTGAGTTTTCATATCACTTTCTGAAACTTCAGAAACAGGATTTCTAAGAATATTAAAGCGTTGAGATGTTTTTTCACCATTAAAAGATAATTCAACTTTATAATTTCCTGGCAATGCTTTTGGACCATTTAAAGAAGCCCACCATAAAATCATACCTTTCACTTTTTCGGCTCCAGGATACATCATGTTCCAATTAAAAATATTATTTCCGTCTTCTACTTTTAATTTTTCTTCCTTTTTTTCTTTATCGTGTTCTGTGCTAAATTTTTTAATTAAATTATTTTTTTTATCAAAAAAGGAAAGTGAAATTGTATCTTTTTCTGTAGTTTTTTTAAGATAATAATTAATAGCAACTCCTCCAGAATGATTTGTACCTAAAGTTTTTGATGTTCTACCATTTCCACCATTTAGATTATACGCATCTTTTGGTTTGTATAACACCATTTCTTTTTTTGTGGTTGATGATGTAAGTTGATGCAGTGGAGTTAGATCATCAATAATCCAAAGAGAACGTCCTTGAGTAGCGGCAATTAAATTATCACTTTTTATGGCTAAATCAGTTATCGGAACAATAGGTAAGTTTTGTTGAAAAGCTTGCCAGTTTTTACCATCATCAAAAGAAATATACATACCTTTTTCTGTTCCAGCATACAATAATCCTTTTCTTTTAGGATCTGCTCTTAAAGCTCTAGTAAATGCTTCGTTGCCAATTCCGTTTGTAATCTGTTTCCAAGTTTTACCGTAATTTTCAGTTTTATAGATGTAAGGTTTATAATCTCCAGACTTATATTTTGTACCCACTAAATACGCGCCACCTTTTGTAAAAGGATCAACTTCTATACAATTTATCATCATCCATTCTGGCATTTTTTTAGGTGTGATATTATTCCAAGTTTCACCATTATTTTTTGATATGTGAACCAATCCATCGTCTGAACCAGTATAAATTAAACCTGATTCATAAGGAGATTCAACTGCTGCGAAAATAGTTCCGTAATATTCAACACCTGTATTATCTTGTGTAATTGGGCCTCCTGAAGACTTTAATGTTTCTGGATCATTTCTTGTTAAATCTGGACTAATTACTTTCCAAGATTGACCTTCATTTTCTGTAATATGTAAATGATTTGAAGCTGCATATAATTTCTTTTTATTATTCGGAGAAAAGAAGATTGGAAAATTCCATTGAAAACGATATTTAAAATCCTCAGCTCCGTGTCCCATCGGATCGTCTGGCCAAACATTTATAGCACGAGTTTCATTGGTTTTATGATTTTTTCTTGTCAATAATCCACCATAACTACCACCATAAACAATATCATTATTTAAAGGATCAACAGCAATATGGGCACTTTCTCCACCTGCGGTAGATTCCCAATCAGATTCGGTAATATATCTTCCAGAAGTTCTGTGAGATATTCTTACAGTAGAATTGTCTTGTTGTGCTGCATAAATTCGATACGGAAAATGATTATCAGTAGTTACTCTATAAAATTGTGATGTGGGTTGATTCATATAGGTTGTCCAATTTTCTCCTGCATCAAAAGAAACTTGTGCACCACCGTCATCTCCAATAATCATTCTTTGATTGTCTTCTGGAGCAATCCATAAATCGTGATGATCTCCATGTGGCGCATTAAACGTTTTGTAAGTTT
Source organism: Lutibacter sp. Hel_I_33_5 (assembly GCF_007827455.1). Lineage (NCBI taxonomy): Bacteria > Pseudomonadati > Bacteroidota > Flavobacteriia > Flavobacteriales > Flavobacteriaceae > Lutibacter > Lutibacter sp. Hel_I_33_5. The sequence continues at coordinate 2,341,838 of NZ_VISM01000001.1, forward strand.
TTCCGCCATCGGTAGATTTATGATAACGTACATTTAAAACATATAAAATATCTTCATCCTGTGTATCTGCATACAAACGTGTGTAATACCAAGCTCTCTGACGAAGTTTACGTTCAGAATTTATTAGTTTCCATGTTTTTCCTGCATCAAAAGATTTATAAATACCGCCTTTTTCATTTTCAATTAAAGCCCAAACAATGTCAGAATTTACAGGCGAAACTGTCACTCCACTTATTCCCCACAACCCTTTTGGCAAGCCTTTGTTTTTTGATATATCATTCCATGTTTCACCACCATCGGTACTTTTATACATTGAAGAACCTTTTCCTCCAGAAGACAAACTATAAGGTGTTCTTCTTACATCCCAAGTTGTTGCGTATAGAATTCTAGGATTATTTGGGTCGATTATTAAATCGATGGCACCAGAATTTTCATCAGAATACAAAACTCGTTTCCAAGTCTCACCTCCATTAACAGATTTATAAACGCCTCTTTCTTGCGTTGGTTTGTATAAATCGCCTAACACAGCTGCAAAAACAATATCTGCATTTTTAGGATGAATTCTCATTCTAGGAATATGTCTTGAGTTTTTTAAACCGATATGTCTCCATGTTTTCCCAGCATTTTCAGACTTCCAAATTCCATCACCAGAAGAAACATTTCCACGTACGGTTTTTTCTCCCATTCCAACATACATCACATTATTATCAGATTCAGAAACAGCAACAGAACCAACAGAACCACCAAAAAAACCGTCAGAAATATTCTGCCAAGTATTCCCAGCGTCAATAGTTTTCCATATTCCACCACCTGTGGAGCCCATATAAAATAAATTTGCTTTGCCAGAAACACCTGTTACAGCAGCAGATCTACCGCCTCTAAATGGACCAATATTTCTCCATTTTACAGCACTAAAATATTCCTCAGAAACTTTGGTAGATTTTTTTTGTGCGTTAACTTTGTTGCTTGTTAAAAAAAACGAGCAAGCAATTAGTAGTAATATTTTTTTCATTTGAAAAGTATTGTGATTAGTGGCTTCTAATTTAAGAATTTTTATTGATTATTTAGGCTATGGATTTACTACTAGAACATTTAAAAAATAATAAAATAAATTCAGAGATCACTATTTCTGGTTCTAAAAGTGAATCAAATAGATTGTTGATTTTACAGAAGTTGTTTTCAGAATTCACTATAGAAAATTTGTCTAATTCAGATGATGCTGTTCATATGCAACATGCACTTTCTACCAAAGAAGAATTGGTGGATATTGGACATGCAGGTACAGCAATGCGTTTTTTAACATCTTATTTTGCAGTAAATGAAGGAAGAGAGACTGTGTTAACAGGTTCCGAAAGAATGCAAGATAGACCGATAGAAGTTTTGGTTAACGCCTTAAAAGATTTAGGTGCAGATATTTCTTATGAAGCTAAAGTTGGATATCCACCTATTAGAATTAAAGGAACAAAACTCACAAAAGGTAGCGTTAAGATTAACGGAAATGTAAGTAGTCAATATATTTCTTCTTTGTTATTAATAGCTTCAAAGTTAGAAAACGGATTAGAAATAGAGTTGATTGGTAAGATAACTTCTGTCCCTTATATAAAGATGACGTTAAGTTTATTGAATCAGCTAGGGATCTCTACTAGTTTTGAGGGAAATATTATTAACGTTTTACCTTTAAAAAATATTCAAAAACAAACGGTTATTGTTGAATCTGATTGGAGCTCAGCTTCTTATTTTTACGGAATTATTGCTTTGTGCGAGCTTGGTTCGGAAGTGCAATTAACTGCTTACAAAAAAGATAGTTTACAAGGTGATTCTTGTTTAGCTGAAATTTATCAGCATTTCGGAATTGAAACTACTTTTGGTGATAATTCAATCACAATTAAGAAGGTAAAAGAGACCAACAAGGATACCTTAGAAATCAATTTGAAAAATGCCCCAGATATTGCACAAACAATAGCAGTTACTTGTTTTGCTCTAGGAGTTGCTTGCGATTTAACAGGGTTGCATACTTTAAAAATTAAAGAAACAGATCGATTAGAAGCTCTTAAAGAAGAACTAACAAAGTTTGGCGCAAAAATTTCTGTTACTAATGAGAGTTTGCATTTAAAAATATCGGATAAAATTTTATCGGGTGTGTCTGTAAAAACCTATAACGATCATAGAATGGCAATGGCTTTTGTGCCTTTAGCATTAAAAACTTCATTAACTATTTTAAATGCAGAGGTGGTAACAAAATCATACACAGATTTTTGGTCAGATATGCATAAAATAGGCATCACTACTCAAGAAGTGTAAAATAACTGGCAAAACACTTGACAACGCCTATTCTCAAATCGTATATTTGCCGCCATTAATAAAAACTATTTCATGAAATTATCAAATTTTCATTTTGAATTGCCAGAAGAATTAATGGCAGAATATCCAGCAGAACACAGAGACGAATCTAGGTTAATGGTTTTGCATAGAGATACTCAAAAAATTGAACATAAACTGTTTAAAGATGTGATCAATTATTTTAATGAAGGTGATGTGATGATACTAAATAATACAAAGGTTTTTCCTGCACGTATGTTTGGTAACAAAGAGAAAACTGGAGCAAGAATTGAAGTGTTTTTATTACGTGAATTAAATGCTGAAAATAGATTGTGGGACGTATTAGTAGATCCTGCAAGAAAAATAAGAATTGGAAATAAATTATTTTTTGGAGAAGATGATAGTTTAGTTGCTGAAGTTATTGATAACACTACTTCAAGAGGAAGAACCTTACGTTTTCTTTATGACGGGCCTTATGATGAGTTTCGTAAAAAGTTACTAGAATTAGGAGAAACTCCTCTACCCAAATTAATTAAGAGAGACGTTGAAGCTTCAGACGAAGAACGTTACCAAACAATATTTGCAAAACATGAAGGAGCAGTTGCTGCACCTACAGCAGGGTTACACTTTTCTAAGCATTTGTTAAAGCGTTTAGAGATTAAAGGAATTGATTTTGCAGAAACAACATTACATGTTGGATTAGGTACGTTCAGTCCAGTGGAGGTTGAAGATTTATCGAAGCATAAAATGGATTCTGAACAAATTAGGATTCCAGAAACAAGTGCAGATATGATAAATAATGCGATAGAAACTAAAAAAAGAATTTGTGCTGTAGGTACTACTGTTATGCGTACTGTAGAATCTTGTGTTTCTGCTAGTCAGCGTTTAAATTCTTTTGAAGGATGGACCAATAAATTTATTTTTCCTCCTTTTGAGTTTAGTATTGCAAATAGTATGATTACTAATTTCCATACGCCTAAATCTACCTTATTAATGCAAGCAGCAGCTTTTGGAGGTTATGATTTTGTAATGGAAGCTTATCAAGTAGCAATAAAAGAAAAATATAAATTTCATACGTATGGAGATGCGATGTTAATTATATAAATTTCAAAAATTATATAAATTCCCAAAACCTCATGAGATTTTCTTGTGAGGTTTTGTTTATTTTTACCAAATATGAAACCTCAAAAAAAAGACATTCGCGCATTAACTAAAGACCAATTACGTGATTTTTTTGTAGATAATGGCGATAAAGCTTTTCGTGGAAATCAAGTATATGAATGGCTTTGGAGTAAGTCTTTACATACATTTGAAGAAATGACTAATATTTCTAAAGAGACAAGAGAAATGTTAGAAAACAACTTTGTGATTAATCATATTGAGGTAGATTCCATGCAGAAAAGTAAGGATGGAACTATAAAAAACGGAATTAGATTACACGACGGTTTAATTGTAGAATCGGTGTTAATTCCTACAGAAAAAAGAACAACAGCATGTGTTTCTAGTCAAGTTGGTTGTAGTTTAGATTGTAAATTTTGTGCTACGGCACGATTAAAAAGAATGCGTAATCTAAACCCAGATGAAATTTACGATCAAGTGGTTGCAATTGATAAACAGAGTAGGTTATATCACAATCATAAATTAACAAATATTGTTTTTATGGGAATGGGAGAACCATTAATGAACTACAATAATGTTTTAAAATCAATTGAAAAAATAACCTCTCCAGAAGGTTTAGGGATGTCTCCAAAAAGAATTACAGTATCAACATCTGGCGTTCCAAAAATGATTAAGAAAATGGCAGATGAAGAAGTACGATTCAATTTAGCAGTTTCTTTACATTCTGCAATTGAAGAAGTACGAACTTCAATTATGCCTTTTAATACGAATTTCCCGTTAAAAGATTTAAAAGAATCCTTAGTCTATTGGTATGAAAAAACTAAGCGAGCAATTACTTATGAGTATGTTGTTTGGAATGGAATTAATGATCGAAAAGAAGACATAAAAGCGCTAGTCGATTTTTGTAAATATGTACCTTGTAAAGTCAATTTGATTGAATATAACCCGATTGATGATGGTCAGTTTCAGCAAGCAAGTTCGTCGGCAATTAATAATTATATTTCTAATTTAGAAATGCACGATATTACAGTAAATGTTAGAAGAAGTAGAGGAAAAGACATAGATGCCGCATGTGGTCAATTAGCAAATAAGTCGTAAATGAATATTAAAAAGACCTTATTCTTTCAAATCTTTAAAACATTAGGTTTACTGGAACTTTTTATTGCTGCTGGCTTATTTTTAGATAGTAAATATTTTATTCCGCAGTATGCAAACGGTCAAAATATTGCTACAATAATATTGACTTCAGTATTAGTGTATTTGTATTGGAAAGCGACTAAAAGAACAAGAGAACAAATAATTTATGCTGTTTTAATAGCCATTATTGGCGAATACCTTTTTTGTCTTGGATTTGGAATGTACACCTATAGATTAGAAAATGTTCCACATTATGTTCCACCAGGACATGCCATTATGTATTTGGGTGTGTTTTATTTTGTAAGACAACCAAAGGTCATTATCAATCGAAAGAATTTAGAACTCGCGTTATATAGCATTAACGGATTATTTGCCACTTATTTTTTACTTTTTAAAAATGATGTATTAGGTTTTTCGCTTACGGTTATCATATTTTATATTGTTTATAAGAAGCCCAGAGAGCGTCTTTTTTACTTAGGAATGTATCTAGCAATAGCCATTTTAGAATTAATTGGGACTAGCTATGGATGTTGGTGGTGGCCAACAACTTGGTTTGGAAAAGTTAGTTTTATTCCAAGTGGAAATCCGCCTTCGGGAATTAGTTTTTTCTATTTTGGTTTAGATTTAGGATGTCTATATTTCTATAAATTAAGACATAAAGTTGCGTGGAGTAGAATGAAAAATATTCGAAAAATACGTCAAGAAAAAGAGTTGATTACTTCGTAAAAAGTTAGTACAATGATTAAAAAGTTTGATGTAATTATTGTTGGTGGCGGTCCTTCTGGCGGTCAGTGTGCAAGAATATTATCAAAAAAAGGACATAAAGTGTTACTTGTAGAAAAGCACAATAGTTTTGAGGATAATAATTTTTCTAGTGCTGGAATGACTTTAGCCCCATTAAAAGAATTTGACTTGCCAGATACTGTTGTAGGTTCTTATTGGAAAGGGATAGATATTCAATGTTCTAAAAAGAATTATGCATGGAAAAGCAATAAAAGAGAAGGGGTAGTACTCGATTTTGGTAGACTTAGGCAGTTTTTAGCAGATGAAGCAGTAAACAATGGTGCAGAATTATTATTAGGATATAAATATTATAAAAAAGAGTATGATGGAGATGCTGTAATTGCTCATTTTCAGAATTCTAAAACCAAAGAAAAAATATCTTTTAAAGCAAAATTATTGATAGATGGTACTGGACCTGTAAGAAAAGTAATCTATGATGATAAAAATGAAGAACCAGAACTTTCAATTGGAACTGGAATTGAATATTTAATTAAGGTTGATGATAAAACCTATAATAGTTGTGCAGATAAACTAGTATTTTTTCTTGGACATAAATGGGCGAAAAACGGTTATGGTTGGATTTTTCCTATGGAATCTAATATCTTGAAAGTTGGTGCGGGAAAAATATTTGTTGAAGATGAAAATCAGGCGAATATTAGCATAAAAGAAGATACGTTAAGAGTAATTGAAGAGTTCTTAGAATTAAAAGAATATGAATTATTAGATATTCATGGTGGGATTATTAGATATAGTCCAGGTATAAATGACACTTTTTATAAAAACAAAGTTGTAGCAATCGGTGATGCAATTTCTGCAATTAACCCGAAAGGAGGAGAAGGAATTCGTTATGCCATGAGAAGTGCTACAGTAGCTTCAAAGTATATTGATACTTATTTATCTGAAGGAAAAGATGAATTTGATAAGTACAAAAAGAAATGGCGTTCTAAACACAGAATCTCTTGGAGATTAAGTGAGCTTTCTGCAAGAAAATTATACCTAAAATATTCAGACTCAAAAATTGAAGAAAGAATCGGAATGTACCATTCAATCACTAATATGCAGGTATTAATAGATTCTTTATTTGAGTTTAAACCTGGAAAAATATTTCATAAAATAGTATTGTTATACATGATGACTGCGAAGTTGAAATTAAAGAAACTTTTTTCAAAGTCCTAAGTAAGTATATACAAGCTAGTAAGAAAATAAATTTTTCTACTTTTGATTTATAAATGAAAGCAGTAGAGCAAATAAAATTTCCAATCAAAAATGAAATGGAACTCTTTGAACAAAAGTTCAAAGATTCAATGCTTTCTAAAGTTCCACTTTTAAATAGAATCACGTATTATATCGTTAGAAGAAAAGGAAAACAAATGCGACCGATGTTTGTTTTTTTAGTCGCAAAGATGGTTTCTGATGGTGGTTTTGATGAACGAACATATCGTGGAGCTTCTATTGTAGAATTAATTCATACAGCAACCTTAGTACATGATGATGTTGTTGATGAAAGTAATAGACGTAGAGGTTTTTTCTCCATAAATGCGTTATGGAAAAACAAAATTGCGGTTTTAGTAGGTGATTTTTTATTGTCTAAAGGTTTATTATTATCCATAGATAATGAAGATTTTGATTTATTAAAACTGATTTCTATTGCAGTACGTGAAATGAGTGAAGGCGAGTTATTGCAAATAGAAAAAGCTAGAAAATTAGACATAACAGAAGATATTTATTTTGATATTATTCGTCAGAAAACCGCCACTTTAATTGCAGCATGTTGTGGTATTGGAGCGGCTTCTGTTGGTGCAAATCAAGATGTAATTCAACAAATGAGAAAATTTGGAGAATATATTGGCATCGCTTTTCAAATTAAAGATGATTTATTCGATTATTCGGACGAAAAAATTGGAAAACCTACAGGAATAGATATTAAAGAACAAAAAATGACGTTGCCTTTAATCTATACCTTAAACAATGTTACTCGAAAAGAAAAAGCATGGCTCATTAACTCTATTAAGAAATATAATAAAGATAAAAAACGTGTTAAAGAAGTCATTGAATTTGTTAAAGAAAGTGGCGGTATAGAATACACCACAACTAAAATGCACGACTATAAAAATAGAGCTTTGGCTATTTTAGAAAATTTCCCAGAATCTGATTATAAATCATCATTACTTAAAATGATTGAATATGTTGTGGAAAGGAAGATTTAATTTTATACATTTTTGATTTTATTATAAATTTTGTTTAAACTAACATTATGAAAAAAATTACTTTTTTTGTTGTTTTTCTTTTTTTTTATTTGCCTCAAACAAAAGCACAGAAAACTTTAGATATTATTTTTTCTCAAAATCCATCTCAAGACAGTAGATGTAATTATTTTAATAATTACTTTTTAAATTCACCTAAAGAGATACGCTATTCTATTGTAATGGAAAATGAGAAACTGTACTTTGAAGTTACAAATAAATCTTGGGCAATTCATTTATTTAAAAATACTGGAGATGGTATTGCCATAGATATAGTGTCGAAATCTAGTTATAATTGTGGTATAGATATGGGAAAATCTCAAATTAAAGGCACTATTTTAAAACCAGTTTATGCAAAGCAATTAGTAAGAGGTTTTAAACCTTCAAGAGGAGGTGGATTTAGAACTTTAGTAGGTGCAATACCTCAAAATTTAAAACATGAAGAATTAGAGTTTAATATTTTATTTTTAAATAATAAAGTACTTTGTAGACAACAGAAGATTTATAATTTAGAATCATACCCTTGGGAATTACTAGATATGGGTGTTTATTTAGATTCACTTACTTATAAATCTAAGGAAATAAGAACAGTGAAAGATAAATTCATTACAAAGTATAAGAAGCTAAAATTTATAATCCCTTTTCAAAAAAATAAATCAGAATATATTCCAGAAGATATCAAACCTTTATATGATTCTTTAAGATTGACGGATTTTAATATTAAAAAAATTAATATCAAAGCATATTCTTCAATAGAAGGTAGCTTGGAAAGAAATTTAGAATTACAAAAACAAAGAGCACATACTATCGCGAAATCATTAAAATCTTTTCAAAAGCCCGATATAGTTACAAATATATCTTCTTCAGAAAACTGGGTAGAATTTTTAAATGATATATCTAAAGGTAAATATAAGGATTTTAAAAAACTCAATAAAAAACAAATTAAACATAAAGTTATTGGAGTTGTTTCTAAAGAATTAGAAATGTTTTTAAAAAATCATAGAAAAGCAGTTATTATTCTTGAACTAGAAAAGAAAAATAAATACGGAGAAATGACTACTGGTAATCTGATTTCTAAATTTAATAAACTGGTAAAAGAGGATAATATTGAAGAAGCTTTAGTAATTCAAAATTCTATTTTCATGAAATTAAGAGAAGAAAAATCACCTAATAAATTAAGGCGGTTAATTGTTCCAAAACAAATAAAGTTTATTCCTGTTTTAAATAAAAACAGCATTTTTAAATACTTATTAAATTTAAGCTATTCAAAAATTGTTTTTGATGAATTGAAAAAACTAGAAAAATTAGATTCAAAAAATAAAAGAATCAAATATAATTTAGTTGTTGTAAAATTTATTATTTGGAGAAATAATTGGGAAGGAATTAATGAGGAAGATTTCGAAAAAGAAATTAACCTACTGAAAAAACACGGAATTAAGCAAAATTTAATAGACAGGATGTTAGTGAATTTTCATATTGTAAAAGCTGAAAAAAATATGAAAGCTGGAAAGTATGATGAGAAAGATGATTCTGTAGAGTTTATAATTGATTCTTATGAAAATTTCAATTTTTCTAATTATGATTATTTAAGTTTAGCCCAGTTTTTAACTTATTACTCTAATATAGATGATGCAACCGACTTATTAGATGACAAAGTAAGAATGATAACAATAGATGAAAATTTATTATTTTATTATTTAAACTTAACAATAACTAATAAATATAATGTGGCATCTCAAAATTATAGAACTATCATGCTAAATGCAATTAACATGAACAAAGAAAGGTTCTGTAAATTGTTTAATTCCTCATTAGAAAAAGGTGTGACTTTTCAGTTATTAGAAAATGAATATTTAAGAAAGACATATTGTGAAAACTGTAAAAATTAATATCCTAAATTTTCAATCTTAGCACAGCACTTTACTCGATAAGATTTTTTTTAAAAGCCATAAAACCTCAATATTATTTTCACCTTTTTTAGGTTGAATAAAAATGTTAATTGCTGTAACTATTTCTTTTTCAGTAGCAAAATGACGACAATGTCTTTGTCTACTTTGTTATAAAAAACACGTGCAATACCAGAAGTTATAATATTTATATGATTGCAAATTTTAACTGTCTGTTGTAAAATTGCAAGTTCAAGGTGTTTCTCAAAACTCATAACCCTTTTAAAAGCTTCTGAAAGCTCAGGATTTTCTAATAATAAAGAAGCATTTTGATCGAAGAAGGAATTCATAATTATAATTTTAAAAGTTCTTCTACAAAAGCTCTAGAGTTCGATAATCTGGGTACCTTATGTTGTCCGCCTAATTTATTTTTTTGTTTTAACCAATCGTAAAACAATCCTTTTCTTGCTTGATGAATTTTAGGTAAAGCCAACGTCATGTTATTATATCGCTTTGCTTCATAATCAGAATTGATAGATTTTAAAGCATTGTCTAATAATTCAATAAAATAATCTAAATTTTCAGGAGCTTGATTGAATTCAATAATCCACTCATGACTACCACTTTTTTTATCTTCCATAAAAATTGGTCCAACCGTATAATCAGAAATAGTAGCATTCGTTTTTTCACAGGCTAATCGTAAACCTTCTTCAGCATTTTCTATAATTAACTCTTCTCCAAAAACATTAATATGATGTTTTGTTCGTCCAGTAATTTTTATTCGATACGGATTTAGATCTGTGAATTTTACAGTATCACCAATTAAATAACGCCACAATCCACCATTGGTTGTAATTAAAATAGCATAGTTAATATCTTTTTTCACTTCTGATAAGGGAATTGCTTCCGAGTTTTCTCCATCATATTCATCCATCGGAATAAACTCATAAAAGATACCGTAATCTAACATTAGCAGTAATTCTTTAGAATTATTTCTGTCTTGTAACGCAAAGAAACCTTCCGATGCATTATAAGTTTCATAGTATTTAAAATCTTTTTTAGGAATTAGTTTTTTGTATTGTTTTCTATAGGGGTTAAAATTTACGCCGCCATGAAAATAGACTTCCAAATTTGGCCAAACTTCTAGAATATTGTCTTTTCCAGTTTTTTCTAAAACACGATTTAATAGTACCAACATCCAAGAAGGAACACCAACTAAACTGGTAATATTTTCATTGATAGTTTCATTAATAATGGCTTCCATTTTGGTTTCCCATTCCGCCATTAATGAAACTTCTTGACTGGGAGCAGAACTAAAGTCTGCCCAAAAAGGTAAGTTCTCTGTTATGATTGCAGATAAATCTCCGAAATACGAATTATTATCTTCGTAAATAGTTGTGCTACCGCCTAATTTTAAGCCTTTACCTGTAAACATTTTGGTTTCTTCATTGTTGTTTATATACAGGCACAACATGTCCTTTCCAGCTTTCATATGGCAGTATTCTAGCGCTTCATCACTTACAGGAATAAATTTACTTTTTGCGTTAGTTGTTCCGCTAGATTTTGCAAACCATCTTATATCACTTGCCCAAAAAAGATTTTGTTCTCCTTTTCTACAACGCTCTATTAAAGGTTCTATACTTTCATATTGTTGAATAGGAACATTTTTAGCAAATTCTTTATAACTTTCTATGGATGAAAAATTACAGTTTGTACCAAATTCAGTATTTTTTGCACTATTTAATAGTTTTAATAAGAGTTCTTCTTGTACATCCATAGGATATTTTAAAAACAACTCTATTTGGTGCTTTCGTTTCTTTAAAAACCAAGAAATGATAGAATTAATAAACGGAAACGCCATAGAATTTAGTAAGTTTGTTAGAAGCTAAAAATAATAAATTCTTTTTGATGGAATACCAAGGTGTCTTAAAAAAAATGCCAACTGAATATTTAGACGAAATTCAGTACTACCTAGATATGAACTCTGATTTTCTAAATGTTAATCAGTTATTAAATAAAGAGATTACCATTTCGTTTGTTAAATACGAGTGTTTAAACTGTCATTTAGAGAAACAAATTTACCGTCAAGGATTTTGTAAATCATGCTTTTTTGAAACACCAAATGCTGGTGATTGGATTATGAGACCAGAATTAAGTAAAGCGCATTTAGGGATTGAAGATCGTGATTTAGCCTATGAACAAAAAGTGCAATTACAGCCTCATATTGTGTATTTGGCAAATTCGAGCAATGTAAAAGTTGGTGTTACAAGAAAACAACAAGTTCCAACACGTTGGATAGATCAAGGAGCTCATGAAGCAATTGAAATTGTTGAGGTTCCTAATCGTTATTTAGCAGGGATTACAGAAGTTGCATTAAAAGAGCATGTCGCAGACAAAACCAATTGGCGTAAGATGCTTAAGAATGATATTGAAGATGAAAGTTTGGTAGAGTGGAGAGATAAATTAAAAGAATACATTCCTGAAGAAGCAAAACAATATCTAATAGAGAATAATACAGAAACTAGTATAAATTTTCCAGTGCATAAATATCCAGAAAAACCAAAGAGTTTGAACCTTATTAAAACGCCTAGCTATTCTGGAAAGTTAGTGGGTGTTAAAGGACAGTATTTAATCTTTGAAGACGAAACTGTTTTTAATGTGAGAGCTAATGAAGGATTGGTGGTTTCGATTAACGTTTAAGGAATGAAAAATAATCTATTAAAAGTAGCACTTGCACAAATTTCTCCAATTTGGTTAAATAAAGAGAAAACAATTAAAAAAATTGAAAAATCAATTTTAGACGCTGCAAAAGAAAATTGTGAACTTATTGTTTTTGGAGAAGCATTATTACCAGGATACCCTTTTTGGATTGCCTTAACCAATGGAGCAGTATGGGATTCTAAAATTCAAAAAGAGATTCATGCTCATTATGTTCGTAATTCTATAACGATAGAAAAAGGTGAATTAGATTCCATTTGTAAATTAGTTAAAGAAAATAATATTGCTATTTATTTAGGGATTATGGAGCGTGCCCAAAATAGAGGTGGACACAGTATTTATGCTTCTTTGGTATATATAAATGCAGAAGGAGAAATAAAATCTGTGCATAGGAAATTGCAACCTACCTATGATGAACGATTAACTTGGGCACCTGGAGATGGAAATGGTTTACAAGTACATCCATTAAAAGAATTTACCGTTGGAGGTTTAAATTGTTGGGAAAATTGGATGCCTTTACCAAGAACAGCCTTATATGGTTTAGGAGAGGATTTACACATTGCTGTTTGGCCTGGAAGCGATCATAATACAAAAGATATTACACGTTTTATTGCAAGAGAATCTCGCTCTTTTGTGATTTCAGTTTCTAGTTTAATGCAAAAATCAGACTTTCCAGCAAACACTCCTCATATAGAAAAAATACTAGAAAAATCACCAGAAACTTTAGCGAATGGAGGCTCGTGTATTGCTTCACCAGATGGTGAGTGGTTGGTTGAACCTGTAATTAATAAAGAAGGTTTAATTATTGAAACCTTAGATTTTAATAGAGTTTTGGAAGAGCGTCAAAATTTTGATTGTGTAGGTCATTATTCTAGACCAGATGTAACCAAATTACATGTAAATAGAGAAAGGCAAAGTACAGTTTCTTTTAAAGATGAAGCGTAATTTATTACTTAGTAGAATCTCTAATTACGATATCTGTTTTAATAACCTTCGTAATAGTATCTGTAATTTTCTTCTCTAATCTGTCAATTAAAATTTCAGCAGCATTTTCTCCCATAATTTCTCCATGCTGACTAATAGTAGTCAGTTTTGGACTTGAATGTCTAGCTAAAATACCATTAGAAAAAGCAATAACAGCCAAATCTTTTGGAATGTTAGTTCCATTTTTTAAAGCTGATTTCATAGATGCAATTGCTGCAGATTCTCCAGTAGTTATAACAGCATCAATATTATTTTCTTTGAAAAAAGGTGTTAAAACAGTTTCGTATTTTTTATAATCCTTCTCAAAAATATTAATCACTAAATCTTGTTTAAATTCCAAACCAGATTTTTCTAATCCTTCTTTATATCCTAAGAAACGTTTCTTACCAATAATTAAATTACTCATGGTAGAAACAAAGGCAATATTTTTATGGCCAGATTTTGCTAAAAATTTAACGGTATCAGTTGCGCTATTAAAGTCATTTGTGATTACTTTATCACAGTCAATAGATTCGGCAACTCTATCAAACATAACTATAGGTGTTCCTTCTTTAATCGTTTGGCTTAGGTGATTAAAATCTTGTTTTAATTCAGTTTCTTTAGCCATAGACATAATAAAACCATCAATACTTCCATTAGAAAGCATTTCAATAGTTTCTACCTCTTTTTTATATGATTCGTTAGAGATACAAGTGATTATTTTATAACCACGTTTGTTGGCCGTTTTTTCAATTCCTTTAAAAACTTGAGCAAAAAAGTAATTTAACATGGTTGGAATGATAATTCCAATAGTTTTTGTACTTCTGTTTTTTAAACTTAATGCATTAAAGTTTGGTTTGTAGTTATTCTCCTTTGCATATTTCTGAATCTTATCTTTTGTGTTTTGACTGATTTCATAACTATCATTCAAAGCTTTAGAAACCGTAGATATAGATACATTAAATTTTTCTGCTATGTCTTTAATTGTAAGTTTTTTCATGAGATGCTAAAATACGAAAAATATAAAAAATCAATAATCAATATTGCAAATTGTTATGAACTTTTTATTAATTTTTGCTTTTTAAGCTCCCAAATTAGGAATCCATAAACAAAAATGTATTCTAAAAGAACAAACCAAAGGTTTTCTTTCCAAGGATTATTGGCGTATGCTTGGTAACTAAAAATAATAACTAAACTCCAAATTATTGGAAAACGATATTTTGTGAAAATAGATAAAATAATTAAGGTAGCTAAATACCAAGGATGCATTGTTGTGGTTGTAAAGTAGTAAAAAGATAATCCAAATAATAGTGCGGTTATTAATTGTTTAGTTGAAGTGTTTTTTCTGAAAAAAGTAATAATTAATAAAAAAAGGATAGTGAGTATTGGCGCTATTTTACCAATAATAGCAATTTCATTATAGCCTCTAAATAGATATCCAATTTCCCTAAATACATAATAAAAACTAGCATTGAATTCAAAATTTCTAAACCATAGACTTACAGAGTTAGCATAGTTATTAATAAATTCTGATGAATAAAAAGGAAGGAATAAAATTAGTATTGTAGTTAAAATGATAAGATAAAAAGTGAATAGTTTTATTAAGCCATTAAATGAAAATTTTAGATTGTCATTGTGAAGAGTTTCCGACGAAATAATCTCATTATTAAAAAGAGATTGCTTCATTTCATTCGCAATGACGTTTCTCTTAACAAACCATTGATAAAACAACGGTAAAAATAACAATGGAATCAGTTTTATAGAAACGGAGCATCCTAAAAATATCGCAGCCCATATCCATTTTTGTTGATGTAATTTGTATAAACTCAATATTAAAAAGAACAACATAACAGGTTCAAAATGTAAATTACCTGTTAGTTCAATAATAATAAATGGATTGAGCGCATACCAAAATATATTTCTTGGATTTAATTGTAGCTTTTCTAACAATTTAGAACCATAATATAAAATACCAATATCGGCTAGAATAATTAATAACCTCATAGTAATTACTGAAGCAAAAATACTTTTACTGCCAATAATTGCAGCAATTAAAAAACATAGTTGATTTATTGGTGGGTAATTGGTGTAATGACTTCCGTTGGACTCTCCCATACCATTGTATAAATTAATGGCTTCATCAATTGGATACTTTTGTTGCTCTATAAAAGTTTGTGGTAAACTTAAATAGGGATTAAATCCTTCAAAAATCATTCTTCCATCCCATATAAATCTATAAAAATCTTGTGATAGGTTTGGGATAGAAAACAAAAATATTAACCGAAATAAAATGGTTAAACCTATTAGAGTTGAAACGTCAATTTTTTTATTCTTTATTAAAAAGTAAAAACAAAAAAACAGTGAAAACCATAAAAAAAGTAACTGGTAGAAATTAGTTCTGTCTAAGAAATACGCTACAAAAAAATATAAAACGGAGCTTAAAAGTATTAAAAGAACATCTTTATATTTTTTAAAAAAAATCATTAAGCTTTAGAAAAGATAGATTTAAAAAAGACGTAACCAAACCCAGCAAAAAGCATCAAATGAAAAGGGAATAAACCAAAGTCTCCACCTTGTTTGCCAACTATAAATGCACTGTACATTCCGAATGCAAAATACAACGCTAATAAACCTTCAAGAATTACATGTGGAGAGACTTTTTTACGAATATATATATTGTTTTTCCAGCCATCCTTTAGATTTTTAATATTGAATTTTGGTGTTCTTACAAATTCACTTTTTTTACCAAAATGACCTTCCAAAACTGCTATTGTATTGTGTAAGGAAAAGCCCATTGCAATAGAGAAAAAAGAAAAGAAAGCACCAATATATTTTATAAAATTTAAAAAACCACCACCATAACTATTCTTATACATAAACCAATAACAAACAAAGAAAATGATTGTGCTGATTACAAAAAAGCTCATCACAATAAAGTACATTTTTAAGTGTTCATATTCGTTTTTTATATAGAGCATAGGTATACTTAAAACTGCTACAATAAAAATGCAAGTAAACATAGAGCTGTTTAATAAATGTAAAAGTCCGTGAATCTTAGTTTTAAAAGACATGGTTTTACTGGTCAGAATTCTCTTTAACATTTTTTGAAAATTCTCTGCGCCTCCTTTATTCCATCTGAATTGTTGAGATCTTGCAGCACTTATCACTACAGGTAATTCAGCTGGTGTTTCTACTTTTTCTAAGTATTTAAATTTCCACTTTTTTAATTGTGCTCTATAACTTAAATCTAAATCTTCAGTTAAAGTATCTCCTTCCCAATTTCCAGCATCGTAAATACATTCTTTACGCCAAACCCCAGCGGTTCCATTAAAGTTGATGAAATGCCCTTTACTATTTCTGCCAACTTGTTCTAAAGTAAAATGGGCATCCAAAGCAAAAGCTTGAATTTTTGTAAGTGTAGAATAATTTCTGTTGATATGTCCCCAACGTGTTTGAACAACTCCAATTTCTGAATCTTTAAAATAAGGGACAGTTTTTTCTAACCAACATGGTTTTGGTAAGAAATCAGCATCAAAAATGGCAATAAATTCACCTTTTGCAATTTTTAAACCTTCTTTTAAAGCACCAGCCTTAAAGCCTTCTCGGTTTTGTCTTCGGATATGTACAATATCTAAACCAGTTTCTTTTAACCTTTTTATGTGTTTTTCTGTGGATAAAATAGATTCGTCTGTAGAATCATCTAGAACCTGAATCTCTAATTTCTCTTTCGGGTATTTTAATAATGCAATATTATCCAATAAACGCTCCATAACATACAACTCGTTATAAACGGGAAGTTGAATGGTTACAAAAGGAATTTCTTTTGCGTTATTGAAGTCAAGTTTAGGAGAACTGTCAACTTTTTTACTTGCTTTTAAATAGTTGAAAAGTAAATTTAATTGAGCAATAGCATACATTAGAATTAATACTAATGCAATAGTATATATAGTTATAATAACGTAATCGATAACAATCATTTGAAACTATATTTAAAAATCCAACTTAAAATTTTTATTCCTGCAAATATAGTTCCTTTTACGGTTCCAGAAACTTTAGAAACGCCAATTCTATTTCTGTATTTTACAGGTATTTCTTTATAAGTCATTTTTTGTTTTAAAACTTTTAACTGCATTTCTACTGTCCATCCATAGGTTTTGTCTTCCATGTTTAGAGCAATAAGTTTGTTGTATTTAATCGCTCTAAAAGGACCTAAATCTGTAAACTTAGCTCCAAAAAAAAGTTTCATTAAAAAAGTTGCTAACCAATTTCCAAAAACTTGTTGAGGTGTCATAGAATTACTTTCACGTAGTCGTTTAACACGCGAACCAATAACAAAATCAATGTCTTTTTTTATGATAGGACTTACTAGTTCTGTTAATTGCTCTGGATAATCTGAATAATCACCATCTAAAAAAACGATAATATCTGGATGCTGAGAGGAGTCATTTCGCGCTATATAATCCATTCCTTTTAGACACGCATATCCGTATCCTTTTCTATTTTCGGATAAAACTGTTGCACCAGCATTTTGGGCATTTTCTTCTGTTTTATCGGTAGAATTATTACTGATAACTATAATTTCATCAACAATTGAGGGAATATCATTAATAACATTTGCAATAGAATCTTGCTCATTATAAGCAGGAATAATAACCTTTATTATTGATTTCATTTAATTTAAATCCTTCAAATTATTCTCGTTTTTAAAAGATGAGAAATTAGTCCACTCTTTTACTTTTTTACCGTTTTTGAATTTTAAAGCTTTAATCAATTTCTGCTTTTTGTATAATAAACAATAGCCATTTTTTTGATTATTTTTTAATTGACATTTATGATTAACAAAACCACTTTCATCATAAAATAACCACCAATTTTGTTGTTTACCTTTTTTGTAATGTCCCTCTTTTTCTTTTGTAGAGTTTTTTTTGTAAAAGTACCAATAATTAGTTTCTATGTTGTTTTTAAAATGGCCTTCTTTTTTTAAGCTACCATTTTTATGATAAAATTTCCAATAAGCAACTTTATTATTGTTTTCTACCCAACCTTCTTCTTTTACGTTACCATTTTTAAAATATGTTTTTTTATATTTTTTTTGTGAAAAAAGTGAAAAACAAATTAGAAAAATAAGAATTGAAAATTTACTTTTCATTAACTAGCTCCATTAAATCAACATCATTACCTAATAAAATTTCCGTTGGATTTATACGTCCATCTTCTGGGCCGTTTTCTAATTTTAAAACCCCACGAGGGCACACTGCAGAACAAACACCACATCCAACACAACTAGATCGAACAATGTTTTCTCCTTTTTGTGCGTAAGCTCTTACATCAATTCCTTGTTCACAGTATGTAGAACAGTTTCCGCAAGAAATACATTGCCCTCCATTTGTGGTAATCCTAAATCGAGATTTAAAACGTTGCACTAATCCCATATAAGCTGCTAAAGGACAGCCAAATCTACACCAAACTCTATTTCCCATTATTGGGTAAAAACCAGTACCAATTACGCCTGAAAATACAGATCCAATTAAGAATCCATAATAAAATTGTAAATCATAAGTTTTGATTCCTAAAATCATATCAGTACCAGAAAAATAAGTATACAATGTAGCGGCAGTCATTAATAAAGCAAATACTAAAACTCCATGAATTAACCAACGTTCAATTTTCCAAGCAACTAATTTTTTACTAGAATGCTGTCTATACGGGTCTCCTAAAGTTTCTGCTAAACCACCACAACCACACACCCAAGAACAATACCATCTTTTACCATAAAAGTAGACCATTACAGGTACAATAACTAGCGTTAAAACGATTCCCCAAACCAACATGAAAATACCAAGATTTCCGTTGGCAATTAAACTATTAATATTCCAATCGAAGAAAAAATCGTAATCTAAGGGAAATGCATTTTTAAAGTCGAAATAAGGTTTATTAAATCGAACTAATATTTCAGGAATGATAAAAGCAAATGCTACTTGAAAAAATAATACAGATGTTGTTCTTACAATTTGATAGGCATTATGACGATATTTTATATACATTCTTACTGCCATTACAGTCATAACAGTGCAATATAAAAATCCGTATAAAAACCATTGACTTGCTAAATTACCACTTAAACTCTGACTTATTGGATCTAATACATATGTCCAATTAACAATAAAATCTGGATAAAAATATAAGAGGATATAAAATCCTACCAAATAAACAAAAGCAAGCATACTTATCCAACCTTTATTGGTTGCTGCATGATGATAAATTCCGTTGTTTTTTATCCCTGGGTTTCCAAGTAATATTACATCAGGAATGATGAACATTAGTGCGCCAATAATTCCTAAACCAAAAGTTAAGAACCAATACCAACCTTTGTTTGTTATTATTTTACCAATTCCCGCAGGTTTTAATAAATCGTATGATAAACTATGTGGTTTATCCCAAATTACCTTATCCCATTCATTATTTTTTTTATGTACCGTATTTGATGCTTCGATTGCTTCCACAATCTTTGAAGAAAGTTCAAATTGACTATCGAATTCCTTATCAACTACTTTCATTTTAAGCGAATTAATAAACCATTCGCTTTTTATATTTTTACTTTTTACTGTAGATTCAAATTGTCCTGAAGTTACTTTAAATTTACCAGTAAAAAGGAGAGAGGTAAAGAAGATTAAACCTACCAAGAAAATAAATAACCCTATATTTTTTATTGCTTTCATAAGTTTATGCTTTACTAAAAATTCTTTTCCAACTTTTCTTTTTTAAGTTGATGTTTGTATTGTTTTCTTTATTGAATTTATCCACAATTTCTGGTTCATGAAGTTTGTAAAATTCTGGGTCAAAATTTGCATCAGCTAAATGTTCTAACACATATTCTACCGATTTTTTTTGGGTAAGAATTTTATCAAAAAACTCATGACGCATTCTAATTCCGAATGTATTTATCCCAATAAATTGGTGTGTTTTTTTATCATAATTAATATGAATACACTTTTTTCCATCTTCATGTTCCCAATAAAAACGTGCTTCGTTTTCTTTTGATTTTGCCCAAACCCAACCATAAGTTTGGTATTCTATATCCATAAATTTGGCAGAATTAAACCAATGACCTGGTTTATATTCTGTTTTTTTATTGCAAATGGTTTGTGCAACAGTTTCTCCCATCATTCTTCCGGTATACCAAACTGCTTCAATATTTCTACGCTCTCCAATAGCTTCATGTTGTTCTGCACAATCACCAATAGCATAAATTCCATCAATATTTGTTTCCAAAAAACGATTGACTAAAACACCTCTATTTGTATTAATTTCACTTTCTTTTAAAAAACTAACGTTAGGAGAAACACCGGCTGTTAATCCAACAACATCGCAAAAAATTTCTTCACCAGTTTCAGCTATTACAATTGATTTTACTCTTCCGAGATCGTCAGATTTTATTTCTTTTAAATTAACGCCTAAACGTAAATCAATATGATTGTCTAATATCTCTTTATTTATCATGTTAGATTCTTGTTCTGGTAAAACACCATTCCAAAAACTATCTTCTCTTACTAAAAATGTTACGGGAATATTTCTACTATGCAACATTTCAGCAAGTTCTATCCCAATTAAACCACCACCAACTATTACTGCTCTTTTACACTCTTTATTATCTGGTGCAAATTTTTCTAGTTTTTCTAAATCTTGTTTGTGGTACATACCCATAACGCCATCTAAATCTTGCCCTGGCCAACCAAATTTATTTGGTTTAGATCCTGTAGCAATAATTAATTTATCATACGTTAAATTAGTGCCGTTAGAAAAGTTTAAAATCTTGTCATTAGTATTAATGTTATCTACAAATCCTTGTTTGAGTTCTATATTGTTTTTTTGCCAAAACCAATCTTCATAAGGTTGTGTATGTTCAAATTTCATATGCCCCATATAAACGTACATTAAGGCTGTTCTAGAAAAAAAGTACTTTGATTCTGCAGAAATCACAGTGATTTTTTTATCAGAATTCTTTCTAATATGTCTTGCAGCGGTAATTCCTGAGATTCCATTACCTATTATTGCAATATGTTCCATAGTTTTAGTTTGATAGCTTTTAAGTCGAAGCTAAAGTTAAGAACTTAATATTTAACTTTAATTTAGATTTGTTATAAATAAAAAATGAGTTTAGCATTTTGTAAGTAATTATATTTGTTTGTGACTTATGGAGTATTAAAATTATTTATACATGAAAAATTCAATTTACAAAGTACTATTTACTTTTATCATTTTAATAAGTTTAAATACTTATGGACAAGAAGATGATACAGACACCAAAAGTAATATCCAAACGTACACTCCCTCTAAATTATTAGATAACGGACAATGGGATATTAAGTTTTTTAATAGTGTTTATACGCAAACAAAACAAACAGATTCGGGTAGTAAAAGTGTAACCATACCGAGACAGAATTTCTTTACATCAACCGTAGAGTTTTTTACTGGAATCAATGATAATAACAGAATAAATATTGGTGCTATTGTAGAATTTAGATCAAATACTTTTAATGGTAGAAATGCTTTTTCTGTCTTTAGTTTTGATGGAAGAGCAGGGTTAACTACGATTGCACCAGCAATTAAATGGCAGCCTCTTGAAAAAGTTGGAAATTTTTCTATTCAAACTGCATTACACATTCCTACAATAAGTGATGAAGAAAATACTGATGGATATTTAGATCAAACTGCTTGGTCATTTCAAAATAGATTTTTTTATGATTACACTTTTCCAAGCGGTAATTGGCAAATATTTACAGAGTTAAATACAGAGTATAGTTTTGGATCTGATCAAAGTTTTGCAAATAACACTTTTCTGTTTTCACCTGGGTTCTTTTTAAGCTATTTTCCAAGTAATGAATCTACCATACTTGTATTTACTCAACACTTGCAAAGAGTAGGAGATTTTGCTCAGAATGGAACATCTTTAGGTTTAGGTGGAAAGTATCAACTAACAGATGTTTTAAATTTAGAAGTTTTGTATAGTAAATTTGTTAGAGGAAATAATTTTCAAGGGTTAGGTAATACTTATAGTATTGGTTTAAGAGCTCTTTTCTAGAAAAATAACTTATTTTAGGAGTCAATTATGAAAAAATATAAACTCCTTTTTATACTACTGATACAATTTAGTTTTGGTTGCCAAAGTCAGCAGCAAAAAATAAATGGTATCAGTTTTGTTGCTTCTGGCGAAAAAATTATTCAAAAAAATGTTACACCAGTTGCAAATGTTTCAGCTAATTATGCTGCATTAATGCCGTTTGGTTTTATTAAAAATTTAGCAGCTCCTACAATTAATCATAATACAAATAGACAGTGGTTTGGCGAAACTGAAAAAGGAATTATTCAATACGGAAAATTACTTCAGAAGAACAAAATCCAATTAATGATTAAACCTCAAATTTGGGTTTGGCATGGCGAGTTTACTGGTAATATTTTAATGAAATCTGAAGAAGATTGGAAGGTTTTAGAAGATTCTTATCGTAGTTTTATTTTGACTTATGCTAAGGCTGCAGAAGTTTTAAAAGCTCCAATTTTTTGTATAGGAACTGAGTTAGAGAAATTTGCATTAAATAGACCAAGATATTGGCGTCATTTAATTAAAGAAATTAGAAAACTATATAAAGGAAAACTAACATATGCAGCAAATTGGGATGAATTTAAACGAATTCCGTTTTGGGATGATTTAGATTTTATTGGTATTGATGCTTATTTTCCTTTAACAGATAAAAAATCACCAACTATAGAAGAATTTGAAAGTGGATGGAATTCTCATAAAAAAACGATTAGTGCTGTTCAAAAGAAATATAACAAACCTGTTATTTTTACAGAATACGGATATAGAAGTGTAAATTTTACGGGTGCAAAGCCTTGGGAATCGAATAGAGTAAAAGATAATGTAAATTTAGAAGCTCAAATAAATGGATATCAAGCATTATTTAATCAGTTTTGGAAAGAAAAATGGTTTGCTGGAGGTTTTATTTGGAAATGGTTTCATGATTATAAAAAAGGTGGTGGTTTAAAAAATAATAGATTTACTCCACAAAATAAACCTGTAGAAAAAACGATAAAACAACAATATGAAAACTAACATTGGTATTGTTTTAATAATAACGTTATTGCTTTCTTCATGTATTGGAAGTGTAGATTTAGACACTAATTTACAATCTTATTTAGATGATAACTCATTATTAGAAAAAGGTGAAGTTATTGCATGTGCGGCAAGTAAGAAAAATGATGATACTACAGCATTTATTTTTTATTATCCAATTGTTGGGGCTGAAGAAATTCTATACTTTGAAACTGAATCTGCAGGTGTTGATCCTAATGACTTTTCTAACTATCATTTTAAAGCACTTCCAAAAGAACCAGTATTCAATGGGTATTTAGAGCGTTTTGTAAAAGGTGAAGTAAAAGAAGTTTATTGTTTGGTGACTTATATTGTTAATAATACACTTCATAAATCGAATCCAATTAGATTAAAAAATCAATCAAAACCTACAGAATGGAATGAAAAAGTTTCAATTGACTTTACACAAAGTACGATGCCAGTTTTTTCTTGGAAAGATGGAATTTATGATGATACAGAGATTTATTTTGAAGTATTAGCTGATAAAGAAAATAATTTACTTTCTGGAACATATACATATGATAAAAAGTTTCAGTATTATAATTTAAATAATGTGGTGTTAAATGTAACAAGAAATATACCACCCAAACTAGAGTCATCAGAAGAATATTCTTTCACACTTATGGGTGTAAGTAAAGATAATTGGGTAAATTTGGTAGTTCAAAAAACCTTTATAATACCTTAAACTGATGAGGTTTAAAATTTCATTTTTACTATTTATTCTTTGTAATATTCATATTACAAAAGCTCAAGAATATAAAATTGAACACCTTAAAATTAATGGGTATAAAAAAACAAAACTTAGTTTTTTAAAATCTATTGTTGTTACTAAACGAGGAGATCGATTAGATTCACTTACTTTAGAAAAAGACATTATTTCTTTAAAAAGATTAGCGGCTATTTCTAATGCTTATTTTAAAGTAGGGTATTCTGAAAATAAAAAATCAAATGTTGAAATTATTGTAGAAGAAAATTTCACAATCATTCCTGAAGTAAATTTATGGACATCTGTTAACAATCAATTTTCCTATAAACTTGGATTGTACGACTATAATTTTTTGGGAAGAAATATTGGGTTAGGAGGGTTTTATCAAAATAATGGATTTGATACCTATGCGATTAATTTTAGGGCTCCAAATTTATTTTCTAGAAAATGGGGGTTGGCAATCAATCATCAAAATTGGAAAAGTGAAGAGCCATTATATTTTAATTCTGGTTCTGCAAATTATTTGTATAATAATATTTCTTTCGAAATTTTAGGGTTACATCAAATCAATTTTAATAATAAAATTAGTTTCGGGATAAACTTTTTTAATGAAAAATATAAATACTTATCTGGTGTTACATCAGCAACAATTCCATTAAATCTAGATTTAAATAAGAAGCTCTTAAAGTTTGTATATACCTACGATAATTTAAATTATTTTTATCAATATATAGATGGATTTAAAAGTGAATTGTATCTGCAATATGTTGTAACGGAAAACGATTTCCAGAATCAATTTTTTGTATTTTGGAATGATTTCTTTTACTTCAGGAAAATGTGGTCAAGCGGAGTTTTGGCTAATAGATTACGAATAGGTTTGGCCAAAAACGATAAAACACCTTTTGCTCCTTTTGCTATTGATAATAATTTGAACATCCGGGGTGTTGGAATCCTAGTGGATAGAGGTACAGGAAGTGTTGTATTAAATTCAGAATATAGACATACGTTGTTAGAAAAAGACTGGTTTGTTTTACAAAGTAATACTTTTATTGATGTTGGTTCTTGGAGAACTCCAGGTGGTGATTTAAATGATTTAACCAATCATAAAAACATTCAATTATTTTCTGGTGTTGGTTTACGATTTATTCATAAAAAAATATTTAATGCGACTTTTAGAATAGATTATGGATTTAGTTTAAAGGATAAATCAAGAGGAATTGTTTTTGGTATTGGTCAATATTTTTAATCTTATTTAAATTTCTTTTCTTTTTAGAAAGTACTTAGTTTTGTCTAAAACTAAATAGTATATGCGAATGTTTGCAATTGGTGATATTCATGGTGGATTACGAGCTTTAATTCAGGTTTTAAATCAGCTAGAAATTAAAGAAGATGATACCCTTATTTTTATGGGCGATTATGTTGATGGTTGGAGTGAATCTGCACAAGTTATCGAGTTCTTAATTAATCTCTCTGAAAAAATAAATTGTGTTTTTATTAAAGGAAATCATGATGTTTGGTGTCAAGAATGGTTAGAAAAAGAAGCAGTGCACCCTTCTTGGTATATGCATGGAGGCAAAGAAACCATGGAAAGCTATGAGCGATTTTCTCCTGAAGAAAAAAAGCAGCATTTAATTTTTTTTCAAAACATGCCTTTATATTATTTAGATTCTCAAAATAGACTGTTTTTGCATGCAGGATTTACTTCATTACATGGTGTAGAAAGAGAATTGCATCAACAAAATTTCTATTTAGACAGGTCGCTTTGGGAAATGGTTTTAGCAATGGATTCGGAACTTTCTGTTAGTTCAAAATTTTATCCTAAACGATTACAACATTATAAAGAAATTTATATTGGACATACACCTACAACAAATTATGAGATCAATGTTCCAATCAATAAAGCAACTATTTGGAATATTGATACTGGCGCAGCTTTTAAAGGAAAAATTTCAGCATTAAATATCGATACAAAAGAAGTTTTTCAAAGTGATGCTTTACCAGGTTTGTATCCAGATGAAAAAGGTAGAAATAAGTAGTTTTTATTTCTTGCTTAAAGGATAGATTTCTTGCCCAATAAAATCTTGCGGAAAAACGTCATCATCATCAAAACCAAGTTCAATATTTTTTCCATCTGAAGGTATATAATCTGTTTTAAAAAGATAATCCCATAGGCTTAAAGTGAGTCCAAAATTAACACCTGTTTTATTCGGAATTTCTTTACTATGATGCCAAATATGCATTTTAGGATTATTAAAAATATATTTGAAAACACCCAAAGAAATGTTGGTATTGCTATGATTAAAATGGCCCCATGTAAGTGTAAATAAATGCACTAAAATAAAATCGTCAATTCCAAAACCTATCAATGCTAACGGAATATATTCTAGGGTTCTGTATACTACAGTTTCCATCCAGTGAAAACGTAAATGAGCTGCAAATCCCATTTCTTTTACTGAATGATGGACTTTGTGAAAATTCCATAAAAAAGGAACTTTATGTAGTAGTCTGTGGATAAAATATTGAATGAAATCTCTTACCAGAAAGAGAATCAATAATTGACTCCAAAAAGGAAACTCTTCTACATGAAAAAAAGTAAGATTGTCAATTCCGATAGCTTTTAAATTATCGTTAAAAAAAGTTACAGCAACATTAGAAATTGCATTATAACCAATTAAAGAAAATAGAAAGAAATTAAAGAACATGTAAAAAGTATCTAGCCAAAAATCACGTCTAAAAAGAGCTTGTTTTTTTCGCCAAGGAAGTAAGATTTCTATAAAAAAGAAAATTAAAGAAATAGCAATTAACCAATAGAAATAATTACCCCAATGTGGGTTTAAAATTTCATTGATTAGATAGTTGTAATATCCAACAAAAGACTCTTTTGCTATGTCAAAATATTTAGTCAAAATTGATATTTTTTCTAGTGCTATTTATAGACCAATTCATGTTTTTATTTATAAAACCAAATGCTATTTTATAATCTCCTTTTATATTTTTTGATGTTACTTTAAACTCGATTTTTTTAGATTGATTAGGATTTATTAAGATACTGTTTTCTTCTAAATTTCTCAAATTATCATCCCTTTTTTCTTTACCAATTATTGAAATATAGATTTTTGAAGAAGATATATTTATAGTTTTATTTCTGTGATTTTTTAAGGTGATAAATCCTGAGAGCACATCTTTTTTTAAAGAAATGTCTTTTGGATTAAAATCAATTTTAATGTTGTTAAACGAGGTGAAATTATCAATTAATTTATAATGAATTGTTTTTCCCATTCGGGTTTTTAAATCGATACTAGTATTAAAAGAGTGTCTTTTAATGAGCATAATATCTTTATTCTGAATAGAATCTTCGTACTGCCAAATTTGATATTGAGATTTTTTAAACTCACCTGGAAACATAGCGATACCTAATTTTTTGGCATAAAAAGAATACATTGGTGCTTCTCGTAGAGATTCATTTCCAGCATCAAATAAAACAGGTTTTCCTTGTGAAATTTTTGTGATGTCTTCTGCCCATAAGTTTCTATCGTGATAATAATCGGTACCTAGTTTATTAGACGGAAATATCTGAAAAGATAAGTACAATCGAATTATAAGTAACAAAAAGACAAAGGGTAACACTAAACTATAAAAAAGTGTTTTCTTTTTTAAAGATGAATAATATTTAGCAGATAAAATAATGATAGGGAAAATTGCAATAGATGTCCAATGAATATGAACAAAACCTTTTAAAGAACTAAATAAGAAAAATAAAAAAGATCCAATTGCTATAAATTTCAATGTTTTTTCAAATTGATTTTTTGTTTTAAAAATAAAGGGAATCCAAATTAAACCTAATCCAATTATTGGGATTTGTTGACTTATAAATTCGCCAAAAAAGCGAGTTTGAAAAGGATTAGATCTTCCCACTAAATGAAATTTTAAAGAAGCAAAATTATGATCTATTTGCCATAATATATGAGGTAAATAAAACACAATAACTAACGCTAGAGCAGTATAAAAATATTTGTTAGTCAGTAATTTTAAGTTAGAGATAATTACAAATCCAATAAATAAAATTGCATGATATTTAGCATAGAACATCAAGGCTATAATAATGCTTAGAATAAACATATTCTTTTTAGAACTACGTTCTAAAAATTGTTTATAATAATATAAAAAAGCCATGCTTAATGCAACCAAACTAGAATCTGGAAAGGCAATAAATGTGATATAGTTTAAAAGAGGAAATCCTAAAATTATGAGATATAAAAAATGCTTTTCTTTTCTTGTCCAAGGTCTAATTTTAAAAAGAAAATAGAGTGCAATTGAAAGTAACAGTACATTTCCAAAACGAACAGCGATTTCACTTTCAAAAAATAGTTTACCAAAGTTTATTAATAAAGAAATTAAAGGAGGATGATCGTAATACCCCCAATCTAATTCTTGTGAATAAAACCAATAATAGGCTTCATCACTTGTAAGTTCAGTTGTAGCAATTTGAAAAAAATTCAACAAAAACCAGAATACTATAAAATGGTTTTGGTTAAATTTTTTAGAAAAAAAATGAATGATTTGTTTCACGAACTCTTGTGTGTAATTGTATTCTTTTCTAAAGTAAAAACGTTTACTTCAAAGTTAATGAAATAAACGTTTTTAAAATAATTTAATACCGATTATCGGCTAACAACAACCTCCACCATCATAATGAAACGTAGAAGGAGAAAAGAAAATATCATCTCTACCTAAAGCTTCTAAAGCGGCAGCAGTTTTATCACAAATTGCTAAGGGTTGGTTTTTTAGTAATGTATGTCCTAAACCATCATCAAAATAATCATCTTCACCATAATAAATAGCCGCTTTTCCAGTAAAAATACAAGGGCCGTCAGCAGGCATCGGATCTTTAATTGCAGCAACTTCTATAGATTCAATATAAATTAATTCGTCTGTTGGGTAATTCTTAGGGTCAAGAATTCGATATGGTTTTCTAGCTCTAATTTCTATGGTTCCAAAACCAGCATCAGTTAATGCTTTTACATAATCGGCAATTGATAAACTTCCGCTTAAACATAAAGCACGTAAACGTTCATCGTTACGTAATTCATCATTCATTGGTTGTTCACACGTAGGATCACTCATTACTAAACGTCCGTGAGGTTTTAAAACTCTATGCATTTCTGCAATCGCTTTCTTTAAATCATCAGACTTAAAAATATTAAACAAGCAGTTTTGCGCAGCAACATCTATAGAATTATCATCCACAGGTAAATCCATTGCATCTCCTTTTCTAAGGTCTACAAAATCACTCTTAAACCAATCATTCTGTTCTTCAGCAATTTTAAAATTTTTGCGCGATGCTTCAAGCATTTCATCAACAACATCTAAACCAATTACGCCATCTTTATTTCTATTAAAATAAGCGAATTGTAGTAATTCCATTCCACCACCAACACCAACATATAGCATCTTAGGATTGTTTGTTAAATCGCGTGCATGTACTGTAGAACCACAACCGTAATTCATTTCTTGCATGATTCTTGGAATCTTTAATCCAGGTAATTCCCAAATAGGATTTGTAGTACAGCAAAGCCCTACATCTGGTGTTAAAGCTGCCTCTTTATATACGTTATGTGTGGTTTCTAAGTAACTCATTTTTTTTAGTTTTCGGTTTTCAGTTATCAGTTTTTAGTCAAGTTACAGACTGTTATCTGATTTACTGCAAACTTTATATTGTTTTAATTAATTCTTTAAATAATGTTATCATTTTTGGTTCTGTTTTTCCAGCAATTTCAATGATTTCTGCAATATTAACAGGTTGTAAATTTTTAGGATCACATTCATCGGTTAACACAGAAATTGCGGCACAGTCTAAATTCAATTGTTTAGCAACAATGACTTCAGGAACTGTACTCATACCAACGGCATCCGTTTCTAAAATTTGTAACATTCTATATTCTGCACGTGTTTCAAGTTGAGGTCCTACAACACTCGCGTAAATACCTTCATGCAATTCTATATTATTTTCTAAAGCAATTTCTTTAAGTTGATCATTTATTTTTTTCGAATACGGTTCTAACATATCCGCAAAAATATTTCCAAAAGTGTTAGCTCCTTTAAATGCTAATGGCGATCCACCTTGTAAATTAATATGATCATCAATCAACATTAAATCTCCTTTTTTATAGTTTAGATTGATGGCACCAGCAGCATTTGAAATTAACAATGTAGTGATGCCTAAAGAATGCATCGTTCTAATTCCATAGGTAACTTCCCAAAGATTATAGCCTTCATATAAATGAAAACGACCAGACATTACCAATACTTTTTTACCAGATAAGGTTCCGTAAATTAATTTTCCAGAATGAAACTCTACAGTGGCAGTTGGAAAATGTGGAATTTCAGAATAGGCAATTTCTTGTTCAATTGTAATCTCATCAACTAATTTTCCTAAACCAGTTCCTAAAACAATTCCTAATTGAGGGTTTGTAATTCCTTTTGATGTAAGAAAATCTGAGGTTACTTTTAAATGTTCAATCATAAATTAATTAACTATTCTATCACCAATTTTCTAGTCGTTTTTTTATCACCTTTAATTACTGAAAGTAAGTAAATTCCAGTATTTAAATTAGAAAGGTCTAATTTGTTTGTGCCTTTTTCTTTAGGTTGATGATATACTTGTTTCCCTAAAACATCAAAAATACGGATTTCAGTTTTAGCCATGTCTACATTAGTAAATTGAATACTATTTTTTGCAGGGTTAGGGTAAAAACTAAAGTTAGTTAACGATGTTTTTTCAACATTTAATATTGAACAAGAATTTGCTGTAAATGGTGTGTATTTTCCATAATCCCAAAATGCTGTATATTGAAGACAATAGAAAAATACTGTATCATATTTAGTGATATCTGCTCCATTTGGAATGTTTGCGGTGTAAGACTGAACGCCAGAAAAACCTACTAAACCAAAAGAAATATTATCAACTGTAGTTGGATTTAAACCTTTTAATTCATCATTTGTTTTTCCTTCAGATTTTATTAAATATGCTCGTACATCTGGCCCAGAAGCAGTAGAAAAATTACTGCCAAAATCTAGATTTACACTGGTTC
This sequence comes from Lutibacter sp. Hel_I_33_5, assembly GCF_007827455.1. NCBI lineage: Bacteria > Pseudomonadati > Bacteroidota > Flavobacteriia > Flavobacteriales > Flavobacteriaceae > Lutibacter > Lutibacter sp. Hel_I_33_5. The sequence goes on from NZ_VISM01000001.1 coordinate 2,372,953, forward strand.
CGTTTGCGTTTAAAACTACAGAAACATCCCCGGAAATATTGTATGATTGTGTTGATGTATTATTACCAAAGCTAGAAGCAGATTCGGTACATTGAGCGCTTGTGTTAAGAACTAAAAAAGAAGTTAAAGCAAAAAATAATATTGCTTTTCTAAAAGGTAAAGTTAGTTTCATAATTTATTCTTTAATGATTTTTAACAATGAGTCGTGTTTTTTTAAGTCTTCATACACATCAATGTCATTTAATTCTTCAAGTTGAAATGTATTTTGATTCTTTAAATCTTCTAAAGTGGCTTTTCTTACAGAAGAAGTTCCCCAATTTTTATTTTGAAAGATTTCTGGATAGTTTTTTTTCATCCCTAATAAATAGTACCCTCCGTCTTCTGCAGGTCCAATAACAGTATCATTTTTATCAAGTTGATAAAAAGCTTCATTTATAATTTCTTCTGATAAATCAAATAAATCACTACCGATAATCATCACTTTTTCATATCCTTTTTTAAATGAATTTTCAAAAGCATTCTGCATTCTAAAGCCTAAATCATTTCCTGTTTGTTGATGTTTTTGATATATTGATGAATCCCAAATATCATTTTTTCTAATCTTAACAGAATAATAAACGGCCTTATCACAATCTAAATATTGAGTTACCTTTTTAGTTTGATGTAGTAGTTTTTTGTAAATTTTTAAAGCATTTTTATCACCAATGGTTTTAGCGAGCCTAGTTTTTACTTTTCCTAATTCAGGATTTCTAGTAAAAATTAAAAGTAAGTTTTTACTCATATACTTTTTCTCCTTTTACTAACCACTGACTCCATTCTTTAGTACACGTATGTACTTTTTCGGTTGATTTTTCTTTAGAATTAAAAACAGTATTACCGTTGTTTTTCCATTCAAAAATTCCGCCATATAAGTTTAGAACATTAGTATAACCAGCTTTTTTAAGTTTTTCTGCCACAATTTCCGATCGAACTCCTAAGCTACAATAAACCACAATTTTTGCATTTTTATTAGGAAGGTTTTTAGTTGTTTTTTTTAAGTTGAACTTATCATACCCTACAAAGAGCGCATTTTTTAAATGACTGACTTTATATTCTTTTTTTTCTCTTGCGTCTAATAAAATAATGTTATTGTCAGCTAGAGTGGAGTCGAAAGGTTTTTTTGTTATTTTCTTTAAACTATCAACAGAAATATACGGAACACTTTCAGTATTATATTTTTTTAATAAATCTTTTAAACTCTCTTGAGAAAAAGAGTTTAAAGAAATTAATACAAATAAGAAGACTATTTTTTTCATTTATAAATGAACACTTAATTTTTCTAACAACTATTACGCTACAACACCTTGGCAACTACTTCCTGCACCAGCAGTACATCCATAGCAATGTTGATTGATAATTATATTTCTGTTTTGTAATAATTCTTCGTTATATTCTGAAATGTGTTTTACTTTACTAGCTACTTTTAAATTTAGCATTTGATTAAAATCACAATCGTATAAATTTCCGTCCCAACTAACCGATAAGGTATTGGTACACATTACATTTTCTACTGCTAACGGATTATATGCTTCTACTAATGCATACATGTAATCTTCGTAATTTTCTGAAGCAATTAAATAATCTAAAAATCGACTGATTGGTAAATTTGTAATAGCAAAAAGTTGATGAAAATCGATGTTAAAATCCTCTTTCAACGCTTTTTTAAAGTCGTTTTCTAACGCCATTTGATCTCCAGGTAAAAATGCACCTGAAGGATTATATACCAAATCTAATTTTAAATTTGAACCTTCTTTTCCATACCCAACTTCGTTTAGCATTTGTAATGCTTTAATCGATTTGTCAAAAACTCCGTCACCTCTTTGTTTGTCTGTTTTACCACGTGTCCAATGCGGCATTGATGAAACTACATGAACATTATGCTTTTTAAAGAACTCAGGTAAATCGTAATATTTTTTATTAGCTCTAATGATAGTTAGGTTTGAACGAACGATAAAATCTTTAATTCCTGCTTTTGATGCTTCTTCTACAAACCACCTAAAGTTAGGATTCATTTCTGGTGCGCCACCAGTTAAATCTAACGTGTGAGCTCCAGTTTTTTTAATGACATCCAAACATTGCTGCATGGTTTCTACCGTCATAATTTCTTTTCTGTCAGGCCCTGCATCTACATGACAATGAGCACAAACTTGATTGCACATATACCCTAAATTAATTTGTAGAATTTCTAACTTTTTAGGACGTAAAGGAAATTGATTGGTTTCTTTTATTTTTTTAGCAAACGTTGGTAATTCTCCATCAGCAAACATTCCGTTTGAAAGAATTTCTAACTGACGTTGTGTGTTTGCTAAATCGTTATTTCTTGCTAATAGTGATTTCTTCATTTATGCTGAACTTGTTTCAACTTCTCATTTTAATGGATCCTGATTTTCATCCGGATAAGCGACCTCTAAAATTTTGCTTTAGGCAAAATTAGAGCCTGCTTACATTTCTAATTTATTCACTTTATTCATCATTTGAACTCCATGTACTAACGTTGCACCACTTTTTATAGCAGCTCCAACATGAACAGCTTCCATCATTTCTTCTTTGGTAATTCCACGTTGTAAGCCATCTTTTGTGTATGATTCTATGCAATATGGACATTGTTCTGTATGAGAAACTGCCAAAGCAATTAAAGATTTTTCACGAGCAGTTAATGCTCCTTCTTCAAAGACTTTTCCATAATAATCAAAGAACTTGTTACCAAGTTCTTCGTTCCATTCTGTTATTTTTCCAAACTTTCTTAAGTCAGCCGGGTCATAATATGTTTTAGACATTTGTTTTATTTCTGTTGAAAAGTAAAAATACGAATTGTTTTCAAGCTTTTTTATCAAAAAGTAATAGTGTTTCTTACTTTCCGTTTAAACTCCAGTCGTATTTTAAATAACTAACTTTTGTTTTTTTGGTAGTTATAACATCTGAATATTTATTTAAATATTCTTTTAGAGAACCATTTGTTGTAAAGTCTTTTTTGTACCAATCAAATATTTTAGAAAGTTGAGCTTTCTTTTCAGAGACTTTATTTCTTTTAGGGTCATTAATAAATTTCTTCATTAATTCTTCTGTTTTTGCTTCGTAGTTTTCTTCTGTAAAAGCAAAGTTTCCTAATTGTGGACAAGATCCTGAAGCACAATTTACCGCTACATGAATTTTTGGATCTTTATAATTCTTTCTTAAAACATCATGTTCAATATTATTTAAGGTATATGTTTTTCCACCAACATTTGCAAACGGAATATTCCAAGCATCTTTCCCTTTTTTCTTAACTTTCATGATGCTTTTTAATGGGTAATTTTTTAAAATTAATTTAACAGTATATGCATTATATGCATTTGCCCAAAAAGCTTTGGTTTTTGCTGCAGACCAAGATTTGTCTATTTTAGTTTCTACTAAACATGTTAAGTAAGCGTCTAGTTTAGCTTCATCTTTTTTGAAGCCTTTATAATCTACATTACCATCTTTATCTACATGCGTTTTTAATAATGAATCAAATTTTTCAGTTTGCGCATTTATGTTAAATGTTAACATAAGAATAAAAATTATTGCGATACTTTTTTTCATGATTATGATATTTAATTTTAAGTTTAGACGAATGGCTATTTATAAGTTTACAAAAATGTTGCCAAAATTTTAATCGGTTATTTCTTCTCCGATTTTTAAGTTGAATTTTCTTCTAAAAAGATACACAATTCCGTATAAAATTGGTGTGTCTAGGGCAGCTACTATTATTTTAAAGAGTATTCCGCTTATTAGTAAGCCTAAAAACAAGTCCCATTTTATGATTCCGAAAGAGCATAATAAAAGTAAAACTGTTAATGTGTCTACAATTTGTGACGTAAATGTTGAGAAGTTATTTCGAAGCCATAGGTGTTTTCCTTTGGTTAGATTTTTCCAAAAATGATAAACTCTAATGTCTATAAATTGTGCAAATAAATAAGCTAACATAGAAGCTAATACTGCTAATGGTGCAGCGCCAAATACATCTAAAAAAGTATCGTCTTTAACAGGAGACCATGAAATTGCTGGTACACTTTTAGATACATATATTATTAAAAGAGAAAAAAATGAAGCGAAAATTCCGGCAATAACAACTTGATTAGCTTTCTTTTTTCCATAGATTTCTGATAAAATATCGGTGATTAAAAAAGTGATAGGATAGGGTAATAAACCTACAGAAATTTCAAATAATTTAACATCAAATAGTTCTATGTCGATTGGATACCAATAAAAGAATTTTTGAAAAATTAAATTTGAAGTAACTAATGATGCAATAAACAACGCAGCTAAAATTAAATAGATTAATTGTGCTGAGGATTTTTGTTTCGCTGTCATAAAACGAAGTTAATGAATTTAGATTATTAGATTGCTAGACTTTCTAATTTTTAAATTCGATTATAAATATGCTTAGCCCCGATTGAAGCATTTGTTTGAGCTCTTTTTTGTCATTGCGAATAAAATGAAGCAATCTGCTATTTTAATGAGATTGCCACAGTTTACAAAAAAGTAAACTTCGCAATGACAAAAAAAGCGAGTGCATTTCGACTTCGCTCAACATAAACTTCAAGCGGGAATAGCTTCCAATTAAAATCATTATTTTTGCGGCGATTAAATAATTAAACGAATTATCAGTTACATAAATAAACATTACATGAAAGCATATATTTTTCCAGGTCAAGGAGCACAATTTCCAGGAATGGGATTGGATTTATACGAACAATACCCTTTGGCTCAAGAATATTTTGAAAAAGCCAACCAGATTTTAGGGTTCAATATTACCGACATTATGTTTGAAGGTACTGCGGAACAATTGAAAGAAACTAAAGTAACGCAACCGGCTATATTTTTACATTCGGTAATTTTAGCAAAAGTATTAGGTGATTCTTTTCAGCCAGAAATGGTAGCGGGTCATTCTTTAGGTGAATTATCTGCATTGGTTGCTAACGGAGTTTTATCTTTTGAAGATGGATTAATTTTAGTTTCTAAGCGTGCTTTGGCGATGCAGAAAGCATGTGAAATTCAAAAATCAACGATGGCAGCTGTTTTAGGATTGGAAGATAAAATAGTGGAAGATATTTGTGCAGAAATTGATGGAGTAGTGGTTGCTGCAAATTATAATTGCCCAGGGCAATTAGTAATTTCTGGTGAAGTTTCTGCAATTGAAAAGGCTTGTGAAATATTAACAGAAAAAGGCGCAAGAAGAGCATTAATTTTACCTGTTGGTGGTGCTTTTCACTCCCCAATGATGGAGCCTGCAAGAGAAGAATTGGCTGCTGCAATTGAAGAAACTACTTTTAGCGAACCGACTTGTGCAGTATATCAAAATGTGCCAGCAAAAGCTGTTACAAACCCTGATGAAATAAAAGAAAATTTAATTGCGCAATTAACTGCTCCTGTTAAATGGACACAATGTATCCAGTCTATGATTGCTGATGGAGGAACTGAATTTATTGAAGTTGGACCTGGTAAAGTGTTACAGGGTTTAATGCGTAAAATTGATAGATCTGTTGCTGCGAGTGGTGTTAGTTTGGAGGCGTAGTTTTGATCTTTCTAGATTAAATCAGTTATAAATTTATTTTCGATATATATCAAACCAATATTTTAGCAATCAATAAAAATTACTTTTTTTGCTCAAAAAAAGATGTAATACTGCTCATAATAATATAATTTGAGCAGCATTCAATTAAAGTTTGGGCAGTATTTTGTATATTTGTACTTAGTAAAGTAATAATTAGATAGCTAAATTGAAAATATGTTAAAGGTTAAAAAACAAGCAATTATAGATTTTGTAAGAGCAAATCAACCAGTAGAAAGGGCGAGCATTTACAAAGGAGTAAAAGTAAAAATGGGGGAAAGTACCATAAGGAGGCTGTTATTAGAAATGACTCCAAAATTAATAAAAACACATGGCAACGGAAAAGCAAGAAGGTATTCAATCTCTGATGCATACGAGTTGTTTGTTCCAATCGACCTTAAAGCATATTATAACTTGCTTCCGGAAGAACGTAATGCAAAGAAATTTTTTAACCTTGAATTGATTCCAAAAGTGTTGAGTAAAGCGGAACTATTTACAAAAGAAGAAATTGAACAGTTAAATTTATTGCATGATAAGTATACTAAAAATATTGCTCCACTGTCTAGTAGTGAATATAAAAAGGAATTAGAAATTTTGGCAATCGATTTGTCTTGGAAATCTGGTGAGATAGAAGGAAACACTTATACTTTACTTGAGACAGAAGCACTAATAAAGTATAAGGAGCTTGCTGAAGGTAAGAAGCAAGAAGATGCTATAATGCTTCTTAATCATAAAGATGCTTTAGATTTTATTATAGCTGAACCAGATTATTTGAAACCTTTGACAATCAATCGAATTGAGGATATCCATTCTATCCTAATTAAAAAATTAGGAGTTGAAAGAAATATCCGAAAACGTGGAGTTGGAGTTGGAGGAACAGAATACAAACCTTTAAGTATGGAGCAGCAAATAGTAGAAGTTCTGCAACAAATGTGTGATTTAGTAAACGAAAGGAATAATATATTTGAAAAAGCATTATTATTATTAATCTTATTATCATATATTCAAGCATTTAATGATGGTAATAAGCGTACTGCCAGAATTATAAGTAATGCCATTCTTATGGAAAATGGATATTGTCCATTGTCTTATAGAAGTGTAAAAGCTTCTGATTACAAAAAAGCAATGCTCCTCTTTTACGAACAAAACAATATTACTGAATTTAAAAAGATATTTATAAATCAGTACAAATATGCTGTAAACAAATATTTTAATTTAGAACCAAAGCTAACAGAGTAGTGTTTACTAAGTAAAATTGATAGATCTGTTGCTGCTAGTGGAGCAGTTTTGGAATAAGATTACTTATATTTTAATTAAAAAGAGCATGTTTACATGCTCTTTTTTTGCATTAATTTTTTTCACCCTTTTTTACCATTAATGGACTGAACTCGACAGGTAATGGATTGAGAGCGACACTAAATGGATTAGCTATTGTGTAACTGTACCTCTTGTTTCATCTTTGAAATTGAAAACTATATTAATTTAATATAAAGACAAATGAAAACAAGAATACTTTTTTTAACGCTAATTACTTTTTTAGTATGTAATAGTAAAACATACGCGCAAGTAGATGTTGTAACAGGTTTAGGTTTGCCCACGGATATGGCAATTAACGGTAACGATATGTATATTGTAGAAAATGGAGGTAGAAAAATTTTAAAAATAGATATAACATCGCCAATACCTACAACTGCAACAGATATAATAACAGGTATAGGTGGTGGGGCTGGATTACTTTTAAATGGGAATGATTTATATATAGCAGAAAATTCGAATGGTAAAATTTCAAAAATAGACATTACAGCAGCTACACCAGTAGTTATAGATGTTATTACAGGTTTATTTAACCCTCAGGATATGATTTTGAGTGGTAATGATTTATATATAGTTGAAGGTATTGGTGGTAAAATTTCAAAAATAGACATAACTGCTACTATACCTGTTGCTGTTGATGTTATAAGAGGTTTAAATAATCCATCAGATATAATATTAAACGGAAATGATTTGTATATATCTGAATTTGCTGGTAATAAAATTTCAAAAATAGATATTACAGCCACTACCCCTGTAGCAATTGATGTAGTAACCGGTTTAAATTGGCCATCAAAATTAGAATTAAATGGAAATGATTTGTATATATCTGAATTTTTTGGTCAAAAAATTTCAAAAATAGATATTACTGCTTCATTACCAACAACTGCTACAGATGTAGTAATAAATTTAGCTGGAGTTACTGCAACTAAACTTATTGGTTCAGACCTATATATAGCAGAATATAGTGCTGGTAAAATATCTAAGCTTTCTTTAACAGCTAGTGGTTTAACAAATGTACCAGATCCTAACTTAGAAAATTATTTAGAATTACATAACGCACAGGGTATGCCAGTCGCTCTTAATTCTCCAAATAGTATGGGTGATGGTATTAATGGAAATGGTACTGTTTTTACTAATAGAATAAATACGGTTACAAAACTAGAAGTACCAAATTTAACCATATCTAGTATGGTAGGTATAGAAGATTTTGCTGCTTTAAAAGAGTTAAATTGTAAAATGAACCAAATTGGTACTATAGATTTATCTCAAAATACGTTATTAGAAAAACTAAATATAGGTCAAAATCAACTAACTATGTTAGATGTTACTAGTAATGTAAATTTAATAGATTTAGTCTGTTTGTCAAATCAAATCACTTCCATAGATTTATCTATGAATAGTATGTTATTAAATTTTGATGGAGGTAATAATAAATTTACATCGTTAGATTTTAGACAGAATACTAAAATTACTACCATTAATGGAAGTACTAATCAATTAACTAATGTAAATGTTTCTGGTGTAAGTACTTTAACAACCTTAGCTTTAATAGATAATCAACTATCTTCTTTAGATGTATCAACAAATATAAACCTTAGAGCTTTTTTTATTAATAAAAATAATTTTTCAAATATAGATGTTACTAATAATCCATTAATTGATAGTTTTTATGTATCAGATAACCAATTTGCAAGCTTAGATTTAAGTGCGCAAACTAATATGAGGGTTTTTAGGGCTGAAAATAATATGTTTACTGCCCTAGATTTTAGCGCATTCTCTAGGTTGTTTACTTTGATTCTTAATAATAACCAGCTCGTTAGTTTAAATATAGCCAACGGTAATAATACGGGTTTATTTAACTTTAATATATCAGGAAATTCTGGTTTAACATGTGTTACTGCAGACGCAGCAACACCTGCAGCAGGTTTGTCTGCTTAGGTAAAAGATGCACCCCACATGTTTAACGCTACTTGTACAAACGCATTAACATACGTACCAGATGATAATTTAGAACGTTACCTAGAAACACATGATGCCAATGGTGTATTTGTTGGTCATGGTGCTGCTACAAGTATGGGTAATATAACCTCTACAGTTGGGCCTTTAGTTTTAGATAATCATGTTTTTACAAATCGAATAAATACGGTTACAAAATTAGAAGTACCTAGTTTAATGATTTCTGATATGACAGGTATTCAAGATTTTGCTGCTTTACAAAGGTTAGAATGTTCTAATAATACTATTTCAAATTTAGATTTAAGCTCAAATACAGCACTAAACTATGTTAAGTGTGAGGTAAATCAAATAACAAATTTAAATGTAACAAATAGTCCAAACTTAAATTTTTTAGCATGTCCTATAAATATGTTACCTGCTTTAGATGTAACACAAAACCCAAATTTAACAATCTTAGATTGTGATACAAATAAAATTACCAACTTAGATGTAACACAGAATCCTAAATTATATTTATTAGATGCTCAAGATAATTTGTTAACTGCTTTAGATGTTAGTCAAAACCCGTTACTTTTTACGTTGGTTTGTAGCAGTAATCAAATTCCAATGATCGATGTAAGAGCCAATACTAAATTAAATGCATTTAATTGTAGGGATAACTTACTTACAAACTTAGATTTAAGTTTAAATACTGATTTAGAGATACTTGATTTTTCAAAAAACAGTATTTCTAGTATCAATTTAGTAAACAACCTAAAACTTAAAATTCTGTCTGCAGCAGAAAATCTACTAAGTAATTTAGATGTGCATTTAAATACTAGTTTGCATAATTTAACTTGTAATAATAACCCCAATTTAAGTAATTTAAATATTGCTAATGGAAATAATGCAAGTTTTACGTTTTTTCAATCAATGAATAACCCGCTTTTAACATGTATAAAAGCAGATGCTGCTACACCTGCTATTGGATTATCTGGTTGGTATAAAGACCCACAGCATATGTTTAGTACAACATGTGCTGCTATTTGTTCTATTGTAACTACTGCAGATACAAACTCAACACTTGAAGATACTGCATTAACTGTAGCTGCTGCAAATGGTGTTTTAGCAAATGATACAGCAGGTTCTTGCTCATTAACTGTAACTCAATACGCTTCTGGAGGAACTTCTTATTCAGCAGGATCTACAGCAACCCTCACAGAAGGTACAATTATTATAAATGCAGATGGAAGTTATACATTTACACCAGCTGCGGATTTTTGTGGAGCGGTGCCACAAATTACATATACAACTACAGATGGTACCACAACAAGTAATAGTACTTTAGATATATCAGTTACCTGTGTAAACGACGCACCTGTAGCAGTAAATAACACCATGTCTGGTGTGCCTTGTCCAGTAGCTACAATACCAACAATACATACCAATGATACTGATGTTGATGGAACTTTAGATCTTACAAGTTTTGTTTTAATTGATTCGAGTAATGCCTCAAATACCGGGAATATAAGTACACCATTAATTGTTGCTGGTGTAGGTACTTTTACAATTAACACATTAGGTTATGCTTTCTTTAATCCAGTAGCAGGTTTTACCGGTGCTATTGCAACAGTTAATTATACGGTAAAAGATAATGACGGAGCAACGTCTAACATTGCTACTTTAACATTTAATCTAACTACAAATTTAGCAGCATATCCAGATACAAATACAACAAATGAAGATACAAGTTTAACAGTTACTGCACCAAATGGATTATTAGTAAATGATACGGGATCTTGTGGACTTTCTGTTGTAGATTTTTCTGTAGGTGGAACAACTTATACAGCAGGGTCATATGTTGTATTATCAGAGGGATCATTGATCATAAATTTTGATGGAAGTTACTCATTTATACCCACTACAAATTTTTGTGGAGTCGTTCCTCAAATTACTTATAAAATTACAGATGGTTTAACTACAGCTACAAGTTCATTTGATATTACAGTTACTTGTATAAATGATGCACCTATAGCTATAGATGATGTTGTAACAACATCTACAAATACTCCGGTTGTAATTTCTGTAAAATCAAATGATACAGATGTAGAAAATGATCCTTTAACGGTTTCTCCTTTAACTTCAAGTCCTACTAACGGAACAATAGTGTTAAATTCAGATGGTACCATTACATATACACCAAATTCTGGATTTACAGGTACAGATAGTTTTACATATACGGTTTGTGATCCTTCAGGAGCGTGTGATACTGCAACGGTAACAGTAACAATAGCTGGCTGTACTTTAGTAACATTAATACCGGATGTTAATTTTGAGCAAGCTTTAATAAATCAAAGTATTGATTCAGATGGAGTTATAAATGGTCAGGTTTGTACAGCAGATATTAATACTATTAAATTTCTTGATGTTAGAAACTTGAGTATTAGATTAATGACAGGTATAGAAGATTTTAGAGATATTGAACAATTATATGCCTCTAAAAATTTACTTACAAGTATCGATGTAACTCAAAACTTAAATTTAATTAAATTAGTTTTAGGTCAGAACCAAATTACAGGAAATTTAAATGTAAGAAATAACAGGAATTTAGAACTTTTAACTTGTGATAATAATCTAATTACCACGTTAGATGTAACACAAAACATAAAACTTAAAGGATTACATTTTTCGAACAATAAAGTTCCAACGATTGATGTGACTAATTTGTCAGATTTAGAAGTGTTAACTTTTGATACCAATCTAATAAGTAATTTAGATGTTTCGCAAAATTTAGCTTTAATTGATTTAGTAGCGGATAACAATTTACTACCCACTATAAATGTTACAAACAATAGGTTGTTAACCAGACTTGCTTGTCAAAATAACATGTTAACAAGTTTAGATGTAACACAAAATACGGTGTTAGAAACATTAGCATATGGAGATAATAATATATCAAGTATAGATTTATCTCAAAATTCGAAAATAAAATATTTATTCTGCTATAGAAACGGAATATCTACCATTGATTTATCATCTTTACCTTTGTTAGAAGCATTGCATTGTAGAGGTAATATATTAGTTGATTTAGACTTAAGTATTCAATCTAATTTTGTTCAATTATTTGGAGATTCTAATAAATTAACTAGGTTGAATATAGCAAATGGAAATAATTCAGCATTCTCCTTTTTTGAGATAACAAGAAACCCTGATTTAAAATGTGTTCAAGCTGATGCAGCAACTCCTTTAACTGGTTTAACAGGTTGGACTTTTGACCCTCAAACATCTTTTAGCACAGACTGCTCATCCGTTTGGTCAATAAACGTTTCTGCTACAACGCTAGCAGCACTATTAAGTGTTATTCCTTCTATAGATATATCTCCAAGTGATGGTGTAATTAGTTTAGCAGAAGCAGCAGCGTATACTGGCACTTTAGATTTAAGTGGTACGGGTATAACAGATGTAGAAGGTTTACAGGCATTTACAGGGATAACAACTTTAGATGTTTCAGGAAACGGAATTACAGATTTAAGCCCATTAACAGGTCTAGTAGGGGTAACTATTAATAGTAGAACAACTGGAGAAACAAAAAATGTATCAGTTAAAGCGATGGCTTTAGAAACATTAATTATAAAAAACAATAAGATAGAGAATGTTAATTTAGATAAACTATCGAGCCTAAAAGAAATAGATCTAAGTGATAACCCAGATTTGGTAACGGTAAGTTTAAAAAACGGAGCTAACGCAAGCATTACCTCTTTTAATGCTAGCAACACACCATTATTAACTTGTATTATGGTAGATGATATTAACGCAAGTTATTTAACCAATTGGACCAAAGATGATGCAAGTACTTTTGTAACGGATGCTGCAGATTGTACCCAAAGAGTATTAAGTGTTAGTGAGCTAGATCTACAGAGTAAAATTAGTATCTATCCAAACCCAGTAAAAAGTACACTTACAGTACAATTGAAAAGTAATTTGGCTTTAAAAAGTATCGAAGTGTATAATCTAGTGGGAAAACGTGTTATGATAAGTAAAGAAAAAGAAGTAAACCTAAGTACTATATCAAACGGAATGTATCTAGTAAAGGTAATTACAGATAAAGGAATACGTATTCAAAAAATAGTGAAAGAGTAAAAGAAACTAGTTGTTCTTTAAAAAATTAAAGCCCCCAGAATACTAAAGAGCAACTGGTTTAAAAAATAGTTTTTTAAGATTAGTTGTTTATTAATACCATAAGTACAAAGTTAATAACATTCAATAAAAGGAATAATAGCACATTAACGGGTTGCTTATGGTGTTTTAAAGTTATAACTTTAAAACCATTAATAAAATTAGCTTTTACATCTAACCAATTTAGAGTATTAATATTAAAAAAAAAGAGAAAGTTTATTTGGGGAAAGTTGCTTTTAATTGTTGTTAAACCATAAGGTTATAAACCTTATGGTTTAACAACAATTAATTCCTTTTAAAACAAAATTGTATCTTTAAACATGCTAAAAAAACTAACCAAACTACTTTTTTTTAGCTTGTGCATTTTTTTATATGCACAAGAACCCATACGCTATACAACAAAACAAAGCTTGCCTTCTAACCATATTTATGATATGCAAGAAGATGCCGATGGTTTTATGTGGTTTGCAACCAATAGAGGTTTGGTAAAATACGATGGTGAAACCTTTAAAACTTTAACGATAAAAGACGGATTACCGAATAACGATACTTGGGCATTAGATTTAGATTTTCAAGGTAGGCTCTGGTATTTCTCTAAAAGCAGTTACCAAGGGTATATTAAAAATGATAGTATCTATAAGTTTCAAGAAGAAAGTAAAAAAGTTAGGACTCCTTCTTTGTTTAGTAAAAATAAAGAAATGTTCTGGTATTATTCAAGAACTGGAGTTATAACGCTTAAAGATGATAAACTAGTAAATTTATTACCTTTTAAGGATGTTACGTACAGCTTACATGCAACAAAAATAATAAAGCAACTTAATTTAGGTAACCAGCATTATACTTATATTTTTATCCCAACAACTAAAGAGTTTTTCTTTTTTATAAAAGATAAACTTCTGGTATATGATTTTGATTTTAATTTTAAAGAAGAAATTCCAAATACGACAAAGGTTGATTTTACGGATGTAAATACTGTAGCACAAGGAATATTACCCAATAATCAATTCTATAAAACTAACGGCTCTATAATATTTTTTTTTAATGTAGTAACTAAGAAATTTTCTAGTTTTGATCTTAAATCTATAGACCGATCCTTAAAAACATTAAATTTTTTAAAAATTAAAGCAGTTAAAGATGAAATACAAGTAAGTTTTCCAGGACATTTATTAATTTTTAATTATAATTTAGAGTTAATCAGTAAGCATTCGTTTATACATGAGGCTTCTAATATAGCTAGTTATAAAGATAGTAAAGGGAATATATGGTTGAGAGATTTTACGAGTGGTATTTCTTTAATACCAAATACCCAAGTACATTCTCGATATTATTTTAACAATAAAAAAGTACAGAAAATAGCCGCTATAGATAGTCTATTAATTTCAGGCATTCAACAAGATGGATTCTATACATTAAATCCAAAGACAACTTCAATTAAAAAGGTTGTAAAATTAAAAAATTCACAAGCCGAAATATATCAAATAAAAAAAGATGCAACCTCACAATTCATAACACTTGTTTCAAGTTATGAGAGTTATTTCTATAAATCTTCATTACAGTTTCAAAAACAACATAAAATTAAGTTACATTATCAAGATTATTATAATGATCAATATGGTTTTAAAGACATTAGACGTTTTAATAATTTTGATTATTACACTAGTGCTCATAGTATATCTAAAATAAACCCTACTACTAAAAAAGGTCCTATTGTATCTGATAAATTAGGTTTAATTATCAGTGAAGTTTTTAAAAATAGTTTGTTTTTTGGTGGTAGTGATGGTTTACATCAGCTTGTAAATGACAGCCTGTCTAGGCCTAAACTTAAGCATAGACTTCTTAAAGTATCTGTAAGTTCTATCGCAGCAACCAAAAATAATCTATGGGTTGGTACAGATGGCCGTGGTATGTATAGTTATAATGAAAAGAACTTAGCACATCTTAAAGTAACTGATGGTCTTAGCATACAACGCATTCTTCATAAAGATTCTCTAATATGGATTGCAAGCAACATAGGCGTGCATAAGATTACATTAGACCAAAATAGTTTAGAAAACTCAAAAATCACCAATAACTTTTTTGAATCTGATGGTTTGTTGCAAAATAATACAAATGATATTGCTATGATAGACAGTATTTTGTATGCAGCAAGTGATATTGGTTTAGCTAAAATTAATGTAAATAGTGAGATTTATAAAACCAAACCAAAACTTTATTTTAAGACTAAAAAAGATACAATGTCTTTTGCTAAGGAAGCTAGAGATAATATTTCTATTTCTTTTGGTTTGCAGGATTTTGTAAATCAAGAAAACACCAGTTTTGAATATCGTTTATTACCAAATCAAAAAAAGTGGGTAACAACCCAAACAAGAATTTTAAATTTTTCTAACTTAAAGCCAAACCTTTATGTATTAGAGGTTAAAGCTACAGACCAACATACTAATTTTACTATCAAAAAGCAATATATAGAGGTAATGCCTCTGTGGTGGCAAACACTAGTAGCGAAAGTAAGTTTTTGTCTTCTAGGTCTTTTTATCATTTTTGGCTTTTTTCAAATAATTAAAAAAAGAATTGAACGTAAAGAGAAAGCAAAAACATTATTAAATAAACGTATTTCTGGTTTAGAATTGCAATCGTTGCGTAGCCAAATGAACCCTCATTTTGTACATAATTCTTTAAATGCAATTCAATATTATATTCAACGGAATGAGGTGGAATTATCGGAAGATTATTTATCAAAATTTTCCAAATTAGTCCGTTTGTTTTTTGAGTATTCTAGAAGAAATACAATAACTATTGCAGAAGAAATTGGTTTGTTAGAAAATTATTTGTTGATAGAAAAATTACGTTTTGAAGATAAGTTATCTTTTAAAATAGAAGTCGATAAAAAGTTGGATGTAGACGATCAAAACATTCCTTCAATGATTTTACAACCCATCATAGAAAATGCAGTAAACCATGGTTTATTTCATAAAAAAGAGAATGGTTTTGTACGTGTTAACTTTCAACAAAAAGCAAAGAATTCTTTTACAGTTATTATAGAAGACGATGGTATTGGTATAAAGAAAGCAAAAGAGATTTATAAAAATTCAACAAAGAATTATCAATCTAATTCTACCAATGTTTTAGAAGAACGATTAAGTCTTTTAAAACAAAGTCATGATTGGGATATTGAATACACAATAAAAGATTTGTCTAATTTTAAAGAAAAGACAGGAACAAAAGTTATTTTAAAATTCAATAAATTAGGTGATTAAAAAATAATTATATAAAACGGATAATAGTTTAATGTTAATACACTTTTAATACATATGTTAATTTGGTTATTCTTATTGGGTATTACTTTTTCGTTTATTATACCTGCAGTAAATCTTTATTTAAGCGAAAGAAAAATACCTTACATATTTTATATAGGTTATATTCTTACTAGTGTAATTTTTATACTTTTCACTTTTGTAAAATATAATAATCTCATACTTTTTAAAGACGTAGATTTCACAAATTTTTTTAGTTATGAAAGAATTATAAATTCTATAGCAGCAATATTTTATTATACCTTTCTATGGCATTATGTAGAAAATTCTAAAAGAAAAAAGGCATATAGAAAAATACTAAATAGATTAATTTTTTTCACTTTCATTGCATCCGTATTTATTACAATATTAGACGTTTTTAAGTTTGGTAACAATATTGTAGATATAGTTACTCTTGTATTAAGTTTATTAGTAATCATATATATTCTAATATTGTGTGTAAAACTTATAAGTGATAAAAACAATGTTTTTAAAATTATAGGTGTTGGGTTTTTAGGTTTTATGGTTTTAGTAACAGGGTCTTTATTTATTGATACAGTTCCAGCTTTAAGTTTCATTTCAGACAATCCTCATAAATTGTATTTAATAGGCGTAATTTTTGAACTAACACTTTTAAATTATGCTTTAAATTTATCGAATCAAGATCATATAAAATCTTTAAGTTTAGAAAAAAACAGCATGGAAGGGCTAGCTCTTAGATCTCAAATGAATCCTCATTTTGTACATAATTCGTTAAATGCGATACAATATTATATTCAAAGGAATGAGGTAGATTTATCGGAAAATTATTTGTCAAGATTTTCTAAATTAGTTCGTTTATTTTTTGAATATTCGAGAAGAACTACCATTTCAGTTTCAGAAGAAATTGTATTGTTAGAAAATTATTTAATTATAGAAAAATTACGTTTTGAAGATAAATTATCTTTTAATATAAATGTTGATGAAAAAATGGATGTTGAAGAGCAACATATACCTACAATGATTTTACAACCCATTGTAGAAAATGCAGTAAACCATGGGTTATTTCATAAAAAAGAAAAAGGTACTGTGAGTGTTAATTTTATAAAAAACTCAGAAAATTCTTTTACAGTAATTATAGAAGATGATGGAATAGGTTTAAAAAAAGCAAGAAAAATATATAAAAACTCTTCTAAAAACTACCAATCAAATTCTACTAATGTTTTAGAAGAAAGATTACAACTTTTAAAACAGAGTAAAAAGTGGAAAATAGAATATAGTATCAAAGATTTATCAGACGATGATAATAAAACGGGTACTAGAGTGACTTTATTATTTAAAATAAATAAACTATGAAAGTAAATGCAATTCTTATAGATGATGAACCAAAAGCGTTAGCAATTCTTAAAAATAAAATTGAAAGGTTCTGTTCTAATGTAACCATTATTGGAGAAACTCAAAACCCAGAAGAAGCAATAGAAATTTTAGAAAAGACACAGCCAGAACTTGTTTTTTTAGATATTGCAATGCCACAAATGAGTGGTTTTGATTTGTTAAGTAAAATTAAAAACCCCACGTTCGAAATTATTTTTGTTACTGCTTTTGATGAATATGCTATTGAAGCAATTAATCATTGTGCAATAGGTTATTTACTGAAACCAGTAGATAATCAAAATTTAATTTCTGTTGTACAAAAAGCTACTAATAATATTGAAGAAAAAACTGCTTTAGAAAAAAACAAAATTTTAATAGAGAATTTAGGAATACAGACATTTCAAAAAAAGAAAATAGTAATCCCTACAAAGGATGGATTAGAATTTATAGAAATAGAAAGAATTATTTTTTGTGAAGGTGTAGATGGGTATACTAAAATTCACCTTATAAATAAGCAAACTATATTAAGTTCCCATAGTATTGGTCATTTTAATAAGCTATTAGTAACTCAAGGATTTTATTTAATTCATAAGTCTTATTTTATTAATATTGATCATATTTCAAAATACTTAAATGAGGGATATGTTGTTTTGAGTGAAAACCATAATCTTCCAATTTCTAGAAGTAGAAGAAATGATTTTGTTAATAGTTTAAAGAAATAAAAATTTAAAAAATAGGTGTTTTCACCCTTTTACAAAATAAAATAAGATAATACTTTTGTTGTGGTAACTCCCCACAGAAACTAAGTTGCTAAAACACATTGTACATTAGTATAATGTGTTTTATTTTTTAGAAATCAAAAAGCTCTTAGAGATCATTCCTTTATCTGTTTTAAGTTTTAGAATATATAAACCATTAGAAAGTTTTTCTATCCCAATTCTTGATTCATTATTTTTTGGAGTATCATTTTTCCAATAAAATAATTCTTGTCCTAGTAGGTTAAATCCTTTTAAAGAATGAATTGTAACAGTTTCTTTTGAGTTTTTTCTGACTACAATTTCATTAGAATTTTCGTCTATATAGAATTGTAATTTATTTGATAAAACATTATTTTCTACGTTTAGAGGTGTTTCTCCAAAAGTTATATAAAACCTATTTTCATATGTTCCTTCAGGAAGGTTTAATGTTAATGGTGAAGATAAATCATGTGTAAGATTTGTTTGACTATCTTTAATAAATATTTTTCTGTTAATGTTTTCAATATCATCTAACATTAAATAAGTCTCTTCTGATGAGTCAATTTTAATTACAATAGGAACTTCAAGTGTGTCCGTAAGTTCTTGCACACCTGCAATTACTAATTTATCTCCATCTTCTGTAAATTGAAAATAAATGTCAGAATCTTTAATTTCAATTTTTTTACTATCAAAACCAGTTTCTATTTCAAATGTTTTTCCTTCAGAAAAAGAAATACCCACTTGTGAGTGTAAATAAAAGCCTTCTGAGTTTTTAGCTTCGAAACCTAGTTTAAGGACTTTGTATTCTAATGTTTCTTTATTACTCTTTGTTCTAAAAAAGTGCGAATCGCCAGCTTCTGTCTCAAAATAGCGTTGACCATTTCTAAAATTAATAGTTGCCGCTAAACCTGTAGCTGTTTCTGCAAAGAAACCTTGACCAACTGGAATATATCTTCCAGGGGTGCTGTATACGTTTCGCCTCCTAATCCTGCAGTTCCGCTCACAGCCGTATCTGCTGCAGTTCCCATAGTTGCATTTCTATAACTATAGCCTCCAATATATCCAGATTGCCAGTGCCCTTCTTCTCCAGAGCCTGTAACTTCATTTTTATGTTCCCAAAAATATAAAGTAGCTAAATTAGAACTATCAATAAATAGTTGATTTGCGTCTAATGCTGATGGATAAGGGTTTCCCAATAAACTAGTTTTGTCTGCATCAATACCAAAAGAATAATCTCCGTCATTTGGAACGCCTTTAAAAGTATAGTTTTGAGTTGCTCCTGGACTTTTTAATAAGAAACCTTCACCTGGATTAAAAGTTCCTAATTCTCCCTTCTGAACCCATGATGATCCATCAGTTCCATTAAGGTAATCATAAATCCAATAACTTGATAATGTGAGTGGTCCTGTTGAACCATCGTAACCAGTTGTGAATGCCAAATCTGGTGGATTTGATACATCAGATGTGGGTGTTGTTCCGTTTTTTAGAACACCAGGAACAGTATAGTTCGAAGCGCCACTTAAGACTGGTGAACTCCAATAATTATATCGATAGACACTTGCTAAATCACTATTTTGATCTATATAAAGGTTTCCTGCTCCACTATTCATAGAACCACCAGTATGTGTTTGAATTAATTGAGAAGATCCTGTTAAACGAATATCACCTTCATTAACAATTCCGTTGGTAATTTGTAATCTAGTATTTGTGTTTAAAACAAGCTTGCCGCCACTTTCTACTTCTACTTCTCTAACGTCTCCATTTTCTGTGATAGCTAAGGATCCGTCCGCTGTATTTTTCACTAATAATTTAAAGCAATCATCATTGGTGTCTGGAACATTGGAATCTCCAGATCCATTATAAAACTGAGTGTCATCTACTACAATCTTATCAATAAATTCTAAAGAGAACTTTCTATTATTTACAAAGGTTACATTTTCTGCTCTATAAAAGTTACCTCCAATATGCGTTAAATCATAAACATGTGAAGGAGATAATAAATTATCATTATTATCAATTACTAACTGTATAGTAGAGCAATCAGATTTCCCAGAAAGATCAACACTATTTAAATCAAAAGTAACGGTAACGTTACCTGGATTATTTCGTCTACTAACTCTCCATCTTGTGTTTAGTCTTTCTTTATAATTTGCGGTATTGGTAGTAAAACTTAAAGCATCTCTATTATTTCTTCCCCAAAATAAGAATTCATCATCGGTCATACCGGATGGATTATTTATTCTTACAATTCCTGTTCCTTGAGAATCGTCATGCCTTGAACCATCAGAAGCTTGTCCAATTCCTGCTACATCGAAATCATAATTACCATTATCATCTTCATTATAAAAATCGTTTGCATCTAAAGTACTATTGTATTTTGCTTGTAAATAGTTTTCTACAATTATCTTCTGAGCTAAATTTAAAGGTTTGTCGTAATAAAAAACTTCTGCATAATTCCCACTTGTATATTTATTCTCAGTGTATCTTTTTGCAATACTTAATAAGCTGAAATTAAAATTTCCTGTTGAAGAAACTGTTGACCCAGCTATACCGTTTTGTCTTATAATATTATTAGCACCATCATATTCAGAGTTCATGATTTTAAACCCTGAAACTGAAAGACCATTTGTAACTATGGATTTGGTTCCGTTTCTGTAAGAATGTAAGTCATTAGTATTATTTAATCTATTTAATAAAACTGTTCTGTTATTATTATTCCAATCTAATTGTCCGGAGGTAGAAGCAGATAATATTCCTGTCCAGGTTGTACTAGTGTAATTTGTAATGTCAGCAGCTACATAGGCTGATAATTGATTTGAAGTATTAGAAGTAATATTTGCTACTAAATGATCATTTCCATCAAAATTAACAACATCATAAGAATTTATTGTTGCAGAAACATTTGGATCACCTCCAATTGTTGAAACATTACTGCCATATCCACTTTGATCTGACCACGCTGTAAGATTATCGCTCCCATCTTTAGTTACTCCATTTTCTGGTAATATCCAGAATTTTAGTGCAGAACTACCATCTGTTTGTCCTACACCTCCTGGGCCTAAATAACCTACTACATCAGTAGAAACAATATTTAGTCCACCAATTAAAAATTCTTGATTAATGCCAGAATTACCAGTTTCTGTATACGTATTTGCTGCAGTATCTACAGTAGGTGATATTGAAGCCCATGTTGTATATGAATTATCTGTTCTATTATATCCTTCAATATTTGGTTCAGCTAATTGTGCAGCAACATAAGAGGTATAATCATAAACTCCAGTATATGTAGGCGATGTTCCACCAGCTACATAAACTCCATAATAAATATCGTTAGACCCAATTGTATTTGTAATTCCCGTTTCGGAATTTGGAGTAGTATCTACTCTATAAATATGTACTCCGTCTGGAGTTCCTGTTATTGTATTTACCTCAAAATCTCCTCTATTTGTAGAGGTTAATGAAACACTACTTCCGCCATAGGTATAGGAAGAAGCATTTCCTATTGCAGCACCTGAGGTTTCCCAATCTGTAGCTGCATTCATATTGGTTAATGTTCCGTCTGGTCCAGTTACAGCTGTTAATGTTGTTCCAGAAGCTTCATCAAATCTCCAATAACCTGCAAGTCCAGTTTCCGAACCTGTTAGTTTTTGACACATATTTGTTCTTAGTTCAGTTTCAGAACGTGCGGTTGTCCAAACTCTCACTTCATCTATTTTCCCATCAAAATAATTATCAACTCTACCAATCCATCTTAATGGGTCAACTGGTGTCCCAGTAGTTCCTGTTCTTGTGGTTACTAAAACGCCATTAATATAAACTCTTAAATTAGTGCCTTCATAAGTCATTGCTACATGGTTCCACTGATTCTCAATAAAACTATTAGATGGAGTATTGCCTGATTGCCATGTGGTTCCATTTCCAAAACCGAAGTGAATTCTATTGTTTTGATACACCCACATACCTGGAGCTCTATTAGCTCCGCCAGAACTTTGATTACCAATAAATCCGTGCCAAGAACCATTTACTTGTGAAGAATAAATCCAAGCTTCTAAGGTGAAAGTAGTACTTAAAGCGATACCTGATGCGCCAAGATCTATATAATCATTCGTTCCATCGAAATCTAAAGTGGCTCCAGAACCAGGAGACTGACTTAGAAGGATTGAACTATAAAAAAGAGCAGTTAGTAGGGTGATAACTCTTAGCTTCATTGGGGGTTTACTATTACTTTTTAGACATTACTTTTAAGCAAAAGTCTCAACAAGTACATATACCTTATGATTGATAAGAATATTCATTTGGGGACAAATGCAAGTTAAAAATACTAAAAAAAAATGAATTATTGCTTTTCTTGCCACTTCCATGCGGAAAGTAGGGCTTCATCAAGTGTTTTTTCTGTCTTCCAATTGAGTTCTTTGTTGGCTATTGTAGTGTCTGCATACGCAGCTGTAATATCACCAGCTCTACGTCCTACAATTTTGTAATTTAAAGGTTTTCCTGTTGCTTTTTCAAAAGATTGTATTACTTCTAATACAGAGCTTCCAGTTCCAGTCCCAACGTTAAAAAACTCGAAATTAGTTTTATTTCTTTTTTCAATTAATCTAGATAAAGCAGCAATATGTGCTTTTGCTAAATCTACAACATGTATATAATCTCTTACAGCAGTTCCATCTACAGTATCATAATCATCTCCAAAAACAGATAATTCTTTTCTGATTCCTGCTGCTGTTTGTGTAACAAAAGGAATTAAATTTTGAGGAACACCTAATGGTAATTCGCCAATTTTAATACTTTCATGTGCTCCAATAGGGTTAAAATAACGTAATGCTATTGCGTTTAAGTTATAAGAACCACAGCTTTCTTTAATGATTTCTTCGCCAATCTGTTTGGTGTTTCCGTATGGAGATTCAGCAGGTTTTGTAGGCGCGCTTTCCGTAATTGGTAATTGATCTGCCTGACCATAAACTGTACATGAAGAACTAAAAATAAAGTTATCTATTTTTCTATTCTTCATTTCTTGTAAAATATACACCAAAGTTGTGATGTTATTTTCGTAATATTTTAGAGGCTCATTTACACTTTCGCCTACCGCTTTTGAAGCCGCAAAATGGATAATTCCATCTACAGTATTGTTTTCAAAAAAATGTTGCACATCTTTTTTTACACGTAAATCAATTTGATAAAAATCTGGTTTTGTGCCAGAAATGGAAGTAATTTGATCTAAAACTTCAATTTTTGAGTTTGATAAGTCGTCAATAATAACTACCTCAAAACCTGAGTTTTGTAATTCTACAACGGTATGCGATCCTATAAAGCCTAATCCGCCTGTAACTAATATTCTTTTCATTGTTTGTTTAAAAAGTTCGAATTAGCCAGCTAAATTACTTAATTTATTTTAAAAAATCGTTGATTGTCTTAGTTATGAACTCCAATTGCTCAGTATCTAATTCGGTATGCATTGGTAGAGAAATAACTTCATCAATTAATTGATTAGTTATTTTAAAATCATTTTCATCATAACGATCATCTTTATATGCTTTTTGAGCATGTAAAGGAACAGGATAATAGATAGCATTTGCAATACCATTATCTAATAAATGTTGATGTAATTCGTTCCTTTTTCCGTTTGTGATTTTTAAGGTGTATTGATGAAAAACATGGCAATTACAAGTGTCACAAATTTCTCTACAAGAACTGGTAGTTGGAGTTATAATATTCGGATTGTTAGCGAATGTATTGTTATAAAAACGCGCCGCATTTCTTCGAGCTTCACAATAGGAATCTAATAAGGGTAATTTTGCTTTTAAAACAGCTGCTTGAATAGAATCTAATCTTGAATTTACACCAACAACATCATGATAGTAACGTTTGTACATTCCATGATTTACCATGCCGCGTAATGTGTGGGCTAATTCATCATCATTAGTAAAAATAGCACCACCATCACCATAACATCCTAAATTTTTAGAAGGGAAAAATGACGTTGTTCCAACATGCCCTATAGTTCCAGCTTTCTTTTTAGAACCATCTTTAAAAGTGTAATCTGCCCCAATTGCTTGTGCATTATCTTCAATAACAAATAAATTATGTGCTTCGGCAATTTCCATAACAGCGTCCATATTGGCAACTTGCCCAAATAAATGAACAGGAATAATTGCTTTGGTTTTTGGCGTAATTGCTTTTTTTAACGCATCAATATCAATATTAAATGTATCTGGTTCAACATCAACTAAAACGGGTGTTAATTTTAATAAGCTAATCACTTCTACAGTTGCAGCAAAAGTAAAATCAGCAGTAATTACTTCATCTCCTTGTTCTAAACCTAAACCCATCATAGCAATTTGCAATGCGTCGGTTCCGTTAGCACATGGAATTACATGTTTTACATCTAAATATTTTTCTAAATCAGCTTGAAATTCTTTAACATAAGGACCGTTAATATATGCTGATGAATTTAGAACTTCTTGAATAGAGTTATCAACCGTTTCTTTTATTTTTTGATATTGACCTTGTAAGTCAACCATTTGAATTTTTTTCATTCTGAAAGTGAATTTACAACATCAAAAATACAAATTAAATTTCTCTTATCTTTGGGTAAAATCCGAATAAAAAATGAAGTTGATTAAAAAATTTTTAAAAATTGCTGTTGCTTTAATTTTAATAGTTATTGTTGGTCTTTTCTTCTATTTGAGAAGTTTTTCGCCGATGTATAATGGTGAGTTAGAGATTGCAAATTTAACTGATGAAGTTACTGTTTATTTTGATGATATTGGCGTACCACATATAAATGCTCAAAATCAAAAAGATGCATATACGGCTTTTGGATATGTACATGCGCAAGATAGATTGTGGCAAATGGAGTTAATTAGAAGAATTGCTGCTGGTAGATTGTCAGAGCTTTTTGGAAAAGAATTGATACGTACGGATAAGTTTTTCTCTGGATTAGGTATTGAAGAAGCTTCGGAAAAAACTATTGCAGAATTAGATAAAACAAGTGAAAGATATCAATATGTTATGGCTTATTTGGATGGAATAAATCAGTATATCGAAAATGGAAAAACACCTTTAGAATTTACGCTGATTGGTCTAAAAAAAGAAAAATATACCATTAAAGATGTGTATAGTGTTTTTGGTTATATGGCCTTTAGTTTTGCTGTTGCTCATAAAACTGACCCTATGTTAACTGAAGTAAAAGAAAAATTAGGATTAGCATATTTTAATGAATTGATAGGTGCGGAGACAGAAAACCTAACCTATATAAAAAGCAGTAAAGACGATAAAATAAAAGGCGATTTTGCGAAAGCAATAAGTGGTTTATACGATAAGCTTCCAATTTCTCCTTTTATAGGAAGTAATTCTTGGGTGATTGCTCCTGAAAAAACAAAGAATGGAAAAGTGATTTTCGCAAATGATCCTCACATTGGATTTTCACAACCTTCAGTTTGGTATCAATCACATATAAAAACGCCAAATTATGAGATGTATGGATTTAATCTGGCATTATCACCTTTTCCTTTATTGGGACATAACAGAAATTATGCATATGGTTTAACGATGTTTGAGAATGATGATGTAGATTTTTACTTAGAAAAAAATAATCCAGAGAATGAGATGGAATATCAAACTCCTAATGGATATGTGAAATATGACATTAGAGAAAAACGGATTAAAATAAAAGGAGAAAAAGATTCTGTGTATCAAATAAAAGTGAGTAAACATGGACCTCTTATGAATGGTGTTATTGATTTTCTTGATGATGAACGTCCAATTGCCATGCAATGGATTTATACAAAACATCAAAATAAATTATTAGATGTTGGTTATGAGATATCACACGCTACATCTTTAGCAGAATTTAAAGAAGGTGCAAAAAAATTACATGCGCCAGGTTTAAATATGATGTATGGTGATGCAAAAGATAATGTAGCTTGGTTTGCTTCAGGAAAGTTGTATAAATACAGAGATTCTTTATACACAAAAACTTTTTTAGATGGAACCTCTGGAAAAGATGAAATTGTAGAATATTTAGATTTTAATAAAAATCCGCAATCAATAAATCCGCCTTGGGGATATGTGTATTCTGCCAATAATCAGCCAGATTCTATAGCAGGAATGTTATATCCTGGTTATTACTTAGCCGAAAATAGAGCAAAACGAATTGTAGAGTTATTAGAAGCTAAAAACGACTTCACAAAAGAAGATGTAGCAACCATGTTATACGATGTTGTTTCTCCAACGGCACCAGTTGTGATTAAAAGTTTATTAAATTATTTAGACGACTCTGATTTTTCTGCAAGTCAGAAAATTGCCATAAATTATTTAAAAACTTGGAAAGGAAATTATAATAAAGATGAAGTTGCTCCAGTTATTTATAATCGATTTGTATATGAGTTTCAGAAAAATACATTTGCTGATGAAATGGGTAAATCTTTTAATCAGTTTGTAAATACACCTTTTGTAGAAAAAGTTTTACCAGTTCAAGCAGAAAAAGAAAAATCGATTTGGTGGGATGATATTTCTACGAAGGATACAGTAGAAAGTAAGCAAGAAATTATTAATAAATCATTTGTAAATACATTTACGTTTTTACAAAATCAATTAGGAGAAAATGTAGATAATTGGACATGGAATAGAGTTGCTTCTGTTGAGTATGAACATGCTATAGGAAAAGCTGGCGGTTTACTAAGAAAATATTTTAATGTTGGGCCATTTGAAACTATTGGTGGAGATCAGGTGATTAATAATCAGATATTTAATATTGATTCTACTGGGTATTATAAAATAAA
Organism: Lutibacter sp. Hel_I_33_5; assembly: GCF_007827455.1. Taxonomy (NCBI): domain Bacteria; kingdom Pseudomonadati; phylum Bacteroidota; class Flavobacteriia; order Flavobacteriales; family Flavobacteriaceae; genus Lutibacter; species Lutibacter sp. Hel_I_33_5. Next base: position 2,400,152 of record NZ_VISM01000001.1, read on the forward strand.
AGCAGGTCCATCAACACGTAGAATTGTAGATTTTTCTGATGTAGAAAATAGCTTAGCAATTTTACCTACTGGACAATCCGGAAATAGAGCTAGTGAGCATTATAAAGATCAAGCTCAAAAGTATTTAAATGGTGAGTTTGTAAAAATGAGACTTAATGCGTCTGATATTAGGAAAAGTAAAAATGTGTTGATTTTGAAGCCGAAGAAATAGTTATTGATGATTTTGATTTATAACCTGATCAAGTGTTAGTTTTTTATAAACTATATCCATACTTTGAGCATATTCTTCAATTGTATTTTTATAACCAATGGCTTTTCTAAGTTCATTAACTTTTTCAGGATTTTTAATTGGCCAAATAAAATATTTCCATTCTATTTTTCCTGTTTTATTGTTTTTAATTTCTCTACCTGAAGCTTGAGTACCATAAATTTGTTCTTTTTTTTGATACATTAATAATCTATCCTGCATCATTGCTACTAAAGTCATAGGTATTTCTTTTTGTTTACCTGCTTTTTCAATTAAAGTAAAGTGTTTTTCAATAATATTCTTTCTAGAATGTTGAATTACATACCATGCAGCTTTATTGGTTGGTTCTCCTACTAAACTTTTTCCTGGGTATCCATTTTTTTTGATTATTGACTCAACTTTAATTTGATTTAAACTATCATGTTTATTTATGATAACCCACTTCTTTTTTTGAAATTCCTCTAAAGTATATCCTTGTTCTTTAAGGAATTTTTTATAATTTTTAGTAGGACTGTTTAATAAATATCTAAATGTTTGGTCAACATTATAAATACTGTCTAGTTCTTTTTTTAAAGCTTCTTTGTTTATTTTTCTTTTACATGATGTTGTAAAGTGAATAAGGAAAATTAATAAAATAATTTTTTTCATAATACTAGTTTTTATCTTTCCTTATAAACTTCATCAAAAGGAATTCTAAAACGATCGCCATAAACACCTTCTGGCTTTCTGATTCCGCAAGATACAATCATATTTATTTCAGAACCATAAGGCAGTTTAAGTAATTTTTTTAAGCGCCAAGTATCCGAACCTTCCATTGGGCATGTGTCATAGTTTTCTGCTGCCATAGATAGCATAAATGTTTGTGCAGCTAAACCACACGTTTTATGAGCTACAATTCGCATATCGCTATTTCTAACTTCTCGATACATGGGTTTAAATAAACCTGTAATTAAAATCATTAAATATTTAAAGTAACCAAGAATACCTAAAAATTCTGTGTACGCAAACGGAATTATTTTTCCGTAATAATTTCTGGCTACTTTTTCTCTTCCACGTTGTTCAGATTTTGGATTGTTTTTTCCGAACACCTTATCCATGAAACCTAAATTAGCTTTTGCACGTTTTTTCCATAAATCCTTTCTCACTATAAAAACCACTAATTGTTGTGCTGTTTTTGCAGCATTCTGATTAAAACACATTGGTGCAATTTTATCAATGGTTTCTTTTGAAGTTATATGATAAAACTCCCACAACTGCATATTGCTACTAGTTGGAGCTAAACTAGCTTGCTCTAAACATTTTTTAACAATCGATTTGTCAATTGGTTTTTCAGCATCGTAAATTCTTACAGAACGTCTATAGTGTATAGCTTCTGAAACTGTTTTTTCTGACATAAATTTTAAGAAATTTCTTCTAGTTTTTTATTCATTAATCTAAACCAAAGTGGTGGGAATAATGATAAAATCATCATTCCAGGATATCCTGTTGGCATTTGCGGACTTTCTGGTAAAGACTTTAATAATTGATAATGTTTTGCTCCGTTATAATGATGATCTGAATGACGTGATAAATTAAACAACATTGCCTGCCCAATGGCATGGTCGGAGTTCCAAGAGTGCGTTCTTTTCACCCGTTCAAAACGACCGTGATCATTTTTATTTCTAAGTAAACCGTAGTGTTCTATATAATTTACGGTTTCTAATTGTATAATTCCAAAAACAGCTGCTGCAATAAAAGCGAGCAGTACAAAAATTCCTAAAAAATAATAAATATTACTTAAGATAAGAATGTTGCAAAGAGTGTATATAACCATTCTATTTTGAAGATGAAACCAACTTCTATTACTTTCTTTTAATCGTTTATTTTCTAAATTCCATGCTTGAAAATAACTAGAGAAATGAGAGCGTATATAAAAAGTGTAAATCAGTTCATTTTTTCTAGCAGTAGCAGCGTCTTTTGGTGTGGCTACATTAAAATGATGTCCTGCATTATGATACGGTAAAAAATGTGCATTTAAAGAGGTGAGAAGTAGTAATTCTCCTAAAAACTCATCAAATCGATTATTTCTATGTCCTAATTCATGTCCAACATTTAAGCCAATGGCACCGCATAATAATCCCATAGAAATAATTCTTCCTATAAGCTCTAGATTTGATAAATTAACGTCTTGTACTGCATCAAAAAATAGATATAGAAATATAAATTGTATAGGTACTGTAGCGTATAAAATAGCAGTGTAAATTTTATTTTCTTTCTCCTTTTTTTCTTCGTCTTTTGTGAAATTGTACTTGTTAGGTTTAAAAATTAATTCCACTAAAGGCATTATTATAAAAAAAATAATAAAAGGTAAATGGCAAAGCCAACCATAAGAATTAAAAGAGATATATGCTGTTACGGGGAGTATGAAAATAGATAAATATTTTAGAGCTTTCATTAAGTGATAAATGTTTCTCTAAAGATAGTAATATCTAGCATGCGCTCCAAATAGCTTCTTTTGGTGTTGGCGCTTTTATAAAAATATTTTCTTTCGAAATTGGGTGGACAAACTCAATTTTTCTAGCATGTAGATGAATGCTTCCGTCTTTGTTACTTCTTTTAGCTCCGTACTTTAAATCACCTTTTATTGTGCTTCCAATAGAGGATAGTTGTACTCTAATTTGATGATGTCTACCTGTTTCTAAATCAATTTCTAATAGATAATAGTTGTCTAATTTTTTTAGAGTTTTGTAGTGAAGTATTGCTTTTTTACTTCCATCAGTTTCCTTAATAAAAGAAGTCGATTTATTATTTTTTGGATTCTTCTTTAAAAAATGAATTAAAGTATCTGCTGCTTTTTTTGGTTGATTCTTTACAACTGCCCAATATGTTTTTTTGATGGTTTTTTCACGGAGCATTTTATTTAATCGCTCTAGTGCTTTTGAAGTTCTTGCAAAAATTACAATTCCAGTTGTGGGCCTGTCTAATCGATGAACCGTACCGAGATAAACATTACCTGGTTTATTGTATTTTTCTTTGATGTATTCCTTAACAACATCGCTTAACGGTTTGTCACCAGTTTTATCACCTTGTACAATATCACCTGCTCTTTTATTGACAATAATAATATGATTGTCTTCAAATAAAACCTGTAAATTGTCTTTGTGAGAATGCATTGTTGATTATTTAAAATCTTTAGCTACATCTTCGTTTACGCCATCAATAAAATCTAAAAATTCTTTACGTCCTAAACCTGTTGAAGATGAGGTTAAGAAATTTATTGGTAATGTTTCCCAATGTTGAAGTAATTTCTTTTTATAAGAAGTTATTTGTTTGTTTAATTTAGAGCTTCCTAATTTATCAGCTTTTGTAAAAACGATACAAAAAGGAATTTGATTTTCACCTAGAAACTTCATGAATTCCAAATCAATTTTTTGCGGATCATGTCTGGAATCAATTAAGACAAAAGTACAAACCAATTGCTCTCTTTCTTTGAAGTAATTTTCTATGAAATATTGAAATATGGTTCTTTTCTTTTTAGAAACTTTAGCATACCCATAGCCAGGTAAATCTACTAAAAACCAATTATTATTTATTTTAAAATGATTAATAAGCTGAGTTTTTCCTGGTTTTCCAGAGATTTTCGCCAAATCTTTACGCTCCATTAACATATTGATGAGCGAAGATTTACCAACATTAGATCGTCCAATAAAAGCGTATTCTGGAAGTCTATCTTTGGGAGCTTTAGTAACATTACTATTGCTCATTATAAATTCTGCCGATTTAATTTTCATTGGAACTAAATATTTCTAGAACTAAGCCAGTCTTGTAGAATTTGATTGAATTCTTTTGGGGTTTCCATCATGGCTGCGTGCCCACATTTATCAATCCAAAATAAATCTGAATCGGGTAAAAGTTTGTGAAAATCTTCAGCAACTTCTGGTGGTGTAACACCGTCTTGTTTTCCCCAAATTAAACAAGTAGGTTGTTTCATGTTAGGAATATCAGCAGCCATATTATGTCTAATTGCACTTTTTGCAATCGACAATGTTTTTAAGGCTTTCATTCTGTCATTTACGGTAACAAAAATCTCATCAACCAATTCTTTGGTTGCAATTTTTGGATCATAAAAAACTTCTTCTGCTTTTTGCTTAATATAATCGTAGTTTCCTCTTTTGGGGAAACTGTCTCCCATAGATTTTTCATACAAACCAGAACTTCCTGTTAGAACAAGTGCCGCAACATCTTCTGGATAATGTTTTAGGTAATACAAAGCAATATGACCGCCTAAAGAATTCCCTAATAAAACAACTTTATTTAGCTTTTTATATTCAATAAATTCATGAAGGTATTTTGCTAAATTCTTGACATTCGTTTTTATTAAGGGAAGTGTATAAAGAGGTAATTCAGGAATTAAAACTTTATATCCGTTTTTAGGAAAATGAGAAAAAGTATGTTCAAAATTACTTAAAGCTCCCATTAAACCATGAAGTACAACTATAGCTTGACCTTCACCAGCTTCTGCAAACGTAAAATCTCCTTCAGTCCTTAATTTTTCAGTCATTAAATTTTTGGTTTGACGTAACGACAAATGTAACTTTTTTTTATCAAATATTCACTTTTATTATTTGCGATCAATTTTAAAGCTCTTGTCCGCTAATCTCTCGGTTTTTGATTTCAAATGATAGGAAATTGCAATAAAGTGGTAAAAAGTGGTAAAAAGTGGTAAATATTTTATATTTTTGAGGCTTATGGAAAATTCTCAATAGTTGATAAACCTAATTGGAACATACGAATGTAAAGCTGATGCTAAAGGGAGGATGATGTTTTCATCTGCCTTTAAAAAGCAATTGGCGCCTGTGTTGCAAGATGGTTTTGTGGTAAAAAGAGCAGTTTTTCAGCCTTGTTTGGAATTGTATCCGATGAAAGAATGGAATTTGATGATGGAGAAAATCAACAAGTTAAACAGGTTTGTGAAAAAGAATAATGATTTTATTAGAAGGTTTACTGCTGGTGTGAAAATGGTAGAATTGGATGCTTCCGGTAGAATACTAATTCCAAAAGATTTATGTCAGTTTGCAGGGATTCAAAAACAAATTGTTTTGTCTTCGGCAGTGAATATTATTGAAGTTTGGGATAAGGAGAAATATGAAAAAGCTATCGACGACGCTGCGGTGGATTTTGCTGATTTAGCAGAAGAAGTAATGGGCAATACAGATAGTGATGAGTTATCATAACCCAGTTCTTTTACATGAGAGTATAGATGCCTTAGACATTAAAAAAGATGGGGTGTACGTTGATGTTACTTTTGGTGGCGGCGGACATTCTAGAGAGATTTTGAAAAGGCTAGGAGATAAAGGAAAGTTGTTTGGATTTGATCAGGATCCAGATGCTTTGGAAAATAATATAAACGACGATCGTTTTGTGTTAATTCCAGAAAACTTCCGATTTATTTCTAGGTTTTTGAGGTTTCATAATATTAAAAAGGTAGATGGAATTTTAGCAGATTTAGGAGTTTCATCTCATCAATTTGATGAAGCGGAAAGAGGTTTTTCAATCCGTTTTGATGGAGATTTAGATATGAGAATGAATCAGAAATCTAAAGTGTCTGCAAAAGAAATCATCAATAAGTATGATGAAGAAAGATTAGCAAACATTCTGTTTTTGTATGGAGAATTAAGAAACTCTAGAAATATTGCAAGAACAATTGTAGAAGCTAGAGAAGATGAGAAAATAGAAACAAGTTTTCAGCTTAGAGAAGTGCTTAAGAGATTTCTTCCAAAAGCAAGAGAACATAAAATATTAGCACAGATATTCCAAGCAATTAGAATAGAAGTAAATGAAGAGTTGGATGTGCTTAAAGAATTTTTAGAACAAACACCAGGATTGTTAAAAGAAGATGGAAGGTTAAGTGTAATCTCTTATCATTCATTAGAAGACAGATTGGTGAAACGATATATCCGAACAGGATTATTTAGTGGCGAGCCCGAAAAAGATTTTTTTGGAAACACAAGTGAACCGTTGCAAAAAGTTGGAAAGTTAATAGCGCCTACCCCAGAGGAAGTTAACATAAACAATAGGGCTCGCAGCGCTAAATTAAGAGTAGCAAGATTAAAGCAATAAGGGTTAAGTTATTGACGATAATAAGTCAAAAACATAATGCTTAGAGCATAAAGCGTATTTATGTCCAAGGTGAAAAAAAGTGTATACGGTATTCTAAAAGGAAATTTCCTTACAGATGAATCGGCTTTTAAAAACTGGCGGATATTAATTTTTATCGTTGCTCTTTTGCTAATAATGATTTCTAGTGCTCATAAGGCAGATAAAAAAGTAATACAAATTTCAAATCTTAATAAAGAAAAAAGAGAGTTAAGAGCAGAATATATAGATACCGGAAATATTTTAATGCAAATGAAAATGGAATCTAATATAAAAAGTAAAGTAGCTGCAATTGGATTGAAAGCTGCTAAAACACCACCTAAAAAGATAAAAGTAATATTTAAAGACTAATACATTGGCAACCCACAAGAAAAGCATACTTAACAAATTCTACATTGTAGCTGCTTTTATGACGCTTTTCTTATTGGCAATAATCTTTAGAGTTTTTAATTTACAATACATTCAGGGAGAGAAATATAAGAGGCTTTCTACCGAAAGAAATATAAAGCAAGACACTGTTTATGCAAATAAAGGAAATGTGTATGCTGCTGATGGAAATTTATTAGCAACGTCTATGTCTAAGTATACCATTAGAATGGATGCAGTTGCTGTAAAAGACAAAATATTTTATGCCAATGTTTTAGAGTTGTCAAAAGAATTGTCAAAAATGTTCGGAAAAACTACAGAACATTATGAGCAACGATTAAGAAATGCTAAAAAAAGTAGAAATAGGTATTTATTAATAGCAAGAAATGTTGGGTACAACGATTATATTAAAATGAAGCAATTTCCCATCTTTAGAAAGGGAGTTTATAGAGGTGGGTTTATTGCTGAACACAAAACTGTAAGAGCGCATCCTATTGGTAAAATTGCAGAAAGAACTATTGGTTATCACGATTTTAGAGGTGATGCAGGGTTAGAGGGAGCGTATGCAAATCATATGAAAGGAGAAAATGGTGTACGTTGGAAGCAGAAAATTGCAAAAGGACAATGGAAGCCTATTAATGATGTAAACGAAAAAGAACCAATTGATGGTCATGATGTAATTACTACCATCGATGTGAATATTCAAGATATTACACATCACGCTTTATTGCAACAATTAGAACATTTTGAGGCAGATCATGGTTGTGCTGTGGTGATGGAAACCAAAACAGGAGAGATAAAAGCAATTGCAAATCTTGGTAGAACCTCTGATGGTAAATATTTTGAAAAAAGAAATTATGCTATTTGGGAAAGTCATGAACCAGGTTCAACATTTAAACTAGCTAGTTTAATGGCGGCTTTAGATGATAAAGTAATAGACACATCAACAGTTGTTGATACAGAAAAAGGTAGAATATATATTCATAATAGAAAAGTAGAAGATTCTCAGCGTGGTGGATACGGAAAAATTTCTGCGGCTAGAGTTTTTGAAGTTTCTTCTAATGTGGGTATCGTAAAACTGATTAAAAAACATTACGATGAAAAGCCTGAAAAATTTATATCAAAAATAAAAGAGTACGGGTTTACAAAAAAAATAGGGTTACCAATTAAAGGAGAAGGAAAGCCATTTGTGCCAACTCCAAAAAACAAAAAACGTTGGAATAAAATTTCTTTAGAATGGATGGCATGGGGTTATGGGGTTTCAGTAACTCCTTTACAAACATTAATGTTTTATAATGCTGTTGCAAATGATGGAGTTATGGTAAAGCCTCGTTTTATTAAAGAGTTAAGAAGAGAAGATAAAGTAGAAAAAGTTTATGAGACTGAAATTGTAAACGCAAGAATTGCATCTAAAGAAACCATAAAGAAAATAAAGACAGTGATGGAAAATGTGGTTGTTAAAGGAACTGCAGATAATATTTATTCACCAAACTTTTCTATGGCAGGAAAAACAGGAACTGCTAAAAAATACATTCCAAGACATAAAAATAATAAAGGAGAAACCATTTCTGGTCATTATTCAAATAAACACTATGTAGCGTCATTTGCAGGTTTTTTTCCAGTTGAAAATCCTAAATATTCTTGCATTGTTGTGGTTCATGATCCGAAGAAAGAAAAAGGATATTATGGAGCCATAGTTGCTGCGCCAGTATTTAAAGAAATTGCTCAAAAAATATACACCACAACACCTGTTGATGTACAATCTGTTGATGATAATGTGCAGATATCAGCATTAGATAAGTTGTTTAATAAATATGGAAACGCATTAACTAATACAAATAATACAATTCCAAATGTTAAAGGAATGTCTGGTATGGATGCGATTTCATTGTTAGAAAATATTGGATTGAAAGTCCGTTTTACGGGTACAGGAAAAGTTACTTATCAATCTTTATCGAAAGGACAAAAAATAAAAAAAGGAACAACCATAACTCTAAAGTTAACCTAATTGAAAATACTTAAAGATATATTATATAAGGTTTCTGTAAATGCTGTTTTTGGCGATACAAATATTGGTGTGAAAAGCATTGTATTTGATTCTAGAAAAACTGAACAAAATACTGTCTTTATAGCATTAAAAGGAACATTGGTAGATGGTCATGAATATATCGAAAAAGCCATAAAGTTAGGAGCAACGTCTATCATTTGTGAAGATATTCCTAAAGATAAAAATGAAGGAATTACCTATGTGCAAGTTGAAAATTCAAATTCAGCATTAGCTATAATGGCTTCTAATTTTTTCGAAAACCCTTCAACAAATTTACAGTTAGTTGGTGTTACAGGAACTAATGGTAAAACTACCGTTGCATCATTGTTGTATCAACTCTTTAAGAAAGCAGGATATAAAGTTGGTTTACTATCTACCGTAAAAATTATGGTTGATGAGGTTGAGTATAAAGCAACCCATACTACTCCAGATTCTGTAACAATCAATCAATATTTAGATACGATGGTTGAAGCTGGTGTGGCCTATTGTTTTATGGAAGTAAGTTCTCATGGGATTCATCAAAAAAGAACTGCTGGCTTACATTTTGCAGGTGGAATTTTCACAAATCTTTCCCACGATCATTTAGATTATCACAACACATTTGCAGAATATAGAGACACTAAAAAAATATTCTTTGATGAGTTACCAAAAACGGCATTTGCATTAATAAATATTGATGATAAGAATGCTGGTTTTATGCTGCAAAATTCGAAAGCAAAAAAATATTCGTATGCATTAAAAACCATAGGAGATTATAAGGCTAAGATTTTAGAAAAACGTTTTTCCGGAACATTAATAAATGTTAATGGAATAGAAGTGTGGACGAAATTGATAGGAGAATTTAATATCTATAATTTATTAGCAATTGTAGGAACAGCCCAATTATTAGGACTCGAAAGATTAGAAGTCTTGCGGATAATAAGTGAGTTAGAAAGTGTAAGTGGACGTTTTCAGTATACAATTTCAAAAGAAAATATTACGGGAATTGTAGATTATGCACATACACCAGATGCTTTAAAAAATGTGTTAGAAACAATTAATGATATAAGAACTGGTAACGAAAAAGTGATTACCGTTGTAGGATGTGGTGGCGATAGAGACAAAACTAAAAGACCAAAAATGGCGCATATAGCTTCTCAATTAAGTAATCAAGCAATATTTACTTCAGACAATCCAAGAACAGAAAATCCACAAACCATTATTGATGAAATGGAAGTTGGAGTTTCGCCAGAAAATTATAAAAAAACATTATCGGTTTTAGACAGAAAACAAGCAATAAAAGCAGCTTGTAAATTTTCTGAACCAGGAGATATTGTTTTAGTCGCAGGAAAAGGGCATGAAAATTATCAAGAAATAAACGGAGAACGTTTTCATTTTGATGATATGGAAATAGTTACAGAATGTTTTAACCAACTAAAAAAATTATAAATGCTGTATTATTTATTTCAATATTTAGAAGAACAATTTAATCTTACGGGAGCTAGTGTGTTTCAATTTATCACTTTTCGTGCAGCTGCTGCTTTTATTGTTTCATTATTGATTTCTGCTATTTTCGGTAAGAAAATTATTAGGTTTTTACAAAAACAACAGGTAGGAGAAAGTATACGTGATTTAGGTTTAGAAGGACAAGCGGAAAAAGCAGGAACTCCAACTATGGGTGGAATTATTATCATTATGGCAACCTTAATTCCTGTGTTATTATTAGCGAAATTAGAAAATATTTACATCATCATTTTATTGATTACCACAGTTTGGATGGGGTTAATTGGTTTTACTGATGATTATATAAAAGTATTTAAAAAAGACAAGCAAGGTTTAAAAGGGAAGTTTAAAGTTTTAGGTCAAGTTGGATTAGGAATTATCGTTGGTTCGATGCTTTATTTCCATCCAGATGTAACCATGAAAGAACAATTGCCAAAAGCAGAACAAATAGAGCAAGCTAATGGTAAAATAAAAGTTTTTGGAGATGCAGAAAAGTCAACAAAAACGACAGTTCCGTTTTTAAAAGACAACGAATTAGATTACGCAAAAGCATTAAGTTTTTTAGGTGATGATTATCAAAAGTATGGTTGGATTGTCTTCATTTTTATTGTTGTTTTTATAGTGACGGGAATTTCTAATGGGGCAAATTTAACAGACGGAATAGATGGCTTAGCAGCAGGAACATCAGCCATTATGGTAATTACGCTCGCGGTTTTTGCATGGGTTTCGGGTAATATCATTTTCGCAGATTATTTAGATGTAATGTATATCCCTAAATCGGGAGAAATGACAGTTTTTATACTTGCTTTTGCAGGAGCTTTAATAGGTTTTCTTTGGTACAACACGTATCCAGCACAAGTATTTATGGGAGATACAGGGAGTTTAACAATTGGTGGAATTATCGCAGTAATAGCAATAGCAATTAGAAAAGAATTGTTGTTGCCAATTCTTGCTGGAGTATTTGTTGTAGAAAATTTATCAGTGATGTTACAAGTTTCTTGGTTTAAATACACAAGAAAAAAATATGGTGAAGGAAGACGAATTTTTAAAATGTCACCCTTACATCATCATTATCAGAAATTAAGTTATCACGAAAGTAAAATTGTTACACGTTTTTGGATTGTTGGTGTTTTGCTAGCAGTGCTAACAATTGTAACTCTAAAATTAAGATAGTGTGAAAAAACTAGTTGTTTTAGGAGGTGGAGAGAGTGGAGTTGGTACAGCTATTTTAGGAAAGCAAAAAGGATATAAAGTCTTTGTTTCAGATAAAGGAAGTATATCAAATAAATATAAAGAAGTTCTTTTAAATAATGAGATAGATTTTGAAGAGAATCAGCATACAGAAAGTGAGATTTTTAATGCTGATGTTGTGATGAAAAGCCCTGGAATTCCAGATAAAGTAGCCTTAGTTCAAACGTTACTAAAAAAAGGTATTCTAGTTATTTCAGAAATAGAGTTTGCATCACAATTTACAGATGCTACTATTGTTGGAGTTACAGGTTCTAATGGTAAAACTACCACAACAATGCTAACGCATCATCTTTTAAAATCTAGTGGGATTCATGTTGGAATGGCAGGTAATATTGGTGATAGTTTTGCGCTTCAAATTGCAGAACAAAACCATAAAAACTATGTGTTAGAATTAAGTAGTTTTCAATTAGATGGAATCGAGAAGTTTAATTCACACATTGCCATAATAACCAATATTTCTCCAGATCATTTAGATAGATATGATTACGATTACAACAAGTATATCGCGTCAAAGTTTAGAATCAGTCAGAATCAAACCCCTGATGATTTTTTAATATACGATGCTGATGATGATGCGATTAATACTTGGTTAAAAAACAATAAAACAAAAGCAACATTAATACCTTTTTCTATAAAAAGAGAATTAGAATTTGGTGCTTTTTTAAAAGATAAAAACATAATAACAATTATTAATACCAAACAATTCAAGATGCCATTAACTAAGTTATCATTACAAGGAAATCATAATATTAAAAATGCAATGGCTGCCACGTTGTCTGCGCAATTATTGAATGTAAGAAAGCAAAATATTGCAGAAAGCTTATCAAACTTTGAAGGTGTAGAACATCGTTTAGAAAATGTTCAAAAAATTAGAGGTGTGCAGTTTATTAATGATAGCAAAGCTACCAATGTAAATGCAACTTTTTATGCTTTGGAATGTATGAAAACTCCTACAGTTTGGATAGTTGGTGGTGTAGATAAAGGAAATGATTATACAGATTTAATGCCATTAGTAAGAGAAAAAGTAAAAGCTATTGTTTGTTTAGGCGTAGATAATTCTAAGATTTTAGAAACGTTTGGGAATGTTGTAGATGTTTTTGTAGAAACAGCAGGAGCTGAAGAAGCAGTAAAAGTGGCTAAAAAAATATCAGAAAAAGGAGATACTGTTTTATTATCGCCTGCATGTGCAAGTTTTGATTTATTTAATAATTACGAGGATAGAGGACGTCAATTTAAAGCGGCAGTTAGAGGTTTATAAAAAGAATGAAAACCATTTTACAACATATAAAAGGTGATAAAACCATTTGGGCAATTGTAGCTGTTTTGGCAATACTTTCCTTTATGCCAGTTTATAGCGCAAGCACAAACTTAGTATATGGTGTAGGTTCTGGATCTACTTTAGGATATTTAATTAAACATATGGTGCTGTTAATAATGGGTTTTGCTATTATTTATGGCGTTCATAAAATTCCGTATAGATATTTTAGTGGCGGTTCAGTTATAATGTTACCAGTAGTTGTTATTCTACTGATTTTTACGTTAGCACAAGGCACAACCATTGGAGGGGCAAATGCAAGTAGATGGATTCGTATTCCGTTTGTTGGTATTGGTTTTCAAACATCCACATTGGCAGGTTTGGTGTTGATGGTCTATGTGTCTAGATATTTAGCAAAAAACAAAGAAAGAGAAATTCAGTTTAAAGAAAGTTTATTACAACTTTGGTTGCCAGTTGCAGCAGTATTGATATTGATTTTACCTGCAAATTTTTCTACTACGGCTATAATTTTTTCAATGATATTATTAATCACTTTTATTGGTGGTTACCCATTAAAATATATCGCATTTATTTTAGGAATAGGAATTGTTGCGTTAACCTTTTTTATTCTGATAGCAAAAGTGTTTCCTGATGCAATGCCAAATAGAGTAAATACTTGGCAAAGTAGAATTGAGAATTTTTCCAAAGCAGACGGGTCTGAAAGTTATCAAGTAGAAAAAGCAAAGATAGCAGTCGCAACGGGTGGAATTGTTGGGAAAGGTCCTGGTAAAAGTGTGCAAAAGAATTTTCTACCTCAATCATCTTCAGATTTTATTTATGCAATTATAGTAGAAGAATACGGTTTAATTGGTGGATTTGTAATTGTATTTATTTACTTTTTATTACTCTTTAGAATTTTTATTGTGGTACGGAAAACCACAACAATTTTCGGAACATTATTGGTTTTGGGAGTTGGTATTCCAATCATATTTCAAGCAACAATTAATATGGCGGTAGCAACAAATATTTTTCCCGTTACTGGTCAAACACTACCGCTTATAAGTAGTGGAGGAACTTCAATTTGGATGACCTGTTTTGCACTTGGAATGATATTAAGTGTGAGTGCATCAAAAGATGAGACAGAAGAAGATATTTTAGATGATAACCCTTTAGATATACTCCATGAAACAATCGATTAACATCATAATTTCTGGAGGTGGAACAGGCGGACATATTTATCCAGCGATTGCGATTGCGAATGAATTAAAATTACGTTATCCAGAAGCTAACTTTTTATTTGTTGGCGCAAAAGATAAAATGGAGATGGAAAAAGTTCCTCAAGCGGGATATGAAATTAAAGGATTGTGGATTTCTGGAATTCAAAGAAAACTAAGCTTAAAAAATTTATCATTTCCATTTAAATTAATCAGTAGTTTGTGGAAAGCAAATTCAATTATTAGAAATTTCAAACCTGATGTTGCTATCGGAACAGGCGGGTTTGCGAGCGGACCAACTTTAATGGCAGCGAATAGGAAAAAGATACCAACTTTAATTCAAGAACAGAATTCATATCCAGGAATTACGAATAAATTATTGAGTAAAAAAGCACAAAAAATTTGTGTTGCTTACGATCATTTAGAGCGTTTTTTTCCAGAGAATAAAATCATTAAAACTGGGAATCCAGTAAGACAAGATTTATTGTCTATACATACAAAAGTTGAAGAAGCAAATTCGTTTTTTAAACTTAAAAAAGATAAGAAAACAGTATTGGTTTTAGGGGGGAGTTTAGGAGCAAGAAGAGTAAATCAATTAATAGAAAGTCAATTAGATTTTTTTAAAAATCAAGAGGTACAAGTTGTTTGGCAATGTGGTAAATTATATGTGAATGATTATGAAAAGTATAATGAATTTGACGCAATTCAAGTACATCAATTCTTAAACAGAATGGATTTAGCATATGCAGCTTCGGATGTAATAATTTCTAGAGCTGGCGCAAGTTCGGTATCAGAATTATGCATTGTAGGGAAACCAACAATTTTTATTCCTTCTCCAAATGTAGCAGAAGATCATCAAACTAAAAATGCAAAATCTATTGCAGATAAACATGGTGCTATTTTAATTAAAGAAAGTGAGTTGGAAACATTTCCAATTGTATTTGAAACACTTTTAAAAGACGAAGGAAAGCAACAAAGTTTGTCAGAAAATATTAAAGAATTAGCGTTGCCTAGTGCAACATCAGATATTGTAAACGAAATTGAAAAGCTGTTAAATAAGTGAATTTTAAAAGTATAGAAAACGTTTATTTTATAGGTATCGGAGGAATCGGTATGAGCGCTCTTGCAAGATATTTTGCAGCAAATGGGAAAAAGGTTGCCGGATATGATAAGACAGCTACAGATATCACAAATTCGTTAGAAAGTTTAGGTGTCGAGATTCATTTTAAAGATGGTGTAGAAAACATTCCAGGTCAATTTTTAGATCAGAAAAAAACACTTGTGGTATATACACCTGCTGTGTCAAAAGAACATATTGAATTAAATTATTTTATTGAAGCTGGTTTTACTGTTTTAAAACGTGCAGAAGTTTTAGGTAAAGTAACAGAAAACACCTTTTGTTTTGCCGCTGCTGGTACGCATGGAAAAACAACAACATCTTCAATTTTAGGGCATATAATGCAACCTAGTTTAGCAACTTCATTTTTAGGGGGCATTGCAGAGAATTATCAGTCAAATTTAATTCTTGGTGAAGATAAAATTACCGTAGTTGAAGCTGATGAATTTGATAGGTCGTTTTTACAATTATCTCCAAATATTGCATGTATAACATCTATGGATGCAGATCATTTAGATATTTATGGTGAAGCAGAAAGTTTAGAAAATTCGTTTAAAGAATTTGCCGCTAAGGTTTCAGAAAAATTAATCATTGCAAAAGGATTACCTATTAACGGAATTACCTACGCAATAAATGAATCTGCGGATTATAAAGCGCACAATATTAAAATAAACAATGGTCGATATGTTTTTGATGTTGAGACTCCAAATTCTGAAATAAAAAATATTGAGTTTCATCTACCTGGAAAACACAATGTAATGAATGCTTTAGCTGCATTGGCAATGGCAGATGTTTATGGAATTGACTTGCCGAAAATTAAAGAACAGCTAAAAACTTTTAAAGGAGTTAGAAGAAGATTTTCTTATAAAATTAAAACCGATGATTTGGTGTTGATTGATGATTATGCACATCATCCGACTGAGATAAATGCAGTAGAAAATTCAGTAAGAGAAATGTATCCTAATGAAAAAACTTTAGCAGTTTTTCAACCCCATTTATTTAGCAGAACAAAAGATTTTGTAGAAGAATTTGCAAATGCATTATCAAAATTTGATGAAGTTATTTTATTAGATATTTATCCAGCCAGAGAATTGCCACTTGAAGGGGTAACATCTGACTGGTTATTGAAAAAAATTAATTTAAAAAAGAAACAATTATCAACAAAAAAAATGTTGATTGAAGATATTAAAAAATCATCTGCAAAAATTATTACCATTTTAGGTGCTGGAGATATTGGAATGATGGTAGACGAAATCCAAAATGAATTAGAAAAATAACAAAAATTAGAAATTTGAAAAAGTATTTACCACATACAGGTTTATTGTTGTTGCTAGGTTTGTTGCTATTTTTGTATGGGTTTTCTGTTCATAGGAATATGAATAAGAAAATCATAAAAGTTGATATTGAGTTTAAAGAAGAGGTAAACTATTTTCTAACTCATTCGATGGTTAATAAATTGTTAATACAAAACTTTGATGACGTTAAAAAACAAGCAAAAACTGTAATAGATTTACATAAGTTGGAGAAAAAGGTTTTAATGAACCCTTATATAGAAAATGCTTCGGTTTTTTTAACAATAAAAGGTGAGTTAAAATCAACGATAAAACAACGAACACCAATAATAAGGATTGTTGATGGTAGTACCTCTTACTACATTGATAAGCAAGGAGTGAAAGTTCCTCTGTCTTTAAATTATTCAGCACGTGTTCCGTTGGTTTCTGGAGTGAAAAGTGAGAGTGATATTGCGGAAATTATGCAGTTGATGGAATTAATTTTGAATGATGACTTTTTGAAAAAAGAAATAGTTGCCATTCAAAAATTAGAGAACAAAGAATATTTTTTTACAACTAGGAGTGGTGATTATAAAATTGAGTTTGGAAAAATTGAAGAGGCAAGTTTAAAATTTAGAAAACTAAAAGCGTTTTACAACAAAACATTTGTAGATAAAACCATAAAAAAGTATAAAACTATAAACGTAAAATATCACAATCAAGTTGTGTGTACAAAATAAATCAAAATGGAAAACAATAAAATAGCAGTTGGTTTAGACATTGGTACTACCAAAATTGTTGCCATGATTGGTCGTAAAAACGAGTACGGTAAATTAGAGATTTTAGGAATAGGTAAGGCTAAAAGTTTAGGTGTAAAACGTGGTGTGGTAAGTAATATTACACAAACCATACAATCTATTCAACAAGCTGTTGATGAATCGGAAAGTGTTTCTAGTACTAAGATAGATGAAGTTGTAGTTGGTATTGCTGGACAGCATATTAGAAGTTTGCATCATAGTGATTATATCACAAGAGCAAATGCAGATGAAGTAATTGATGAAAACGATATTGAGAATTTAGTAAATCAAGTTCATAAATTAGTGATGTTGCCAGGAGAAGAAATTATTCATGTGTTACCACAAGAATTTAAAGTGGATTCTCAAGCGGATATCAAAGAGCCAATCGGAATGTACGGTGGGCGTTTAGAAGCTAATTTTCATGTAGTTGTTGGACAAGTTTCATCAATCAGAAATATTGGTCGTTGTGTAAAAAGTGCCGGTTTAAATCTAGCGGATATCACTTTAGAACCATTAGCTTCAGCATCAGCAGTATTAAGTCAAGAAGAAAAAGAAGCTGGTGTAGCTTTGATTGATATTGGTGGTGGAACAACAGATTTAGCCATTTTTAAAGACGGAATCATTCGTCATACAGCAGTAATTCCTTTTGGTGGAAATGTAATTACAGATGATATTAAAGAAGGTTGTTCTATTATAGAAAAGCAAGCTGAATTATTAAAAATAAAGTTTGGATCTGCATGGCCAGGAGAAAATAAAGAAACAGAAATTGTTTCTATTCCAGGACTTAGAGGAAGAGAACCTAAAGAAATTACTTTAAAGAATTTATCAAAAATAATACATGCTAGGGTTCAAGAAATTATTGAGCATGTGTATTTAGAAATAAAAAATTACGGTCACGAAACTGCAAAAGGAAAATTAATTGCAGGGATTGTACTTACTGGTGGTGGTTCACAATTAAACCATTTACGTCAGTTAGTAGAATATATTACCGGAATGGATGCAAGAATAGGCTATCCAAACGAACATTTAGCAGGAGAATCTGATGAATCACTTTCTAGTCCGTCTTATGCAACTGCAGTTGGGTTGTTAATGGAAGGATTAGAAAATCATGCAAGAGAAGAGGCTGAAGAAGAAGTTGTTGAAGAAATTGAAACTTCAACAGAAGAAAATGTAGCCGTAGAAGAAGAAAAACCAGTAGAGAAAAAACAGCCTAAAAAGAAATCTTTCTTTGAGAAATTCACAGACGGATTAAAAGATTTTTTAGACAACGCAGAATAAAATATATAATTAATAAACAATTAAAATTGAAAAGTTATTATGAGCGCAGATTTCAATAACATTTCGTTTGAAATGCCTAAAGCACAATCTAATACCATAAAAGTGATTGGTGTTGGTGGTGGTGGAAGTAATGCAGTAAATCACATGTTTACCCAACATATTAAAGGGGTAGATTTTGTAATCTGTAATACAGACTCTCAGGCATTAGAAAACAGTCCAATTCCAAACAAAATTCAGTTAGGTGTAAACTTAACATCAGGTTTAGGAGCTGGAGCAAATCCAGAAGTAGGAGAGAAGGCAGCTAAAGAAAGCATGCAAGAAATTCAGCAAATGTTAAACACGCAAACCAAGATGGTATTTATTACTGCTGGTATGGGTGGAGGAACAGGTACTGGTGCTGCGCCAATTATTGCTAAGATTGCCAAGGATATGGATATTTTAACAGTAGGAATTGTTACTATGCCATTTCAGTTTGAAGGGAGAATGCGCTCGAAACAAGCTCAATTAGGAATTGATCAATTACGTAATAATGTAGATTCTTTAATCGTAATCAACAATAATAAACTTCGTGAAGTATATGGAAACCTTGGTTTTAAAGCAGGTTTTTCTAAAGCAGATGAAGTGTTGTCTACTGCAGCAAAAGGAATTGCAGAAGTAATTACACATCACTATAAGCAAAATATAGATTTACACGATGCTAAAACGGTACTGTCTAATAGTGGAACAGCAATTATGGGTTCTGCAAAAGAAGAAGGAACTAATAGAGCTAAGAATGCGATTGTAAAAGCGTTAGATTCTCCGTTATTAAATGATAATAAAATTACAGGCGCTAAAAATGTACTGCTTTTAATTGTTTCTGGTGGCAGTGAGGTTACCTTAGATGAAATTGGAGAAATCAATGATTTTATTCAAACTGAAGCTGGATATGATGCTAATATAATTATGGGTATTGGTGAAGATGAAGAATTAGGTGATGCTATTTCCGTAACAATTGTTGCTACAGGTTTTGCAGCAGATCAACAAAATACAATTACCAATACTGAAGCTAAAAAAATAATTCATACGCTAGAAGGCGAACAAAAAGCAACCTATGATTTTGAAGATAAAAAGGTTGAAAAAGCATCAGTATTAGAAGAACCAATTGCTCCAAGTGTTGAAAAGAAAATAGTGCATGTTTTAGAAGATAATGTTGAAGAAGTAGTTGAAGAAACAAACCCTTTAATCCAAACAACAGAAGCAATTAAAAACATTAATGTTGTTTTTGATGAAGTTGTTGAAGAAGTTTCTGAAGACGATTTTGTTATCACCAACGCTACAACTATTGAAGCACCAGTAGTAGAAGAAAAACTTGAAGTTCAGGCAGATTTATTATTTGATTTACCATTAAATTCTTTTGAAGAAGTTACTGCAGAAGAAGAAATAGTACACGAAATTACTGCGGAAGAAATAAATCAAGTAGAAGTTCTTGATGAGCAAGAGATTGTTGCTGAGAAAGAAGAGGTTGAAGAAACAAGATTTGTTTTAGAAGATTTTGAAGTGCAGCCTACTATTGGTAAAAGTTCTACAATTTCTAAATCAGATGAAGTAGTGGAAGTTGAAGAAGGATTAAATTTCGAATTAAAAACTGCAACTCCACAAAACGAAATTAATCAGATAGAAACTGAAAGTGAAGAAGTGTCTCCGTTGAGTTTAACAATTGCAGAATTGGAAAATAGAGCAGAACTAAGACGTGAGAAAATGAAAGGTTTCAATTATAAATTTACAGAGCAAGTAAATAAAAACATAGATGATATAGAACGTCAGCCAGCTTATAAAAGAATGGGTGTAGATTTAGACCAAAACAATGCTATTAGTAAGTCTAAAACTACTTTGAGTACAGAGAATGATGATATTCAATTAAACTCAAACAATTCTTTTTTACATGACAATGTGGATTAACCCCTAGATTAGATGGGTAAGTCTTACCCTTTATTAACCGCACTAAAATTTTAGTGCGGTTTTTTTTATGTTTTTTTTCAATCGGCGTAAACTATTGCTATTGAGTTTGTTGATTTTTAAGAGATTATGTTCAGATTTTAGTGTAACATTAATTATTATATGTCGTCTATACTATATAATCAATTAAATTAAACACCATGAAATCAACAGCACACCCACGAGTCATTGAAAGAGGAATTTTAACATCTAATTACAAACAAGAGATTAGAAATAACCTTCGAGAAATAAATTCTACATCTTTGTTTGGTAAAAAACTACTCGTAAAAAACAACCAAGCACTTTGTACCCCTGCAGGCACAATTTTAAGAACTTCTTTATTCTTTATTGCTTTGGTATTTATTGTTTTTTAAAGCTTTATACTAAAACTTTTTCAATCCTTTTTATCGCTTCTCTTAATTGAAGTTCTGATGCTGCATAGGATAATCTAATACAGTTTGGTGCACCAAAAGCGTCACCAGTAACCGTTGCAACATTTGCTTCTTCTAAGATAAGCATAGAAAAATCGGTCGCATTATTAATTTGCTTACCAGAAATAGTTTTGCCAAAAAAGCTAGAAACATCAGGAAAAACATAAAAAGCACCTTCAGGTACATTTAGTTTTAAACCATCAATTTTACCTAGTAGATCTAATACTAAATCTCTACGAGATTTAAATTCTTCTACCATATAAGATACTTTTGTAGGCGATGCTAAAACAGCTGTAATTGCTGCTCGTTGAGCAATACAGTTAGTTCCGGAAGTAATTTGTCCTTGCATTTTAGTACATGCTTTAGCAATCCATTGTGGAGCACCAATAAAACCGATTCTCCAACCTGTCATTGCATAAGCTTTTGCTAATCCGTTTACGGTAATTGTTCTATCAAACATAGATTCGATCGCTCCAAAACTAAAAGGTGTTACTCCATAGTTTATGTGCTCATAAATTTCATCAGATAAAATATAAATCTGCGGATGCTTTTCTAAAACAGCAGCTAAAGCTCTATATTCTGATTCGCTATAAATACTCCCACTTGGATTGTTAGGAGAATTAAAGAAAATCATTTTTGTTTTTGGTGTAATTGCTGCTTCTAATTGAGCTGGTGTAATTTTAAAATCATCATCAATAGAAGAAGGGATTTCAACATATTTTGCTTCACACAACGTTGCAATTGCAGAATAACTTACCCAATATGGAGCAGGTAAAATAACTTCGTCACCAGGGTTTAATAAAACCTGTGCTATGTTTGCAATAGATTGTTTTGCTCCCGTTGAAACGACTATTTGATTTGGTGCATAATTTAAGTTGTTATCTCGCTTAAATTTCTCGCAAATAGCTTCTTTTAACTCACCATAACCATCAACTGGTGTATAGGAGTTGTAATCTTGATTAATAGCTTCAATTGCAGCATTTTTAATAAAATCAGGCGTATTAAAATCTGGTTCTCCCAAACTTAAACTGATAATATCTTTTCCTTCTGCTTTTAATTCTCTTGCTTTAGCAGCCATTGCTAAAGTTTGCGATACAGGTAAACTGTTAATTCTGTCCGATAATGGATGTGACATTTTTAATAAAGTTATAGTGTGTTGTTTATTTATGCTAATTCAGGATTTTTACCTAAAACCCCTAAATGTTTAAAATGTTCAATTACTGCTCTAGTCATTGTCTTATACTCATTATAAGGCAAATTAAATTCTTTTGTTGTTTCTCGCACAATTTTAGATAATTTGTCGTAATGTACATGAGAAATATGTGGAAAAATATGATGTTCAACTTGATGATTTAATCCACCCGTATAGAAATTTACTAGCCAATTACTAGGAGCAAAGTTCGATGTTGTATATAATTGATGGACAGCCCAAGTGTGTTCTAAATTTCCATCTTTATCAGGTATTGGCATTTCTGTATTAGGTACAATATGTGCTAGTTGAAAAACTAGACTTAAAATCATACCGGCAGTATAATGCATTACAAAGAATCCTATTAAAATCTTCCACCAAGCAATATTCAAAACTAATAAAGGTAAAACGATCCAAAGTGAATAATATACAATTTTAGAGACGATTAACTTTGTCCATTCAGTAGCAGGGTTTGGAAATTTACCATACGATAGTTTTCTTTTTAAATAACTATGCATTTGTTTAATATCGGTAGTAATTGCCCAATTAATGGTTAATAATCCATATAAAAAAATAGAATAATATTTCTGAACCTTATGAATTTTTAACCATTTAGAATGTTTAGAAAAACGAATGATTCTTCCCGCATCTATATCTTCATCATGATCTTTAACATTGGTAAATGTATGATGTAAAACATTGTGCTGTACTTTCCAGTTATAAACATTTCCTGCAAGAATATAAATACTACTCCCCATTAATTTGTTTACCCATTTTCTGCTAGAAAAGGATTCATGATTACTATCGTGCATCACATTCATTCCAACTCCAGCCATTCCAATACCGGTAATTACCATTAATAAAGCCATTACCCACTGAGGCATTGATATTGTTAAAATTAAAATAAAAGGAATTAAAAATAACGAAAACATTAGAACTGCTTTGGTGTATAACTTCCAGTTACCAGTACGTTTTAAGTTATTTTCTTTAAAATAGGTATTCACTCTTTTATTAAGTGTTCTAAAAAATTTAGCGTTATCTATTCTAGAAAAGTTAATAGTTTTCATACTGTTAGTTTGTTTAACAAAAGTAAACGTTTTTTGTGGACAAATGTTGTCTGATATACCCTTTTTAACGAATAAGATAACTTTCGTTTAAAAAATAACAGATATCAATTAGTTTTCTATTTTTGCAGAGTAAAATTTATCCATGGAAATTATCCTTAAATATTTTAAAAACCTAAGTGAAACTCAGTTAGAACAGTTTGCAAAATTGCAAGAATTGTATCAAGATTGGAACCTGAAAATTAATGTGGTTTCTAGAAAAGATATCGACGAATTATATTTACGACATGTGTTGCATTCTCTTGGAATAGCAAAAGTGATGCAATTTAAACCAGGTGCAAAAGTGATGGATGTTGGTACAGGTGGCGGTTTTCCTGGGATTCCGTTAGCTATTTTATTTCCTGAAACACAGTTTCATTTGGTAGATTCTATAGGGAAAAAGATAAAAGTGGTGAACGAAGTTTCTGCTGGTTTAGGTTTAGAAAATGTAAAAACAACCCATGGAAGAGTTGAAGAGGTAAAAGACACCTACGACTTTATTGTGAGTAGAGCAGTTGCACAAATGGAAACTTTTGTACGTTGGAATAAAGGTAAAATTGCTAAAAAGCAAAACCACGATTTAAAAAACGGAATTCTTTATTTAAAAGGTGGCGATTTAACTGAAGAGTTAAAATTATACACTTCTGCTACTGTTTATAATTTGCCTGATTATTTTGAAGAAGACTTTTTTGAGACAAAAAAAGTGGTGCATTTAGGGATGAAGTTTAAAGGGTAAATTGTTTTTGTTTTATAATTAATCTTGTTAGATAATAATAAAACCTAGTAAGGCCTTGCTTGTTTAATGTATAAGTATCTATTTTCAATTGTAGAATCAACTTTAAATTCTATATCCAACCCAAAATCAATGTAATCACAATTACAATTATATACTCTACTGTAGAAGTAAGTATTAATTATTGTTAGATAATCCCCTAATTTATATAATTCTTCATCCGACATAACATGATTTGATGTATCTGTTATAACATTAGAAAAAGTATTGTATTCTAAAGTATATTTATTATTGTTTGATGAAAAAGTATATATAATAACTTGATCTGGTATGATTCCTGGATCTGCGTCAACAACACTAATTTCTTTAAATTGAACATTTACAACAAAGGCATGGTTTCTGTTAAAAATATTTCTTGTGATAACAACACCGTTTGCGTCTTCATCTGGAAAAGAGCGATGAACTAGAATTCCCATAGCAGTAGATAAGTGATTTATTTTAAAATAATCTCTTTCTTCAAAGGCACGAAAATTCCATAAACTTGCCCAAACCTTTTTTATTGCTCTGGTTGGTGTTTTCCTATCATGATTTAATTTTCCGGAAGAAGAACTGTAAAGCCCAGCTCCATTAAACCCTTCTAAGTCTTCTGCGTTGGTTGAAGATCGAAAACGATATGAAGTAAACCTGCTGTCTGAGGTCATTTTATTTAATACATTACTTAATAGTTTTTGATTTAGAGGAGAATTCTTAATACTATCACGAATTTTATCCAACATTGATTTTCTAAATTCGGTATTAGTTTTGAATTCAGATTGGTTTAAAATAGTATCAATATAAGTATCTATGCCATTTTCTTTAAGGTGTTCTTCATAGTAATAAAATGGAATCGCAAAATAATTTTCTGGTACAGGTGCTGTTTTGCCTTCCCTTTTAAAAGCTTTAAGGATTTCTGCAAAGTTTGCAGCTTTTCCTCCAATTTTATTTACATCTTTTATTGAAACATTTTCTAAATCAATAATCCCATAATTTTGGGTGTCTTTATCTAGTGTAATTATATTTTTTGGTTCATTTTTATTCCAAAAAGCGGTAGCTTCTTCAATAGTAGCTTTTCTAATTTGGAAAGAATCTGTATCTACTTTTAAATATACTAATTTTCCATTTAAATCATTTAAAGTCTTATCTTTATAACCATCCCTTAAAGTCATGTTTGGTGTACCTCTGTTATAACTTAAAACATTAATATGACTTAGATGAGTTTGAAATTCAGTAGTAATAATTCCAGAAATAACGGGAATGTCAATAGGGATTCCATTTGTTAATACAATATTATGTTTTTGAAGATTTACAGATGAAATATCTTTTACGTCAATTTTTTTCAAATAACCATAGCCCTCGGCAATATTAAGTGCTTGATAATTTTGTCCTTCAAATAATTCATTAGCGCCAATTATTGGTATTTCTTTACAATTCTCCCATGAAGTATTTGTGGTATAAAAATACAGATTGTCTTTTAAATAAGAGCTTTCTGAAATTTTATTATATATTCTGTATACGTCCTCACAATTAGCACCATCAGAAGAGAAAAATTCAAAAGTATAAATATTTAAATTTTTAAAATAATTGATAGTTATTGGGAATAAATAACGATTGGAATTATTAG
Source organism: Lutibacter sp. Hel_I_33_5 (assembly GCF_007827455.1). Lineage (NCBI taxonomy): Bacteria > Pseudomonadati > Bacteroidota > Flavobacteriia > Flavobacteriales > Flavobacteriaceae > Lutibacter > Lutibacter sp. Hel_I_33_5. Next base: position 2,425,702 of record NZ_VISM01000001.1, read on the forward strand.
AGTATTGTTCCTTAATATATTGATCATGAGAATGTTTGTATTCTAGTTGTTCTTTAGAAAAAGTATAATGTAATTTGTATTTTTTTGAATTCATGTAATACATTATATTTTTTCTACTATCGAATATTGCTTTTAAAGATTCTACTCCGCTTAAATGGGTTTTTGAAGGTTGATCTGCAACCATTACAAAAGCATTTTCATCAATTAACTCTTCAAAATAATATAAATTTTCATATTTTTTTCTCAAGAGTTTTATTCCTCTTTTATTATAAAAACGATCATCTGACAAAGAAAGTTTTCTTTTGAAATAGTTTTCTTTTGTGAAAATAATGGAGTCAGATTTTTGAATGTAATTTCTACTATTGCTTTTTAGTTTAGAGATATGGTTTTTATCAGGGGATAGAAAAAGGCGATAAATATAATTCCCTTTTGGAGAAAAAATTTTTATAAAATAGCTCCCTGTTTTTAGATTATTCAAAGAAATGTTATCCCTTTCTGAGGCATTATTTTTTTGATAAAGAGTTTTCCCTAAAGAATCATATATGTATATGTTAAATGTTGTATTAAAAAAACTATGAAGTGTGTTTCCGTCCGTAAATAAATAACCTTTAAATTCCTGGTTTTTTTCGTTGGAATCTACTTTTAAATAAAAGTACCCGTTAGAGTCACTTTTGTAAATTACATTTGAATTTTGAAATCTAACATTAACATTTTTTAATGGAATATCAGAAACTACATCACTAATTACTGAATGTATCGGTATTTGTGCATTCGTTTTTTGAAAATAAAAAAATATACATATAATAAAAAAATAAACAGTGATTTTAAGTTTGTCACTCATAACTTTTTATTTTACTAATTCAAATTTTGAAATATTATTTCCGCTTCCATGAATGAAAACAATATAATCTTCTCTAAAAAAATACTCATGAATAAATATTTCTTTTATTACATCTGGTTGAGATTGGCAAGTATATTTTAAATTAATTTTTTTCGATTCAATAAGATAATTTCCTCCAATTTCTATACAGTTAAGAATATTAATATTTGAAGTGAAAGTACTATCTAATAAAAATTCATATTTATCACTATTACTCAAATTAATTGGCTTCCAAAATGAAGGACGTTCTCCACCACCATCTACCCAATTATAAGTTTCTTCCCATTTACCAATTAATGAGCCTTCATTTATAAGTTTACCTGAATCCGAACCTTCTCGATATGCTTCTGGGTCATAATTGTCATCATTAAAAAGACTACTACAAGAAGTTGTTAGTACTAATAATAAACAATACGCAATTTTAGATTTCATAAGATTTTTTTATTAAATATAATGAAAAATAATTAATAGTTTGATGGTAGCTAAAGTTGTTGTAATAAAAAAGGAACTACATTGCTGTAATTCCTTTTTTTGTCATTCCTGCGAAGGCAGGAATCTCAGTAAGAATATAATGTCAAATTCCTGCCTTCGCAGGAATGACAGTTAGATAACCTCTACAAATAAGCCATCATCAGTTTTAGAAACTTTTGCAAGCTTATTTTTAGTTAATCCTTTTATGGTTTTGTCCCATTTTTTATTAGACAGACCAGATTGAGTTTTTAATTCTGATAAATCAATTTTTTCTACTTTAGAAATAATTTCTAATAACGCTTTTTCTTCATCGTTTAATTCAACAGAAAGTGCTTTCTTCTCAGGTCGCATTTGCGGAAAGAATAATACTTCTTGTATCGATTGATTATTTGTTAAAAACATAATTAATCTATCCATTCCAATTCCCATACCAGAAGTAGGAGGCATACCATATTCTAAAGCACGTAAAAAATCTTCATCAATAAATTCGGTAGCTTCATCATCACCTTTTTTAGCTAATTTAAGTTGATGCTCAAATCGCTCACGTTGATCAATTGGATCATTTAATTCCGAATATGCATTTGCAATTTCTTTCCCACAAACCATTAATTCAAAACGCTCAGTTAACTCAGGATTGTCTCTATGTTCTTTACAAAGCGGAGACATTTCTTTAGGATAATCTGTAATAAATGTTGGCTGAATGTAATTTCCTTCACATTTTTCACCAAAAATTTCATCAATCAATTTTCCTTTCCCCATGGTATCATCCACAGGAATATTCATGCCTTTTGCAGCAGCTCTAATTTCATCTTCTGTTTTACCAGTAATATCAAAACCAGTAAAATGTTTTATAGAATCTGCCATCGTTACTCTTGCATATGGCGCCTTAAAATCAATTTTATGCTCACCAAAAGTAGCTTCCGAAGTTCCATTTACTGCAATTGCACAATGCTCTAAAAGTTGCTCAGCAAAATCCATCATCCAGTTATAATCTTTGTACGAAACATAGATCTCCATTGCTGTAAATTCTGGATTGTGCGTTCTGTCCATTCCTTCATTTCTGAAGTTTTTAGAAAACTCATACACACCATCAAAACCACCAACAATTAATCTTTTAAGATATAATTCGTTAGCAATTCTCATGTATAATGGAATGTCTAAAGAATTATGATGTGTAATAAATGGTCTTGCTGCAGCTCCTCCAGGAATCGGTTGTAAAACAGGTGTTTCAACTTCAAAATAACCAGCGTCATTAAAAAATGAACGCATGGCATTAAATAATTTTGTTCTTTTTATAAAGACTTCTTTTACATGCGGATTTACCACTAAATCTGCATAACGTTGTCTGTAACGCAACTCAGGATCTGTAAAAGCATCATAAATAACCCCATCTTTTTCCTTTGGTAAAGGCAATGGTTTTAAAGCCTTACTTAATAAGGTGAAATCTTTAACTCTAACCGTTTTTTCGCCAACCTTGGTTGTAAATAATTCCCCTTCAATTCCTATAAAATCACCTAAATCTAGTAATTTTTTAAAAACATCATTGTATTTAGATTTGTCTTCTCCAGTACAAATTTCATCCCTATTAAAATACACTTGTATTTTACCTTCACCGTCTTGTAACTGTGCAAAAGAAGCTTTTCCTTGTACATTTATAGCCATTAGTCTTCCAGCAATTATTACCTGTTTATTTTCAGCAAAATCCTGTTTAATTTTTACAGAATTTGAATTGATTGGATACAAATCTGCTGGATACGGATTAATGCCTAATGCACGTAATTTTGTGAGTTTTTCTCTACGTACAATTTCTTGTTCTGATAATTGCATTTGGAATTTTTATAATGATTTTTAAGCTCCAAAGATACAAACCCTTAAAGAATTAGACAATGAAGTTTAGGTAGTTATTCTACTAAAAATTTGTTGGTCTACGAAATCGTTGTATATTTGCAGTCACTTGCTATTTATATAGCAATTTAGTTGTGTTGTTTGGCACTTTAGTAAAAGTGTCTTGGTTTTGTTAACCAATGGAAAGCTTCCCTGAGATGGGACGCTTTTTTTTTGCTCTGAATTTATTTCTGGAACTTATTTTATTTTTTTTGAAGCTATTTCCTGCTTTTGCAGTCGCTCTTTTCAAGGAGCTCCAACAATGCTGCAATCAGGGCTAAACAGCTTAGGGTGTTAATAGATAGACTAAAAAGGGTTTCCATTTTTTATTAAAAGAACTGTCCTTTGTATTCCCAGAAGGTAATCATGAATAAAACAAAATAGATTGCTGCTACAGAAAATTTTATAGTCGCAGAAGCTAAAAATCCTAGAAATGCTCCGAAAGAAGCTTTTATAGCGCGGTTTGTGTCTTTTCCATCATATAGTAATTCACCAATTAAAGCACCACCAAAAGCACCGATTAACATTCCGAATGGAATAGGAGAGAACAATCCAACAAGTAACCCTATTGTAGTTCCATAGACACCATATTTACTGCCTCCAAATCTTTTTGTGCCTATTGCTGGAATAAAGTAATCTAGTATCCAAATTAAAATAGCAATCCCTAAAGTTACTCCTAAAAACGTCCAATCTTTCGGAACAATTTTTGTAAAATGTAATAGTAATAAACCAAACCAACTTGTTAAGGGTCCAGGTAAAACAGGTAAAAATGAACCTATAATTCCGAGAATTACAAGCACAAAACCTAGTAGTAATAAAAATATATCCATATTTATTTAATGTTCAATTATAAGAAGAAACCTAACAATAACTTCATTTATTCTAATTATAAGACGAAGATAAAGGAGTATTGTTACAAAAAATCAACTAAAAAATTAGTTTAAACTAAAAATTTAGTTACATTTGTGTTGTTGAACTAAAAAGTTAGTTAAAAAAATGAGCAAACAATTAACAAAAGCAGAAGAGCAAATAATGCAGGTTCTATGGGATTTAAAAGAAGCTTCGGTTAAGGAAGTTATTGAAAAGTTACCAGAGCCAAAACCTGCTTACAATACGGTTTCTACGATTATCAGAATTTTAGAAACAAAAGAATTTGTAGACCATAAACCATTAGGGAGAGGGTTTATTTATTATCCAATAATAGAAAAAGAAACCTATAGCAATCAGAGTTTACATAAACTAATGAATGGCTATTTCGAAGGTTCTTTTAAAAGTATGGTGTCCTTTTTTGTAAAAGAAAACAAAATGGATATTTCTGAATTGGAGTCTATTTTAAAAGAAGTGAATAAGAAAAAGTAATGTCAGTTTGACTGAATTTTTAAGAATTAAAAATTAGTAACGAGAACAAATAACTTCTCGATAAAATTTCTTTTCGATTTGTATCTCAAGAAATCACGCTAAGTGACAGTTTAAAAAAAATAAAAATTATGATCAACTATATTATTCAAGTTATTCTATTCCAAATATTGTTTTTGGCTATTTATGATTTAATTCTAAGTAGAGAGACATTTTTTAATAAAAATAGAGTGTATTTATTAATTACTCCTGTATTATCTTTTTTAGTACCATTCATAAAAATACCAACCTTTCAAAAAGTTGTTCCAAAAGAGTTTATTATTTACTTACCAGAAATAATGTTATCTCCAGAAAAAGTAATTCAACAAACAAATTGGTATCAAAATATTAACTTTTTGAATGTATTGTTCTGGCTAGGTGTATTCTTGTTTTTAGTAGTGTTTATTGTAAAAATAGTTAAAATTAGTAGATTAATTTTAAAGAATAAAACCATAAAACAAGCAACTTATAAATTAGTGTTGCTACCAAAAAAGACGAAGGCTTTTTCTTTTTTCAATTACATTTTTTTAGGGCAAGATATTTCAGAAAATCAGCGAGAAAAAATTATTCAGCATGAGCTTGTTCATAGCAAACAAAAACATTCTTTAGATTTATTCTTCTTCGAGATATTAAAGATTTTTATGTGGTTTAATCCTATGATTTATTTCTATCAAAAAAGAATCACTCTATTACACGAATATATTTCTGATGCTGTTATGACAAAATCAGATAAGAAAGAAAATTACATTAATAACCTACTATCCAACTTTTTTCAGGTTGAAAACATTTCGTTTGTCAATCAATTTTATAAACAATCATTAATTAAAAAAAGAATTATTATGATGAAAAAAACACAATCCAAAAAAATGAATCAATTAAAATATTTAGTGTTGATTCCAGTATTACTTAGTATGCTTTTTTATACTTCATGCTCGGAAATTAAAGCTCAAGAGAAATTTAATTCTAAAAAAGAAGTTTCTAGCGATAAGACAGAGGTCGAAGAGTTAAAATTTAATAAGATAGATAAACCACCAGTTTATCCAGGCTGTAAAGAAGGGGATAAACTATGCTTTTCAAGAAGCGTTCAAAAGTATTTTATAAGTAATTTTGATAATTCTTTGATTAAAAAATTGGGATTATCTAAAGGTGAAAAAAGATTAGCGATTCAATTTACAGTTGATAAATATGGAAAAACTACTAATATCAATGTTAAAGCTCCTCATCCTGAATTAAAGTTAGAAGTAAGTAGAGTAATTGGTTTATTACCAAAAATGATTCCTGGTGAACACAAAGGCAAGAAAGTGGCTGTAAAATATTCTATTCCATTTGTGATAATGGTAGAATAAATTAATTAACTAGTGTAAAAAATTTGAAAACTCAATACTTAGTATTGAGTTTTTCTTTGTGTATTTGTAAAATTCTTCATTACCTATGTGAAATCTTAGGTATTTTCTATATTTGCTATCAAATTTTATTTTTCTGTCTATGCAAAAGGTTTATATTTCTATTTGTTTCTGTCTTATTTCTACAATTGTTTTTTCGCAAGATAAAGTCGCCCTTGCAAATGCTTATGTTAAAAAAGTAACTCAGAGTTTAAAAGCAACAGATACTGTAAAAGCGATAAGATATTTAGATAAAGCACTTATTAATTTTGGCGATAACAAATCTTCTAAAGCATTAAAGATAGCAACTGAAATATACGCAGCAAAAAAAGAATATAACAAAGCAAAGGAATATGCTGATTTGTATTTTAAAACATCCAAAGATCAAAAACTAAATGAGTATCAAGAAATGTTGCTTTTATATATTGATATTGAAGATGCGTTGATCGAAACACCAGTAGAAATTAAGAAAATTAAAGAAAAACCTCTTGTTGAAGTTAAAAAAGTAGAGGTAGCCAAAGTTGTTGTTGGAAAAACTATTGAAGATACATACCGTCTTTCAAAAGAAAATTTCGAAAAGAAATCATATAAACTATCAAAAGAAAACCTAACTAAATACTTTTCTTTAAATCCAAATAAGACATCAAAAGAATACGAAGAAATGTTGGAGTTGTTTGTAGATATTGATGAAAAAATAGAAGAATCTAAGGCTAAAGAAACTAGTTCAGTAATACCTCCACCACCAACTCCTGAAGTAATTGAGATTGTTGAAGATAAAAATGAAATTGAAGAAACTGTTCCATTTACGGTAATTGAAGAAGTACCTGTTTTTCCAGGATGTAAAGGAGAAAATATCGAATTAAAGAAATGCTTTAGTAGTAGTGTACAGAAACATTTCGTTAGAAAATTCAATGCAGATCTTCCGAATCAATTAGGTTTAACTCCAGGAAGAAAAAGGGTGAGTATTTTTTTTGTAATTAATAAAGACGGAATTATAGATAATTTAAATGTACGAGCTCCACATCCAAAAATTAAAGAAGAAGTGATTAATGTTATGAACACTTTACCAAAAATGAAACCTGGTATACAAAGAGGTAAAGCTATTGGTGTAAAATATTCTATTCCTTTTACAATGATTGTTGAAGGGAATTCTGATAAAGAAGAAAATTAAATCAATATAATTTGTAAATTCACACAATGAAATTTATACGTTTTTTGTGTGTTTATTTTTTACTGATTTTCACGATTATTTCCTGTGACTTATTCTACCCTAAGAAAAGTCAAAATAATTCAATTAATACGGTCGTAGATTTCTCAACAATAGATGTGTATCCATCCTTTAAAAATTGCGATTCTATAATTGATAAAACTAAAAAAACAACGTGTTTTAGGAATACAATTCACAATAAAATATCAGAACAATTTAAAAACCATTCTTTAACTATAAAAGATACAATTGATGAAGTTGTTTATGTTGATGTTTTAATTAATTCTAAAGGGAATATTAGCTTAAAAAAAATTACTTCTACAGAGAAATTAAAAGAGCAATTACCAAAATTAGATAGTATTATAAAAGTAAGTGTTACCAATTTACCTGTTATTTTTCCAGCGTTAAAAAGAGGGATTCCTGTTTCTACCGAATATCAATTACCGATTAAGGTTTTATTAAATGATTAAAATTAAAAACTAGTATATTTACAAAATTGATAAAATTTCAATATGAAAACTTCGATTGTAAATTGATCTATTTTCTATGAATAAATTTTTTAAAAAACTTTATGAATTAGGCAGATTAGAGGGGTTTGAGGTCAGAAATACTAGTTTTGTATTATTTTTAATTGGCCCAAGTTTATTTATTTATTCTCTTTTTATTGATAATTATGACAATGACAAAGTTAGAATTGAAGGTGCAAGAGAAGTTTTTTCTTTCTTATTCTTGATTATTAGTCTGCTTCCTTATTTTTATAAAAGAAATATAAAGAATTATTATGGTTGGTTGGTTTTTATTTCCATGCTACTCTTTTCTCATTATACAATAATTAATCTTCTTTTAAATGATTTTACAATCTACTTTATATTAGGGAGTTATGTTTTAATATTTTGTTCAATTCTGTTGTTTAATAATAGAGTATTTATTAATGTTTTCTTATTTACAGTACTAATACATTTAATTCTAAATTTATTTTCTTCTAATGTAGATAAAGAAACTTTTAGTGCGGTATTAAGCTCTATCTCGTTATTTTTTATTTTTTGCTTCATTATTTTAAACGGTTCTGCAACCGTTTAGAAATAGAATTTCTAGAGAAAATAAATCCTTAGAAATAAGAGTGCAAGAAAGAACCAAAGATTTAGAAGAAAAAAATAAAGATTTAGAAGATTTTGCTCATGTTGTCTCTCATGATTTAAAAAGACCTTTAAGAAATATAATGACACTTTCTCATTGGTTATTAGAAGATAATGTAGATAGTACTACTGAAAAAAATATAAAGTTGATAAATAAGCAAATCGAGCAAATGGATTCCTTAATAAATGGAGTTTTAAACTATTCTTTGCAAAATCAAGTTTCTAGCGATGAAATTAAAGTGGATTTAAATGCTTTGGTTAATACATTAATAGAACTAAATGTACATAAAAATTGTAGTATTAAAGTCAATAAAACATTGCCTACATTAAGTATTAATAAATCGCAAATAACTCAAGTTTTTGAAAACTTAATTAATAACGCAATCAAGTATAATGATAAAGATATTTGTGAAATAGAAATTGATTACACTAGAGATGAAAAACATTTCACTTTTTCAATAGAAGATAATGGTTGTGGAATTGAAAAAAAATATCATGAAAAGATATTCAAGTTATTTCAAAAACTAGAAGTTAATAAAGAAGTCGATTCTGTTGGAATTGGATTAGCATTGGTTAAAAAAATTATCACCAGAAATAATGGAGAAATTTATTTAAAGAGTAAAGTAGGTAAAGGAACAACTTTCTATTTTACACTACCAGCTTAATTAAGCATTTTCCAAAGTGTATCCTTTAACTCTTGCAAGCCAATTTGTGCAACAGAAGAGATAAATAATGTTTTAATTCCTTTAGGTAAATCTGCTTTAATTTCTGCTATTAATTCATCATCCAGCATATCTGTTTTAGAAATAGCTAATAATCTATCTTTGTCTAATAATTCTGGATTGTGTTGTTTAAGTTCGTTCAACAAAATTGCATATTCTTTGTTGATGTCATCACTATCAGCAGGAATTAAAAAGAGCAAGGTAGAATTTCGCTCTATATGACGTAAAAAACGATGTCCTAAACCTTTTCCTTCAGCAGCACCTTCAATAATTCCAGGAATATCTGCCATCACAAACGTCTGATGATTTCTATGTTCTACAATTCCTAAATTAGGTTTTAGAGTAGTAAATGCATAATCTGCAATTTTAGGTTTTGCAGCCGTAACCACCGATAATAATGTGGATTTTCCTGCATTAGGAAAACCTACCAATCCAACATCTGCTAATAACTTTAATTCTAAACGAAACCAGCCTTCAATACCATCCATTCCAGGTTGCGCATAACGAGGAGTTTGATTTGTAGAGGATTTAAAATGCCAGTTTCCTAATCCACCTTTTCCGCCTCGTAACAATACTATTTCTTGTTGATCTTCGGTTACTTCAAATAAAATTTCGTCAGTATCTGCATCTCTAACAATAGTTCCTAGTGGAACAGGAATGTAAATATCCTTTCCATCATGCCCAGTACTTCTACTTTTACTACCAGAACCACCATGATCTGCTCTAAAATGCTTTTTGAATTTTAAATGAAATAGTGTCCACATGTTTTTATCACCACGTAGAATTATATGTCCGCCACGACCTCCGTCACCACCATCTGGACCACCTTTGGTAATAAATTTCTCTCTGTGTAAGTGCATAGAACCTTGTCCGCCTTTACCAGAAGATGCATACACTTTTATGTAGTCAACAAAATTTCCTTCAGTCATTTTATTTGTGTAATTATATAATTGTTAAAATGTGTAATTGTTCAGTTTGTTGTTTAAACAATTCAACATATAAACAATTCAGCTTTTATAGAGTGTCAAATACTTTCGATAATCGTGTTGTAATATCTTCAATAGAACCAACACCGTTTATACCGTAATAATTTCCTTGCGCTTGATAAAAGTCTTTTAAAATAGCTGTTTTTGTATTGTATTCGTTAAAACGATTACGTATTTTGCTTTCATCAGTGTCATCTGTTCTTCCACTAGTTTTTCCACGTTCTAATAAACGTTCAACTAATAAATCTTCTGGTACTTCTAAAGCTACCATTCCGTTTATTTGTTCTCCTTTTTCAGATAAAAACTCATCCAAAGCAATTGCTTGAGATTCTGTTCTTGGAAATCCATCAAAGATAAAACCGTTTGCATCTGCGTTTTTTTCAACCTCTGCTTTTAACATATTTATGGTTACTTCATCTGGTACTAAATCACCTTCATCCATAAATTTCTTGGCTAATAAACCAAGTTCAGTTTCGTTTTTAATATTAAATCTAAAAACATCTCCTGTAGAAATATGTACTAAATTGTATTTGTCTTTTAGTAAATCTGCCTGTGTTCCTTTTCCTGCACCTGGAGGGCCAAATAATACAATATTTTTCATTTTTGGTTGTGTTGTTAATTGATATACTGATGGTAAATTTCTTCCTAATTCGTTATAATCTAAACCGTAACCTACAATAAATCTATCGTCAATATTTTTTCCGATATAATTTATTGGCAGCTCTTTTTTATACACATCGGGTTTAAAAAAGAGGGTTACAATTTTTAATGCTTTTAATTTTTTATCCTTAAAAATAGTGTAGATTTCTTGAAGTGTAACTCCAGTATCTATAACGTCTTCAAGAATAATTACGGTCCTATTGGTTAAATCTTCATTAATACCAATTAGGTTTTTTACTTTTTCGGTTGATGTGGTTCCACTGTATGATGCTAGCTTAACAAAAGATACTTCGCAATCTCCTTTGTAAGATCGTATAAAGTCTGCAGCAAAAACAAAACACCCATTTAAAATTCCAACAAAAACCGGAACTTCATTTGGGTATAAATCAGCTTTTACTTGTTTGGTTAATGACTGTATAATTCTATCTATTTCTTTTTCAGAAATAAAAGGTTTAAAATACAAATCATGTAACTTTATAATGCTCATTTATAGGTAAATATACTAATTGATATGAATTGAAAAAACCGTTTTGAAGTTTCTGAAATATTTTCAGTATAACAAAACGGTTTTTTTATATGATTAATTTTTACTCTTATTTATTCTTTTCGTCTTTTTTAGTTGTATCAAACATTATTGGTGTTGCAACAAATAATGAAGAGTAGGTACCTACTATTACACCAATAATTAATGCAAACATAAATCCTTTAATAGAATCTCCACCGAATAAGAAAATAGCTAACATTACTAATAAAGTAGTTAATGATGTATTTATGGTTCTTCCTAACGTAGAACTTAATGCTTTATCAACTACTTCGCTATATTTCCATTTAGTATGAAGTCCAGCAAACTCTCTAATTCTATCAAAAATTACCACCGTATCATTCAGTGAATAACCTACCACGGTAAGTATTGCTGCAATAAATGATTGTCCGATTTCCATATCAAATGGCATAAATTTATAAAGAATTGAGAAAATTCCGATTACAATTAATACATCATGGAAAACTGCAACTACAGCTCCAATTGAGTATGATATTTTTCTAAAACGTAATAAGATGTATAAGAAAACTACTAATAAAGAACCGAAAACTGCATAAAGCGCTGATGTTTTAATATCATCTGCAATAGTTGGATCTACTTTTCTATAACTCATAACTCCGCTTCCAGATTTTTCGAAACCTGGTTTAAAATTATCATAAGAAGTGTCTCCTAAATAGGTTTTTAATCCTTTGTATAATGTACTTTGAACCTCTTCATCTACATTTTGTCCTTCTTCATCAATCTTATAAACTGTTGTTATTTTTAACTGAGAATCAGAACCATATGTTTTAACTTCTGGTGATGTTCCAAAAACATCTTTTAACGTTCCAGCAACTTCTGTTGCATTCATTGGTTGGTCAAAACGAACAACAAAAGAACGTCCTCCTTTAAAATCAACTCCTTGTTTTAATCCAATAGAGAAAATAGAAACCAAACCTGCTAAAACAATTGCACCAGAAATAACATAAGCAATTTTACGTTTTCTAAGGAATTCTATATTTAAATTTTGGAACCAACCTTTAGAAATAGATGTGTTAAACGTTAGGTTAGAACCTCTATTTACTGCTCCATCAACTAATAATCTAGTAATAAATACTGCTGTAAATAATGATGTTGCTATACCAACCATTAATGTTAAGGCAAATCCTTTAATAGGACCTGTCCCAAAAACATATAAGATAATACCTGTTAATAAAGTAGTAATATTTGCATCTATAATGGCAGATAAAGCTCCTTTGATAGAGAATCCTTCTTCTACAGATTGTTTTAATCCTTTCCCTTTATATAAGCCTTCTTTAATTCTTTCAAAGATGATAACGTTTGCATCCACAGACATACCAATTGTTAAGATAATACCAGCTATTCCAGGTAATGTTAACACTGCATTAAACGATGCTAATATTCCAAAAATGAATAAGATATTTACTGCTAACGCGATGTCTGCATATAAACCTGCTTTTCCGTAATATAAAAACATCCAAAGTAATACAAGGATAATTGCTAGTCCGAAAGATTGAATACTTCTATCAATAGATTCTTGACCTAAAGAAGGTCCAACAACTTCAGATTCAATAATTTTTGCCGCAGCTGGTAATTTACCTGCTTTTAAAACCGTTGAAATATCTTGTGCTTCATCTACTGTCATTAAACCACCAGATATTGAAGTTCTTCCTCCAACAATTGGTCCTGGTACAGAAGGAGCTGTATATACATAATCATCTAACACTACAGCAACAAATTTCCCTGTGTTATCTCCAGTTAATTTCTCCCATAACTTAGAACCAATACTGTTCATAGTCATACTTACTTCTGGCTTGTTCAATTGGTCATATACTTGAGCAGCGTCAACAATTACATCACCTTCAATAGGTGCTTTGTCAGCTCTGTTAGACTTTATGGCATATAATGAAATTATATCTGTTCCGTCTGCTCCTTTTGTAGGCTTGTAATCCCATAAAAATTTAGCAAACTTTAAATCTCCAGTTAATAATGCTCTAACATCTTTATTAGCTAGTAGGCTATTAACTTGAGCTGTATCAACTAATCTAGCATAAGCTACTGTAGAACTAGCTTGCTGATTTTGTGTGAAATTTGGATTTAAATAAGTAAATAATGATTTTTGTTCTACTTGGGTAGAATCTGTGTCTTTACCTAATAAATCATCAATACTATCAGTTTCTGTAGAGTCCTTTACAACTTCTGTATCAACTTTTAGTAACTCGCTAACTTTACTGTTTGCTTGTAAAAAAAAGTTTTGAAGTTCTGTATTAGAAAATACTTCCCAGAATTGTAATTCTGCCGTACTTTGTAATAATTTACTTACACGTTCTATATCTTTTGCTCCAGGTAATTCTATTTGAATTCTTCCTGAATTTCCAATTCTTTGTATGTTTGGTTGCGTAACACCAAATTTGTCAATTCTACTTCGTAATACTTCAAACGCAGTACTAATAGATTGATCTATTTCTCCCTGTAGAATTTCTTTAACTTCTTCATTCGTTTTGTTAAAGTCAATTTTATCACGTAAAGATTTTGTTCCAAAAATACTTGGGTCACTTAATTTTACATTTGTTCCAGCTAACTTAACAAACTCATCATAAAAGTCGTCAAAATAAGTTGCATTACTATTTTTTTGAATTTTATCAGTAGCAACCAATGCTTGGTTAAAAATTACATTTTTAGTTTCGTTTGTTAACCCTTTCAAAATATCTTTTACAGATACTTGTAAAATAGCATTAATACCACCTTTTAAATCAAGACCCAAGTTCATTTCTTTGTCCTTGATGTTGTCGTAAGTTAATTTGGTAAACCCTAGATCTACAATTTCTTTTCCAGCAACGCTGTCTAAATATTTTCTTTCAAAAGTAGCAAGCTCTCTACCGTTGTTTTCTTCAGCTAAATTTTTAGCATAAACTTTAGCATCATCTTCTACTTTATTCGCAAAAAATGTGAATGATAATTGGTATAAACTTACTAATCCGAAAAGGATTGCAAATAATTTGATTAGTCCTTTGTTTTGCATCTTCAATAATTTAAGTCGTCTTTCTATATAAAAACGTGCAAATATAGTATTTCAAAAAAGATTTAACAATTCTTTTATCACATTTATCTCATTAGATTTTTTTAGTAAAAATCGAGTGTCATTTTTGTCGTTTTTTAAGTATTAATATTGTTTATATTTACCTCATTAAACAGACATTTATTACATACTAAAAGTTGATATATGGCACATTTATCTGATATAGAAATTGCACAAAAAAAAGAGTTATTACATATTAAAGATATTGCAGAGAAGTTAAGTGTCTCTGAAGATGATATAGAAATGTACGGAAAGTATAAGGCAAAACTACCTTTATCTTTAATTGATGATGAAAAAGTAAATCAAAATAACTTGGTTTTAGTAACGGCGTTAACTCCTACACCAACAGGTGAAGGTAAAACTACTGTTTCAATAGGATTGACAGAAGGATTAAATAAAATTGGTAAACAAGCAACTGTTGTTTTACGTGAGCCTTCTTTGGGGCCTGTTTTTGGAATAAAAGGCGGAGCTGCAGGTGGAGGATATTCTCAAGTTGTACCGATGGAAGATATTAATTTACATTTTACGGGTGATTTTAACGCCATAGAAAAAGCAAATAATTTATTGTCTGCATTAATTGATAATAATATTCAAAGTAGGATAAGTAATTTAAATATTGATCCAAGAACAATTTTGTGGAAACGTGTTATTGATATGAACGATCGTTCTTTAAGACAGATAACTATTGGGTTAGGTGGTACAGCAAATGGAGTTCCAAGAGAAGATGGGTTTAATATAACACCAGCTTCAGAAGTGATGGCTATTTTATGTATGGCTACTAATTTTGATAATTTAAAAAAGCGTTTAGGAAATATTTTTATTGGATTTACTTATGATAAAAAGCCAGTTTTTGCTAGTGATCTAAAAGCTGAGAATGCTATGGCAATTTTATTGAAAGATGCAATTAAGCCTAATTTAGTACAAACATTAGAAGAAAATCCAGCTATAATTCACGGAGGTCCTTTCGCAAATATTGCGCAAGGAACCAATACTATTATTGCTACTAAAATGGGACTTTCTTTATCTAATTATGTAGTAACGGAAGCTGGTTTTGGTGCGGATTTGGGTGCAGAAAAATTCTTGAATATAAAATCTGCATACGCTAAGTTAAATCCTAAATGTGTAGTTTTAGTGGCTACAATTAGAGCGCTACGTCATCATGGGAAATCTCCAAAAGAAGAATACAATACGCCAAACTTAGAACGTGTAAAAGAAGGGTTTAGAAATCTTGAAAAACATATAGAGAATATTAGAAAATACAATATAGAATCCGTGGTTGCTATAAATTCGTTTATATCAGATACAGATGAAGAAGTGCAGTTTGTTATTGATGCATGTAAACAATTAGGTGTAGAGGCTGTTTTATCTGAAGGTTGGGCTAAAGGTGGAAAAGGAACTCAAAATCTTGCTAAAGCAGTTGTAAATGTAGTTGAAAATAAAGCAACTCAACTTAAACCTTTGTATGATTGGAAAAGTCCAGTGAAAGAAAAAATTGAAACAATTGCTAAAGAAATTTATGGAGCAGAAAAAGTAGAGTATAGTAAAAAAGCACAATTAAATTTACGTAGAATTGATAGGTTAGGTTTTAATGATTTTGCGATTTGTATGGCTAAAACTCAAAAATCATTTTCAGATAATGCATCATTAATCGGAAGACCTGAAGGTTTTACTGTTACTGTACGTGAAATAGAGATTGCAGCTGGAGCGCAATTTATTATTCCAATTTTAGGTAAAATGATGCGTATGCCAGGATTGCCATCTATTCCTGCGTCTGAAGGAATGACGATTGACAGTAATGGTGTTATTTCTGGTTTGTCTTAAATTAAGGTTAGTAAATTATTAATCAATTCCAGCTGGACTTGGTTTTTCTGGTTTTTTAAAACCATCAGGAATGCTAAAGTCAAATAGATTATTATCTACCTCTTTTTTAGTAACCTCGGTAACTTTTAATTCGACTTCCATGTCAATTCCTCCTTGATTTACGTTGACAATAGTAAGCATTGGAAACCCTTTAATTTTGTCTTGAATAACAACTGTATTTTGAGTAGGAGCAGAAATTTTTTCAGTCATAAATAAGGTTAATTTAGTTTCAATTGATCCTTTCTTTATTACAACATCATAGCCTATACAATTGTAGCCTGCAATTGTCATTGTTTTGTTGTTTTCAGAAACTGTTACATCATCTGGTTTGCTATTATTTAAATCTTTTTCAATATAAATTTTTCCTGCCATTGGGTTATCAGAAAGCAATAACATTTTCTTTTTATTATTATCAATAATTGTAGTGTTGTCACCAATCATATTATGCTTTTGTTCTGTTCTTGACATATTGTTTTTAAAGTAATATGTAATTGGAACTTCACCAATCATTTGAAACATAGCTTTTGCTTGTGCGTTATCAGTAGACATTTTCATTGTCATTTTTATAACGCCTTCTTCTAGTTTTTCTTGAGAAACTACAGATACTGTTATCAGGAGAATAAATAATTGAACAATTTTTTTCATGGTTTTATTTTAAAATTATAAAAAAAACCTCTCTTATTTAAGAGAGGTTAGCTTATACAAATATACTTTTTTTAAAATTAAATATTTAAAGAAGTATTGTTATTCTTTACAGCTTCTGCAGAAGATGCTAAGTGTTCTTTCTCTGCGTCACTTAGATTAATTTCTACGATACGTTCTATTCCGTTTTTTCCTAAAACAACAGGAACTCCAATACACAATCCAGATAATCCATATTCACCATCTAATAATGTTGAACAAGGGAATATTTTTTTAGTATCACATGCAATTGCTTGAACCATTCCAGAAACAGCAGCACCAGGAGCATACCAAGCAGAAGTGCCTAGTAATCCAGTTAATGTGGCGCCACCAACTTTAGTATCTTGTTTTACTTGTTCTAATTTTTCTTCTGATAAAAACTCAGAAACAGGAACAGAGTTTCTAGTTGCTAATCTAGTTAATGGAACCATTCCTTTATCAGAATGTCCACCGATAACCATTCCGTCAATATCAGAAATTGGAGCTTCTAAAGCTTCAGCTAATCTATATTTAAAACGAGCAGAATCTAATGCACCGCCCATTCCGATAATTCTATTTTTTGGTAATCCAGTTGTTTTATGAACTAAATAGGTCATTGTATCCATTGGATTAGAAACCACGATAATAATTGTATTTGGCGAATGTTCTATTAAGCTTGCAGAAACCATTTTTACAATTCCAGCATTGATGCCTAATAATTCATCACGTGACATTCCTGGTTTACGTGCGATACCAGAAGTAATAACACAAACATCAGAATTTGCAGTTTTACTATAATCTCCAGTAGTACCAGTAATTTTAGTGTCAAAACCATTTAAAGAGGCAGTTTGCATTAAATCCATTGCTTTTCCTTCTGCAAAACCTTCTTTAATATCTAATACAACTACTTCTGATGCGAAGTTTTTAATTGCTATGTACTCTGCACAACTTGCTCCAACAGCACCTGCACCTACAACTGTTACTTTCATTTTATTTGTTTTTAATGATCATTAATTTAAGTTGCACAAAAGTAGAGAATTACAAAATCATATAAAAACAAAAAGCTCTTGAAATTTCAAGAGCTTTTTATATAAAAATGTATTTTTTATTATCTGATACTGATTGCAATACCAGCACTAATTGTATTATACTCTTGTAACGTATAATCAGCAAATATTTTAAAGAACCCTAAACTTAGTCTAGCTCCTACAGTGGTTTTAAAGCCGCTTGCATCAAACTCCATGTTTGATGGTGGTGATAAATCAATTTTTTCTGTATAACTAGTTCCTGCTATATTATATGAATAATTACCTTCATAAGTACCACTCATTACTAAACTAGAATTACCACTACCGTATCCTAAACCTCCATAAATATTGATGAAAGGAAAATTTAATGAAGCGATAGCCTGAATAGTATAAGCAGATAAATTAAATTCTGCTTTTGCATTATTTATAGTAATATCACCTGTCTGATTTGGAATTCCATAACTTACATCCATAGATGTATAAGCTGCTAATAAAGAAACATGTAATGGAGTTTTACCTAAAGGACCAAACCAATCTGTAATTTCTTTTTTAAGACCTAAACCATACATTCCTGCTTTACCGCCATCATCCCCTAAATCAGTTTCAGGAAAATAACGTACACTAGCTTCAAATTTTCCAGGTAAGCCAATATTAAATTGAACTAATGGGGCAGGAACAGCTTTTAAGGGTAAATCACCAACCACCCCACCTGGCAACGTTAAGTTTGCAGTAACATTTTGTGATTGTCCATTTGCTGGAGAAGCTGGGTCATTAATTGTTACATTCCTTGTAACAGTTAAACTAGTTGAATTACTAGGTCCAGCAAAAGTTGATGCTGATGAAGCTCCAGAAATAGAAGTTAAACCTAATGCGGTTAAATTAAATAATTCTCTTTCAGTTGGTACTTTTGCAGCACTTAATCCTATTGTTAAATCAAATCCTAAAACCTTGTGAACTTTCGCAGTATGAAACCATCCATTGTTCATGCTGTAAATAAACCCCTCCATGGCAGGAGCAAAATATCCTTGCATTAATTTGGTTGCATCATTCTTGTCTGCAAGTAAAATATTTTCAAAACCATCTTGTGCTTTTGAATTTAAGGATAACGTAAGTGTTGCTATAAATAATAGCGCATACTTCTTCATAATATAGTATATTTAATTAATAATTGGTTAAACTTTAGGCAAGATATAAAAAAAAACACATTTCAAAAATTGAAATGTGTTTTTAAGATGTTAAATACGGTATATCACGTAGTTCTACGCATCGATATTTGCATACTTTGCATTTCGTTCAATAAAGTCCCTTCTTGGTGGTACTTCATCTCCCATTAACATAGAAAATACTCTATCTGCTTCTGTAGGGCTGTCTATAACAACTTGACGTAGTGTTCTGAATTCTGGGTTCATGGTTGTATCCCATAATTGCTCAGCATTCATCTCTCCTAAACCTTTGTAGCGTTGAATATTTACACTTCCGCCTAATTTTTGAGCAATTAAATCACGTTGATTATCATCCCAAGCGTATTCTCTTTTTTGTCCTTTTTTCACTAAATATAAAGGTGGAGTAGCAATATAAATATATCCTTGTTCTACCATCTCTCTCATGTATCTAAAGAAGAAAGTTAAAATTAATGTAGCAATATGTGATCCATCGACATCGGCATCACACATAATAACTACTTTATGATAACGTATTTTAGTTAAGTTTAATGCTCTCGGATCTTCTTCTGTACCAATAGATACTCCTAGTGCAGTAAACATGTTTTTGATTTCTTCGTTTTCAAAAACTTTATGTTGCATCGCTTTTTCAACATTTAAAATCTTTCCACGAAGTGGTAAAATAGCTTGAAAATTACGATCTCTACCTTGTTTTGCTGTTCCACCTGCAGAATCTCCCTCAACTAAAAATATTTCACATAATTCTGGGTCAGTTTCTGAACAATCTGATAATTTTCCAGGTAAACCACCTATACTCATTACGGTTTTTCGCTGTACCATTTCACGTGCTTTTCTTGCTGCGTGACGTGCTTGTGCCGCTAAAATTACTTTTTGAACAATAGTTTTAGCATCGTTAGGATTTTCTTCTAAGTAATCTGTTAACATTTCAGAAACTGCTTGAGATACAGCAGAAGTTACTTCTCTATTTCCTAATTTGGTTTTTGTTTGTCCTTCAAATTGTGGTTCTGCAACTTTAACAGATATAATTGCTGTTAATCCTTCACGGAAATCATCACCTGCAATTTCAAATTTTACATTTTTAAGTAATCCAGAATTATCTGCATACTTTTTTAATGTACCCGTTAATCCACGTCTAAAACCAGAAAGATGTGTTCCTCCTTCATGTGTATTAATGTTATTTACATATGAATGAAGATTCTCTGAATATGAGGTATTGTATACCATGGCAACTTCTACTGGAATTCCATTTTTCTCACCCTCCATAGAAATTACGTTGGCAGTTAATTGCTCACGTGTTGAATCTAAATATTTAATAAATTCAGGAAGACCTTCTGTACTTGTAAAAGTTTCATTGATATAATTTCCTTCATCATCTTTATTACGCTTATCTGTTAAAGTGATTGTAATTCCTTTATTTAAGTAAGATAATTCACGTAAACGTGCAGATAAAGTGTCGTAATTATATTCTGTTGTTTGTGCAAAAATTGATTTGTCAGGAGAAAAAGTAACGATGGTTCCCGTAAAGTCAGTTTCACCAATAGTTTTTACTGGATATAATGTTTTTCCTTTAGAGTATTCTTGTTGCCAAACTTTTCCTTCTTTATGAACTGTTGCTGTTAAGTGTTCTGATAATGCATTTACACAAGAAACACCAACACCGTGTAATCCACCAGAAACTTTATAAGAGTCTTTGTCGAATTTACCGCCAGCCCCAATTTTTGTCATTACTACTTGTAATGCGGAAACACCTTCTTTTTCGTGAATTCCAACAGGAATTCCACGTCCATTATCTTTCGTGGTAATAGAATTGTCTTCATTAATTGTAACATCAATAGTGTCACAATAGCCGCCCATTGCTTCATCAATTGAATTATCTACAACCTCATATACTAAGTGATGTAAACCACGTACACCTACATCTCCAATATACATAGAAGGACGCATTCTTACATGCTCCATTCCTTCTAATGCCTGAATACTGGAGGCATCATAATTATGTTTTTTTTCTTCGCTCATGATAAGTGAATTATTTAGATTTAATTTTTGTAAAAAGGAGTTAATCCTTCCTAACAAATTTACGAAAAAAGGACTTTTTTTGAAAGTATTTTAGATGATGAAACTTGTAATTATTAACATTTGTTCATTACTAAGAAAGTGTCTTAAATAGCTTAAAAATGAGTTTATTTTTAATTTTGATATTTCTAAAATCGATGATTATTTAAAAGAATAAAAAAAATCCCGCAGAAGCGAGATTTTAAAATTTTATAATAGAGTGAAATTTACACTATTTAATCACTTTTACATTCATTTCCTCAACTTTTTTATCAGATAAAGGAGAAGGAGCGTTAAATAATAAATCTTCACTGGATCCTGTTTTTGGGAAAGCCATGACTTCTCTAATAGATGCTTTTTTCTCTAAAATCATCATCAATCGATCAATTCCCCAAGCAATTCCACCATGAGGAGGAGCACCGTATTGAAACGCTTTGTACATGGTTCCAACACTTTTCATCATTTCTTCTTTATTGTACCCCATATTTTTATAGGTAGCTTCTAATATTTCAGCTTTATGTGCACGAACTGAACCACCACCGATTTCAAAACCATTTAAGATTAAATCATATTGTTGCGCTATGATTGTTCCAATTTCATCATCATTTCCAGTCATATGTTTTTCTAAATCATAAATTGCTGGCATAGAAAAAGGATTATGTGTAAACGTCCATCTTCCTTCTTCTGTTTTTTCAAACATTGGGAAATCTACCACCCAAGCTGGTCTTAATTCCTTTGAGTTAATCAACTTTAAAATT
Source organism: Lutibacter sp. Hel_I_33_5 (assembly GCF_007827455.1). NCBI lineage: Bacteria > Pseudomonadati > Bacteroidota > Flavobacteriia > Flavobacteriales > Flavobacteriaceae > Lutibacter > Lutibacter sp. Hel_I_33_5. The sequence goes on from NZ_VISM01000001.1 coordinate 2,447,584, forward strand.
CTACCCATTTCCTGGCGAACAGCATCTAATGCTTTATTAGCAGTTGCATAATCTGCAGCAGAGAAAAATACAATGTCACCAATTTGAGCGTCAGCAGCTTTAATAATGTTGGCAGCAATCTCTTCACCTAAAAACTTAATGATTGGCGATTGTAAATCATTTTCATTCACAATAATATAGGCTAAACCTCCAAGCCCATTTTGTTGAGCAATTGCTGTTAGGTTTTCAATTTGACCTTTAGACATACGTTTCTTACCTTGTTCTTTTGCAGAAACTTTAATACATTTTACAATTCCACCATCTTCAATAGGTTTGCTAAAAACTTGAAATGTAGTGTCTTTTACAATTTCAGTAATATCTTGCATTTGTAATCCGAAACGTAAATCTGGTCTGTCGCAACCGTATTTATCCATCGCATTTTTATAGGTAATAACTTCAAACGGATGTAAAATCCATTTTTTACCATATATTTTTGTCACCACTTCATTAAACATTTTTGTGTTTAAATCTATGATTTGTTGCATACTAGCATATGCTAATTCTATATCTAATTGTGTGAATTCTGGCTGACGATCTCCACGAGAATCTTCGTCTCTAAAACAACGAGCAATTTGGAAATATTTCTCAAAACCACCAACCATTAACATTTGCTTAAACTGTTGAGGTGCTTGTGGCAAAGTATAAAAAGAACCTGCTTGTTTTCTTGTTGGAACAATAAATTCTCTAGCACCTTCATCAGTTCCAGCGGTTAAAATAGGCGTTTCAATTTCTAAGAATTCTTCTTCATCTAAAATATCACGTAATAACTTAATTACTCTATGACGATTTACAATTGCCTTGCGAACATCGTCATTTCTGTGGTCTAAAAACTTGTATTGAAAACGAGTAGTTTCATTTGTTTTCATTGCTCTTTTTATTTCAAAAGGCAATGTTTTAGATAAATTTAATATTTCTAAAGTGGCTGTTTCTAATTCTAGTTTACCTGTTCTTAAACCTGCATTATAGTCATCTTCTTTTCTTTGAACAACAATTCCAGTAACCATAATTACAGTTTCTGGTTTCAATTTAACAAGTTCATCTAGATTTGGGAATGACTCTCTACTTAATCGTACTTGAAATATTTGATTGCTAGAATCACGTAAATCGATGAAAATTAATTCCCCATGATCTCGCACACTAGAAACCCAACCAGATAAAGTTACTTCTTCGTTAATTGAAGTTTCTGTTAGTTGAGAGATTTTATGTGTTCTATATTCATCTTTTATGATGATAGGAACTTGAGTTAATTCTTCTTCTGCTTTAGCTATTTGCTTTTGGCTATTCGTTTTTTGTTTTTCGTTTCCATTATTTTCACTTCCAACTTCACCAGAAAGAGAACTTAAAATTCCTTCTCTAATTACTTTTCCTGAAGCACCTTTACCAATAATAGCGATTACTTTACCAACTAAAATACCAGCTTTACCTTGGTTTCCTCCTTTGATATCATTTGCAACTGCTTCGTTTTCTGAAATTACTTTTTTGATGGCATTTTGAATTTGCGCTTCAGAAATAGTATTCTCTTTAAAGTAAGTTGTATAATCAAAACTAGCATTATCTAATAATGATTTTATAGCATTTTGAGCAAGAACTACAGTTACTTTGTTTTCTTTAAGTAGTGAGAAAATGGTTGTGAAATCTTCAATATTTTGAATCTTCACATAATCTTCAGGTTTAATATTATTGGTTAGTGTTTTCGCAACAAATGACGCATCACCAATCTTGTTGTTAATCGTGACAAAGGTTTCAGATCGTAATGAATCTCCAGTGAAAAACTTTGCGTCTTGCGGTAAAACACCACCTTTAATTAGTATTGACTCTACGGCAAAAGGTAAGGCGCTTGTATCTACATCAATAGACTCTACAACTTCTTTTATACTAACAAAAGGTAAATCTGGTTCAGAGATAAAGCGATAATCTGCTTCAAACTCCTTTTTACGCATCGTCTTTGTTTGCTTTAATTCTGCATCAAATAAAACGGTAGTTTGGTCGGGTCTAAATTTTTTATGCTCAACAAAATAGTTTAGTTGCTTTTCAATTTCTTCCTTTAAAGCATCGACCATAAACTTAAACGAGTTTAGGTTTTTTATTTCTGTTCTGGGGTTTAAATCGTTGCTTCCTTTTTTACGTAAAGAGACAGAAACATCCGATTTAAATTCACCTTTTTCAAGGTTAGCTTCCGATATTTTTAAATTTTGAACAATACGCTGTATGTATTGCGCGTAGGTTGATGCATCTTCAATATTACGAACACATGGTTCTGTAACTATTTCTATTAAAGGTACACCTGCTTTATTAAAATCGACTAAAGAAACATTCTTTTCGTGCATTAATTTTGCTGCGTCTTCCTCAATATGAGTTTGAGTTAGTTCAACAGTAAACTGTGATCCATCATTTCTAAAACACGATACTTTTCCATCTGGAATTACCGGATTGTGGTATTGTGTAATTTGAATATTTTTCGGGTTATCTGGGTATTCGTAATGCTTTCTATCCCACGAGATGATTTCGTTTGAAAAACTAGATTCTACAGCTTTTCCAAAGTAAATAGCTTTTGTAATCGCTTCTTTATTAATAGCGGGTAATACACCCATTTGCCCTGTACAAACTGAACAAATATTTTCGTTAGGTTTGTCTATTTCAGTGTTTGGACACGAACAAAATAATTTTGTCTTTGTGTTTAATCGTACGTGTGTTTCAAGTCCGATAACCAACTCTAAATCTTGTGCTTCAATCGCTGCGTTTAATTGCTCTAATTCCATTATAGTACGTCGTTTAAAAAGTTAGCAAAAGTTAAAACTTTATCGTCATTTTTTTTCGCTGCCGATATTTGTAATCCTGTAACTGTTCCTTTAGGAATGGTTAATGTTGGTAATTGTGCTAAGCTAAAACCAACGGTGTATGCGTCTGATAAATACATGGCCAACGGATCTTTTAAGCTGTTTCCTATTTCTGGCGGAGCTGCTGGTGTTACTGGAGATAAAATAATATCTACATCGTTAAAATCGGCGTCAAAACTTTGTGAGATTTGATCTCTTAAAGCTAATCCTTTTAGGTAAATAGCATCTGAAAACCCTTGTGATAATACTTGATTTCCACCAACAATTCTGCGTTTTGTTTCTTCAGAAAAATTTTCTGAACGTGTTACAGCGTAGGTTTCTTTTAAATTGTCAGATTCAATTCTATTTCCATAGTTAGTGCCATCTAAGCGCGATAGGTTAGAGGCTGTTTCTGCCATAGCAAGTGTATAATAAGTAGAAACTAATGTGTTCGATTCAAAAAAGTCTAAGGCTTTAACTTCAATACCCTTGGCTTTTATTTTTTCAATAGTTTTTAAAAAATCTGCTTTTACCTGAGTGTCAATAGCATCAGAATCTATGAAGTTTTTAAAATACCCAACAGATTTAACAGTATTGGAATTTAAAATATCAGCATCATTAATATCTTCTGATTGATACGTGGTTTGATCTTTAGCATCTTTTCCACTCATTGTATTTAGTACAATACGAATATCTTCGATCGATTTTGCTAAAGGTCCTACACAATCGGTTGACGATGCATAAGCCATTAATCCGTAACGTGAAATACGACCGTAAGTTGGTTTTAAACCATAAACGGAATTATATCCAGCAGGTTGACGTACAGAACCACCAGTGTCGCCTCCTATAGAAAATACGGTGTAATCTTTTGCAACATTTACAGCCGATCCACCACTAGATCCACCACCAACTAAATTAGGATTATTGGCATTTTTCACAGCGCCAAATATGGTGTTCTCACTTGACGATCCGTGACCAAAGCTATCACAGTTTTCTTTTACAATCGGTATTGCACCTGCGTCTAATAACTTCTGGATTGCCGTTGCTGTATAAGCCGATTTATAGTTTTTTAATAAATTAGAACTAGCCGTTGTGTTTGTGCCCTGAAACATATACACATCTTTAATGCCGAAAGGAATACCTTCTAATAAACCTATAGATTCACCATTGTTTATTTTAGCATCAACTTTAGCCGCTAATTCTAAAGCAATAGTATCAAGTAAAGTGTTTACTGAATTGTGTGTGTTTTGCTGTAAAAGGTCTAATTTTTCTTGAATTAGTGCTGTGCAAGTAATTTGTTTAGACACCAGTTGTTGGTGTGTTTTTTTTATCTGCGACTCCATGTTAATCTTCTATAACTTTTGAAACTACTAAATAACCGTTCTTTTCTTTCGGAAAGTTTTCTTTTATTATTGTGCGTTCTATTTCAGAACTTTTAACTACGATATCTTCTCGCAAATCAGTTAATGACACAGCGTTGTAATTGCCATTGCTAGAAGTATTGTTATCTGTATGTGCATTTTTAATTACATCAAATAATTGATTAACCGCTTCCGAAGGTTTCGCGCCTTTAATACTCGATAAAATATCGACTGTCATTATTTTACTCATATGCTTTAATATCTATAATTAATAAAAAAGCCTTCCAAATTTGGAAGGCTTTATTTATATATGTTTAAACAACAACCTTCCAGTCCTAACAATTAGGATTATTGAAATTATTATTGTTGTTATTATGTTTCATTTTTGTTTAAAAATTGGTGGCAAATATATATAGAATTGTTTTGCTCACAATTTATTTTTTTAAAATATTTAATCTTTTTATTATTTAAAAATACACCAATAATCTGATCAAAAATTATTGGTGTAGTAATCAATTCAAATAGTTATACAAAAGTTTGTATTTCTATGCAAATAACTAATTATTAGTTATTAAAATAAAGTTAAATATTAATTATAGTTATATATTGAAACTAAATTATTTATAATTATAATAAAAAATTAATTCTTTACTTATTTTACTCTAATCATATTACAATCTATTATATAGTTAAAAAAAAATATAAGAATATTTGTTCAAATAGATTTAGGTCTCTACATTTGCCATTCAATGATGAAACAAATAAACATATGGTGGTGGAACTCTCTTAATCAATAAGTGAGAATAGATCCTATATGTAAAAAATAAAGAAAAGGCTTATCTCACGATAAGCCTTTTTTTATAATACGCTTTTTTTGAAGCAAAACATAAAATGAAAAAATTACAATTTAAGACAACAAGTAAAAAACGGATATCGGATACTGTAACACCAGTAGGTTTGTATTTGCGTTTTAGAGATAAATATGCGAATTCACTTTTACTAGAAAGTTCAGATTATCATAGTAAAGAAGAAAGTTTTTCTTTTATATGTATTGAGCCTGTAGTTTCAATGAAGGCTGATAAAAATCAGTTTACGGTTACACATAAAGGAGTAGAGTTGTCTAAAAATACAATAGATAGAAGTTTTTTCGATTTATTTACTGATTTTTCTAAGACGATAGATTTAGATTGTGATGATGAACTAAAATCATTTAATGGCTTATATGGTTATACAACCTATGATTCCGTTAAATATTTCGAAACTGTTCAGTTAAATAATCCTGATGCACCTTCTGCAATTCCAGAAATGCAGTATAGTTTTTATCGATTTATTATTGCTATCAATCATTTTAATGATGAAATGACCTTGATAGAAAATATAGAAGAAGGTACCGAATCAAGAATTTCTGAAGTAGAAACGATTATAGAATCTCAAGTTTTTAACACCAACACATTTGATATTGTAGATGATGAAACTTCAAATTGTACAAACGAAGATTTTAAAGAATATGTAAGAAAAGCAAAATCTCATTGTAAAAGAGGAGATGTTTTTCAGTTGGTTTTATCACGTCAGTTTCAACAAAAATTTAAAGGAGATGAATTCAATGTTTATCGAGCTTTGCGTTCTATAAATCCGTCACCCTATTTATTTTATTTTGATTATGGTTCTTTTAAATTGATGGGATCATCACCTGAAGCACAGATAAAAATATCTGCAGGAAAAGCAACCATCAATCCAATTGCTGGTACGTTTAGAAGAACTGGTGATATGGCTGAGGATATTAAACTTGGTAAAAAACTTTCTGAAGATAAAAAGGAAACTGCTGAGCATGTAATGTTGGTAGATTTAGCGCGTAACGATTTAAGTAAACATGCTGATAATGTAACTGTAGAGGTTTTTAAAGAAGTGCAATATTTTAGTCATGTTATTCATTTAGTTTCTACCATAGAAGGAAAAATTAAAGGAAAACCAATAGAAATTGTTGGCGATACTTTTCCTGCAGGAACCTTAAGCGGCGCGCCAAAATATAAAGCGATGGAGCTCATTAATAAATACGAAAATCAGTCTCGAGGATTTTATGGCGGAGCAGTAGGAATTATTGGTTTAGATGGTTCTGTTAATTTAGCAATTGCAATTCGTTCTTTTGTGAGTAAAAGTAATGTGTTGTATTATCAAGCTGGAGCAGGAATTGTAATTCATTCTGATGAAGAAAAAGAATTACAAGAAGTAAATAATAAGTTGGCAGCGTTGAAAAAAGCGTTGACTTTAGCAGAAAATATATAAAATGAAAAACATTCTATTTTTATGTTTGTTGATATTTCTAGTTTCTTGTAATAAAAACAAGAAATATGTTGAAGAAGCTATAGAAATAATTGAAAACAATTCGATTAGAAAAGATTCAATAAATTGGAATTCTTTTAAAAGCAACTTGTTAGAAGAGATTAAGAAAGAAGATGACTTGACAGAGTTACATGCTTTAATTAGCAAAGCCTTATATGGTTTAGGAGATAATCATAGTTTTTTATTAACTAAAGATGTTCAAGCTAAAATTTTTAATGATAGAAACCCAATTCCAAGAGTTTATTCAGATACAATTTCTGATAAAATAGGTTACATAAAAATACCACAATTTTTAGGAAATGATAGACAAGTAAATCAGTTTGCAAATGATATTCAAGATGAAATAAAATGGTTAGATAGTTATGATTTAAATAACTATATTATTGATTTAAGAGGAAATACAGGAGGAAATATGTTTCCTATGTATTTAGGTTTAGCTCCAATTTTAGGTACTGATGTTTCAGGGTTTTTTAAAATGACAAACGATAAATTATTGCCTTGGAGTTATAAAAGTAACAGTGTTTTTGTAGGAGATGAAAAAATGTTAGAAATAGAAGATTCGTATTCTTTAAAATCGGATATTCATAAAATTGCTGTTTTAATTGATGGAGAGACTGGTAGTTCTGGTGAAGCAATTGCGATTGCTTTTAAAGGAATGAAAAACACAAAGTTTTTTGGTCAATCAACTTATGGAATTTCTACAGGAAATGATGTCTTTGTGTTAAGCGATGGCACAAAAATGGTTTTAACAACAAGTATTTTTGTAGATAGAAATAAAAAAATATACGGAGGTAAAGTTGAACCAGATGCTATAACATACCAACCGAAAAAAGAAGCTATAGAATGGTTGTTAAATACCAACACTAATAAATAAAAAATGAAAATATTAATTTTAGATAATTACGATTCTTTTACCTATAACTTGGTTCATATGGTAGAGAAAATTACTGGCAATTTTCCTGCAGTTTTTAGAAATGATGAAATCAGTATTGACGCCATAAATAACTACGATTTAATTATGCTGTCTCCAGGACCAGGAATTCCGGATGAAGCTGGAATATTAAAGGAAGTTATTAAGACGTATGCTGGTAGAAAACCAATTTTTGGAGTATGTCTTGGTTTACAAGCCATCACAGAAGTTTTTGGAGGTAAAATCATTAACCTAGAAGAAGTTTTTCATGGAGTTGCAACCGAAATGAGGGTCATAGATCCATCAAGTGTTATTTTTAAAGATATTCATGAAACGTTCTTAGCAGCACGTTATCATTCTTGGTTAGCTTCAGATGAAGGTTTTCCTGAGCAAATTAAAGTAACTGCAAGAGATGAAGATGGGGGAATTCAAGCAATTGAACATAAAGAATATCAAATAAGTGCAGTGCAGTTTCACCCAGAATCTATTTTAACGGAAGTTGGTGAGCAGATTGTTACAAATTTTATTCAAAGCTGTAAACCAAGAGCTTAAAGCGAAAAGCCAATAGAATGAAAGAAATACTAAATAAATTATATCAACATAAAAGGTTATCAAAATCTGAAGCAAAACAAATCTTGATAGATATTGCCGCAGAAAAATATAACGATGCGCATTTGTCGTCTTTTTTAACGGTGTTTATGATGCGCCCAATTACAGTTGATGAACTTTCAGGGTTTAGAAATGCGTTAAAAGAATTAGCGATAAAAGTAGATTTTTCAGACTATAATACCATTGATATTGTTGGTACTGGTGGTGATGGAAAAGACACGTTTAATATATCAACTTTAACTTCTTTTATAGTTGCAGGAACTGGCCAGAAAGTTGCAAAACATGGTAATTATTCTGTGTCTTCGCAATCAGGTTCTTCAGATATGTTAGAAAGTTTTGGTTATGAATTTACTAATGATGAATCAATTTTAAAAAGTCATTTAGAAAAAGCTAATATTTGTTTTTTGCATGCACCAAAATTTCATCCAGCTATGAAAGCAGTTGGGCAAACAAGGAAAGCGCTAAAATTAAAAACGTTTTTTAATATGTTAGGACCATTGGTAAATCCGAGTTCACCTCAAAATCAATTATTAGGAACATTTAACTTGGAAGTTGCACGTTTGTATAATTATATTTTGCAAGAAGAAAATTCTAATTACGGAATTGTGCATGCTTTAGATGGTTATGATGAAATTTCCCTAACTGGGGGATTTAAATTGTTTACCAAAAATGGAGAGCAATTAATTAATCCGGAAGATTTAGGGCAAAAAAGGTTGCAACAATCAGATATTTTTGGAGGTAATTCTGTAGCTGATGCAGCAAGGATTTTCAAAACTATTATTGATGGAAATGGAACTGATGCACAAAATTCTGTAGTATTAACAAATACAGCTTTTGCATTACAAATAGTTGATGAAACAAAGAGTTTTGAAAATGCATATGAAGAAGCTAAAGATTCGTTATTTGGATTAAAAGCAAAAAGGACTTTAGAAAAACTAGTAAATATTTAAAATGAAGAAAAAAAGTGATTTAATATCTATTATCCCTGCATTTTTATTAATGGGGACAGCTTTGGGTATTCAAACTCAGAATATTTTAAAACATTCAATAATTGGGTTAATAGTTGGAATAATAGTTTACTTTTTCTTAACAAATAGAAATAAAAGAATAAATAAAACGAAGTCATAATATGACAATACTCGATAAAATAATAGCCTTCAAAAAGAAGGAAATAACAAAAATAAAAACAGAAGTTCCTGTTAAAAAATTGGTAGAAAGTCCAAAGTTTAAAAGAACACCTTTGTCGTTAAAAAAGTCGTTGTTAGAAGTTGGTTCTACAGGAATTATTGCAGAGTTTAAACGTCAATCGCCATCAAAAGGAATTATTAATGACAAGGCTACAATTACTGATGTAACAAATGGATATTTGGATGCTAATGTTGCAGCTCAATCCATTTTAACAGATACTTCATTTTTTGGAGGTACGATGGCAGATTTAATGGAAGCGAGAATTATTAATCAACAAAAACCAATTTTACGGAAAGATTTTGTTGTGGATGGATTTCAAATTGTTGAAGCAAAAGCAATTGGAGCTGATGTAATTCTATTGATAGCAACCTGTTTAACTGCTCAGGAATTAAAAAATTACGGACAACTTGCAACTGATCTTGGAATGGAAGTTTTGTATGAAGTACATACCAAAGAAGATTTAGATAAGATTAATGATTTGGATGGGAAAATCATCGGAATTAATAATAGAAATCTAAAAACCTTTAAGGTAGATTTAGAGCATTCAATCGCTTTAGCGAATCAAATTCCTGATACTTGTGTTAAAGTTTCTGAAAGTGGAATTTCTGACCCAAAAATTATTACAGGTTTAAAAGAGTTTGGATTTCATGGTTTTTTAATCGGAGAAAATTTCATGAAAACCGATAATCCAGGTGAAGCTTGTCAAGAATTTATCAGTCAAATTCGATAATTATGAAGCTGAAAGTTTGTGGAATGAAATATCTAGAAAATATCCAACAAGTTGCTGAGTTGCAACCTGAGTATTTGGGTTTTATTTTCTATGATAAATCGAAACGTAATTTTGAAGGAATCATTCCTGAATTCCCAAAATCAATTAAGAAAACAGGTGTTTTTGTTAATGAATATATAGAGATTTTAATTTCTATGGTTGAAGAATATCAGTTAGAGGCAATTCAGTTACATGGGGATGAATCTGTAGAATATATTAATAAATTAAGAAATCAATTAGCAGAAAGAAGAGCCTTGTTTATTGAAGAAAATAAGCAGATAAGAAAGAAAAAAAATCAACATTTTATTTCTAAATCACCAATTGAAATTATAAAAGTATTTGGTATTAAAGATGAATTTAATTTTGATGTTTTAAAACCTTATGAAGATGTAGTTGATTTCTTTTTGTTTGATACTAAAGGAAAAGAAAGAGGAGGGAATGGTGTTGTTTTTAATTGGGAAGTATTAAAAAATTATCCATCCAAAAAACCATTTTTTTTAAGCGGAGGAATCGGTTTAGAACAATTAAAAGAAGTAAAAGAGATTTTAAATACTGAGTTACCAATTTATGCAGTTGATGTTAATAGTCAATTTGAAATTAAACCAGGATTAAAATCTATAGAAAATATAAAGAAGTTTAAAAATGAAATTTAAACCTACAAAAGAAGGGTATTACGGACAGTTTGGAGGCGCATTTATCCCTGAGTTATTATATCCTAATGTGAAAGAATTAGAAGATAATTATATTCAAATTATCGAATCTTCTGAGTTTCAAAAAGAGTATAAATCGTTGTTGAAGGATTATGTTGGTCGTCCAACACCATTGTATTTAGCAAAACGATTATCAGAAAAATATGGTGTTACTATTTACCTAAAAAGAGAAGATTTAAATCATACAGGAGCGCATAAAGTAAACAATACGGTTGGTCAAATTCTTATAGCAAAAAAATTAGGTAAAACTAAAATTATTGCTGAAACTGGAGCGGGACAACATGGAGTTGCAACTGCAACTGTTTGCGCTTTAATGGGATTAGAATGTACTGTTTTTATGGGGGAGATTGATATTAAACGTCAAGCGCCCAATGTTGCTAGAATGAAAATGTTAGGAGCAAAAGTTGTTGCTGCCACAAGCGGAAGTAAAACGTTAAAAGATGCTACTAATGAAGCAATTCGTTACTGGATTCAGAATCCTGAAACCTATTATTTAATTGGTTCTGTAGTTGGGCCACATCCTTATCCAGATATGGTAGCGCGTTTACAAGCTATTATTTCTGAAGAAATGAAATGGCAATTAAAAGAACAAACTGGTAAAGAAAATCCGGACACGGTAATTGCTTGTGTTGGTGGTGGTTCTAATGCGGCTGGTGCTTTTTATCATTATTTAGAGGATGATAAAGTTGAGTTAATTGCTGTTGAAGCTGCAGGTTTAGGAGTTCATTCCGGAGAAAGTGCTGCTACTTCTCAATTAGGAGAAGTTGGTGTAATCCATGGAAGTAAAACTATTTTAATGCAAGATGATTATGGTCAAATAGTTGAACCATATTCAATTTCTGCAGGATTGGATTATCCTGGAGTTGGCCCTTTACATGCCTATTTATTTGAAAGTAAACGAGCTGAATTTATGAATGCGACTGATAAAGAAGCATTAGATGCTGCTTATGAATTAACTAAAATTGAAGGAATTATTCCTGCATTAGAAAGCGCCCATGCATTGGCTGTTTTACCTAAGATGAATTTAAGAAAAGATCAAGTTGTTATTGTTAATTTATCGGGTAGAGGAGACAAAGATTTAGAAACGTATATTAAACATTTAAGCGATTAGCCATTAGCTAAAAGCCAAAAGCTTTAGAAATGAATTCAATCAAAAATATATTCAATCAAAAAAAGGAAGGAATACTTTCAATTTATTTTACTTCTGGATTTCCAAAATTAAATGATACTACAAAAGTAATTCAGAATTTATCTGAAAGCGGTGTAGATTTTATTGAAGTTGGTTTGCCTTATTCAGATCCATTAGCAGATGGCCCAACGATACAAGATAGTAGCCAGGTTGCATTAAAAAACGGAATAAATTTAGACTTGATTTTTGATCAGTTAAAATCTATAAAAGAGACAAATAAAACTCCGTTAGTGATTATGGGGTATTTGAATCAGGTGATAAAATATGGTGAAGAAAAGTTCTGTGAAGCTTGTGTATCTTGTGGAGTCGACACCGTTATTTTACCAGATTTACCAATGATTGAGTACGAAAATCATTATCAAGAGTTATTTAAAAAATATGGAATAACAAATGTCTTTTTAATTACACCTCATACATCCGAAGAACGAATTAGAAAAATAGATTCTTATTCGGATGCTTTTATTTATGTTGTTGCTTCTGCTTCAATTACAGGTGCAAAGGGAGAAATTTCCAATCAGCAAATAGCTTATTTTGAAAGAATAAAATCAATGAATCTTCAAAGTAATTTGGTTGTTGGTTTTGGTATTTCTGATAACAAAACTTTTACAACTGCTTGTAATTATATGAATGGTGCCATTATTGGTTCTGCTTTTATAAAAGCGTTAGAGAAAAATGGAGTTGATAAAATTGATGGTTTTATTAAGTCAATTATAACTTAAATAAAAAGGCGAAACTAAAAAGTTTCGCCTTTTTTAATACTTTCAAATTGCGATTAATGTTGTATAAGTATCATTTTTGATGCACTAACATTATATTTATCAGAAAACTTAACTAAGTACATTCCATTAGCTAATTTTGAAGTGTCAAAAGTTTGATTTGAATTTTCTATTTTCCTTGAGATAAGCATTTTACCTAAAACGTTGAAAATTTCAATCTTATTGACTCTTTCATTTATGTTTTTTAAATTTAAATGTTGGTTTGCAGGTATTGGATACATAGAAGCTTTGCTCAATTCATTACTTATTGTAGAAGCTGTAGATGCTTCTTTATAGAATTTTATTTCACTAATTGTATTCCAAGCACTTGTGTTAGCTTCTGTTGTAGCATTTATTCTTCCAAAACAAATTAATTTTACATATGTAACCCCAGTTTGTACACTTGGTAATATAAATTGCTTATAAGTTCCATCTAAATTACTTTGTTGTTTAGCTCCATTGAAAACATCTGTAAAATCTGCAGCTTCTTTTCCTGTAGTAGATACTAAAAATTGAAAAGCATAAGGATCACTTTTAGCAACAGTTAGGTATTGAAATTCAGCTAAGTTATAAGCGGCACCAAGATTAATAATAATTGATGCTTCTCCTGTTGCATTTCCTAAATTACCAGCCCAATCAGTATCTGGGTCATTATCTGTAATTCTTTCTTTTACATTATTTTTTGTATCAGATTTTTCTTCATCAAATGCAAATTCTACAGTAATTCCAGTAGTAATTTCTGTATTAGTTGAAGTTACAGGTACTTCTTGAGAAAACCCATTAAATGCTAGTAAAAAAACTAATGTTCCTAAATAGTTTTTTGTTTGTTTTAAAAATTTTAAAGTAATCATTTTTTCGATATTTTTTTATTTTAATTTAATATATTTGGTAAACCAAACTGGTGTGCCAATTTGGTTTACCAAATATATTAAATTATATTTAAATCTTAAAAATTGATTAAATGCCAGTAAGTTAAATGATTTTTCATGAAAATTATTAGTAATAAAATAATGCCTATTGTGAGTTTAGGTATAATGAAAAGTAAATAATATTTTAGTTTACACTAATCAATTTAATGTCAAATATAATTACTTTACCCCCTAATGGATTAAAAGAGGATAATTTTCCTGAATATCCAATTTTAGAAGGAATAATTAGTTTCGCAGAACCACCTTCTTGAAGATATGTTATTCCTTCAGAAAAACCAGGAATTAGTCTATTTAAATCATAATTAACACCAATATCTGGGCTTTCTTCAAAAACAATTCCATCAGTTGTGTATCCCTTATAATAAACAGTTACATTAGAAGAAAGAGTTGGGGTTTTCCCTGTGCCTTTATCGATAATTATATAATATAACCCAGTGCTACTTTTTTTAGGAGTTAAATTGTTTTTAGAAATATAATCTTGAATTTCTATTTCATTAAGAGAATCATAATCAATTACTTCTTCTTCAATAGTTTCAGTTGAAGAACATGAAACAAATAGAAGTGTTACAAATACTATAGATATAATTGATTTCATTAAGAATGATTTTAATTTGGAGGCAAATATAAGTGGAAAGTTTTAATATTTTTTTTCCAAAAAAGTTAAATCATTAAAATTTATAATTTTAAAAGAAGAATTATTTAACTAGAATTAATTTTTTACTAAAAGAAAAGTAAATAAATAAATCCAGAAATAAATAAATACATGGTAGTTAAAGCAAGTTCGAGTCTATAGCGTTTTATGAGTTTCATTAGTGACATTTATTATTAGATACCAGTTTGTAAAAAAGGTTGCGTCATTTTATGAAAAAAAAGAAGCCAGAATAAATATTATCCTGACTTCTTTAAACTAACTTTTTCTTTTATGGAATTATTCCTTAATTATTTTTTTAGTGATAATCCCTTTTTCAGTTTTCATTTTTAATAAATAGATTCCTGAATTAATTCTCTCTAAATTGATTTTAAGTTTTGTTGTTTCTATTACTTTTTTACCAAGTAAGTTATAGATAGAAACCTTTTCAACTTTAGAATTACTCCTTATGTTTAAGGTGTTTTTAGCTGGATTTGGATATATAAAATATTCAATTCCTTTCTCTTCATCTATACTTGCAGTTGAACTAAATATTGCAGTAATGTTTTTATCTGCATCCATTGTTATTGATAATGGATTTGTAGTTCCAGATGCATCTCCAGACCAATTAACAAATTGATACCCTGTATTAGGAGTTGCTGTTAAGGTTAAAGATTCTCCATCATCATAAGTAGATTTTCCTTTAAGTATAGGATTTATTGAGACGGTTCCATTTGTTGCGGTAATTGTTAATGTACGTTGTATTTTTACAAAAGTGGCAGTAACTATTTTATGTCCATTCATAACAATTGTAAATTGATTTGTCGTCCCAGAAGCATGACCCGCCCAATTCTTAAATTCATATCCAGTATCTGGAGTTGCTGTTAATGTAACAGAGGTTCCTTCATCATATTTTCCGTTTGTTGGATTTGGATTTGTAACGATAGTTCCATTTGAGGAAGTCAATGTTAGAATGTATTGAATCCTACTAAACATAGCTGTAATATTTTTGTCAGCATCCATTGTAATTGTTAATGGATCTGTTGTTCCAGATGCATCACCAGACCACCCATCAAATTGATAACCTGCATTTGGTGTAGGAGTTAAAGTAATTGCAGTTCCGTAATCATACGTTCCATTTGTAGGGTTTGGATTTGTAGCTACACTACCATTTGTTGCTGTTAAAGTTAATGAATGTTGGATTTTAGCAAAAACTGCAGTAACATTTTTATCAGCATCCATCGTAATAGTTAATGGATTTGTTGTGTTTGTATTACCAGTTCCTGCAAAATCTCCTGTCCAATGTGAAAACTCATATCCTGAATCTGGAACAGGAGTTAGAGTCACTACAGTTCCGTCATCAAAAGTTCCACTATTTCCAGTTATTGTTGTAGGAGTTGGATTTACAGTTATAGTTCCGTTTGTTTCTACAATAGTTAATGTACGCTGTGTTTTAATAAACATTGCAGTAATGTTTTTATCAGCATCCATTGTAATAGTTAATGGATTGGTGGTTCCAGTTGCATCTCCAGACCAACCATTAAATTGATATCCAGTATCTGGGGTTGCTGTTAGTGTAACACTTGTACCGTCTGTATAAATTCCATTTGTAGGATTTGGGTTTGTTGTTATATTACCATTGGTCGCAGTAATTGTTAAAGTTCTATTATTTTGTGCAGGATCATATTCAAAAGCTCCCATATCTACAGTTGTATTGTAGATTCTTGAATTTCCAGCTAAATCTAAAGTAACCCCACTCGGAATTTTACTATTATCACCAGTATCAACAGCAGGAGAAGTAGCTTGTAATTTAAAATCTGATGCTAGTAATGGATCTGAATTACTAGTATTTGTTAAAAAAGCTAAATTTGAAAAGTTATCCTCATCAATTGAGTTGTTTACAAGTGTTGTATTTGGTAATGAAACATGACCTTTATTGATTGCCTTTGTTACAACATTGCTTGCTCCTTTATTGTTATAAAAGATGCTATTAGAAATGTTTGCATTGTGTGTGCTACTACCTCCAGTATTTTTAGCTAAACTTAGAACTCCTCTTTCTGTACTGGCTTGTGTTCCAATATCAGTATTATTTGCAAACGTACAGTTTGTTATGTTTGAAGTTACGTTAGATCCAGAAGCGTTCGCCCTTATCCATAAAGCACTTGCTGTATATCCTTTTTCTGTTCCGCTTTTATCTTTTGAAGTATTATTAGTAAATAAACAGTTTGTAATATTATAAGTAACTGTTCTATTCTTATTCGTTAAAAAATATCCCACAGAACCATACCTACTAAGGTTATTGTTAAAAACACTGTTTTGAATATTAATACTCGCATTTATATCAAAATAGGCTCTTATTGCTCCTCCTGTTAATCCAACATTGTTCTTAAAAGAACAGTTTTTAAGAGTTAGCGAATTAGCAGTATCAGCAACTAAAATTGCAGATCCATAAGCATTGGTAGAAGTACCATTAGCGTGTCCATCATTTATTTGAATTCCATCAATAATAATATCATTTGCGTTTAATTTTACAATATGATAACTATTTTCAGTTCTGCCCATTGCAGAAAAATCTACGCCTGTATCATCTCCATTCAAATCTCCCGATAGAATTGTTGGATTGTCATTTATTTTACGTTCAGAAATTGTTGTTTCTGTTCCAGCAAAACCACCGTAAATTTTAAGATTATTTACACTTAAATTAAAAGCATCCGATCTTCCAGTACCTGGTTTATAAGTTCCTTTAGCAATCCAAATTTCTGAAGTATTATTTCCAATTTCATTAAAAACATCTTTTAAATCAGATTTTGCATTTGCCCAAGAATCTCCAGAATTATTTCCTCCAGACACATTTGCATTAACATAATATTTAGCTATTGAAGGCGTTGGTTGATATTTTTTTATAGAAACTTTACCTCCATCTAAAAAGAATAAGTAAAGGTGATTATCTGTAGAATTAAATTTTATTCCGCTAAAAAAATCAGCCGTATTAGTGGTTATATTTAAATCGGGTAATGTAGACCAGAAAGAAGAACTGTATTTCTGAAATTGTAACTTATCACTAGAATCAGAATACATTAAATATGCTCTGTTTTGAGTTTTGTCTTCTGCTAAACTTAAAATATCACTAGTATTATTAGTTGTATTAAGAGGTTGTGGAGTTGTTTGGTCTTTATATCCAAAAATTATTCTTTTAGCTCCAGCGTTTCCAACAGCTTCATTTTGCCCTGCCCAATAATTTCCTCCAGAAACTGAGGTCATTTTTATTAACCTTGCTGGATCTATGTTTTTATGATAATCATTATTACCAGTATTAAAAATGTGTTGATACACATCTGCACGTTGTACAACTGCAGTGTGATTTATCGTATTATTAACTACATATTTATTATATGCTGTTGGATAAGTTGCCATAGCTTTAATGCTATAAACTTGATCATAGCTCCAAGAAGAAGTTCCGCCTCCATTTACAACACCTACATCATAAAACCTTCTTAATAGATGATTAGCGGTGTTATTTGAGACATTTTGATGTCCAAAAACATAAATATTATTATTCGTATCGTATTGAATACTTAAAGGCGCAATTTCTCTAATGGCATCACTTCCGTTTAAACTTGTTTTAATAGCAACCCAATTTGTACCATCAAATTTATAAATATCAATTCTATTTGTTGTTTTATTTTTAAAAGCAACATTAGGTTCATTTGTAGATGGGTTAAAGGCAATGTTAATTAATACTGCTTCATTTGCTATAATAGCTCCTGTACCAACTGCCACCCAGTTTGTGCCATCAAACTTAACAACATAAGGTTTGTTGGCGTCTAAAACATTTGCGTAAATAACATAAGGATTTCCCGTTGTTGGATGAAAAGCCATTGCCGCATCCTTTGCAAAATTTGTAAACTTAGCACTTCCTACTTGTGTCCAATTCTGTCCAAAACTCAAACTTGAGATTAGAAAAAGTAAATAAAATAATTTTGATTTCATATTTTCTTGATTTTTTATGAAAACAAAATTGCCCCTAATATTTATTTAAATTAGAGGCAAATTTCTGAAATGTAGATATGAGTTTCTAAACTCCTTAGATGTTTTGTACAATGGTTAAAAATTCTTCTTTTTTATCTTTAGATATTGATACTACTTTATCATTTTCCATTAAAATGTACCCGCCATCTTTTTTAATATATTCTTTTATGTAAGATAAATTTATAAGATATGATCGATGAGGTTTATAAAATATATTTATATTTTGTAATAGATCTACAAAAAACTTTAAAGGTTTGCTGACTAAAATAGTACCATCATTTTTTGTAGATACTTTTGCATACATTCCATCTGCTTCTAAAGAAATTATATCATTAAAATTAACAAATTTTATTCCATCTGCATTTGGTAATCCTATTTTTTTGAAATTAGAATCTTGAAGACTTTCTTTTAGTTCTGTTAATCTTTTATTTATTTGCGAGTTTCCTAAAAAGGCCACTGCTTTATCAACAGCTTCTTTAACTTGATTTGGTCTTACGGGTTTTAATAAATAATCTATAGCAGATAGCTGAAAAGCTTTTATTGCATATTCACTATAAGCAGTTGTAAAAATAATTTCGAAATTATAAACTTCTTTTTCAATATAATTTAGGATTTCTAAACCAGAATGTTCTGGCATTTCTATATCTAAAAAAACAATACTTGGTGTTTCATTTTTAATTAAATCTACTCCATTAAGTAAATTTTCTGCTTCAAAAATTTCTGTAATCTTTGGGCAGTTTTCTTCAATTAAAATTCTTAGAACTTGCCTTGCTTTTTTCTCGTCATCTATAATTAATGCCTTCATGTATATTATTTTATAACAGGTATTTTTAAAATAACTTTTGTTCCTAAAGCTTTACTATCGTCTTTTAAATCTATGATTTCTACACCTATTTTTTTTTCTTTGCCAAAGTTTAATAAATCTAATCGTTGTGATGTAGCATTGGATGCAAAAGATTTATGATGTAATTCTTTTTTCGCATTTAATTCTTTTGATTTTTCCCTTCCAACACCATTATCTTCTATAATACACTCTATAATTTTATTAGACTCTTTACTTATAGATATACTTAACTTTCGTTCTTCTTTTATGTGTAACAAACCATGTTTTAATGCATTTTCTACATAAGGTTGAATTAGCATTGTTGGTATTTTTATTGTTTCAGAATTTGCATTATCATCAATTTTAAAAGAATATTGCAGTTGTTCTTCAAAACGTAGTTTTTCTAATTCTAAGTATAAATTAAGATTGTGTATTTCATCAGGAATAGAGATAAATCCTAAATCACTAAAATGAAGATAATTTCGAATTAAGTCTGCAAATTTCCCTAAATAATCGCTAGCTAAGTTTTTTTGATTTAGAACAATATAATCTTGAATAGAATTTAAAGCATTAAATATAAAATGTGGATTCATCTGAGCTTTTAGTGCTTTTAATTCTGAATCTTTATATTGTTTTTCTAGCGCTAATCTTTTTTGAATTTCTTTTAGTTCTAAAGCTATTAACTCTGTTTTTTTCTTAGCTTTTAAGCGACCAAAATAAAATAATGAAGCAATTAATAGTAAACAAGCAATTACAATGGAACCTATAAATAAGTTTCTGTTTTTTTTGCTTTCTAATTCTGCTATTTCTTTTTGGTTTTTAATTTTTTCAGTTTCAAACTTTGTTTGAGAATCCGCTAAGAATTTTCTTTTTTCTATATTAAAAATAGAATCTTTAATTGAAATGAATTTCTTGTTAGATTTTAAAGCATTTCCTTGTTGATTTAAGATAGAATAAGCAACAAATAAATGTTGATTAATCCTCATTTGATAAGATAAGTTCTCTATTTCTTTGAATTTTACTAGCCCTTTTGTGTAAAATGGAATAGATGCTTTATGATTTCCTTCTATAGAATATAATGTCCCTAAAGTATAATTTGCATAGGCAATATTATTTATTTGCTTTTTGTTTTTAAATGTATTATTTGCCTTGTCAGCATAAGTTCTTGATACTTTTAAATTTTCTATTTTTTTTTCTCTTAAATATAATATTTTATAAAATCGACTATATTTAATTTG